>JACSRI010000193.1 GCA_014879845.1 Opitutaceae bacterium
GCCGTCGCATGCGACGGCGGGAGCCCCTTTGCCGTTGGAAACACGCTGCGCCGTAGTCGAGCTACGACACCGCCACTGTATTGCCGACGTATTTCTGCAGCGGGCGGACGTTCACCGAGCCGTTGCGCAGGGCCTTGATGCCGTTGAGGGCGGCGTAGGCTCCTGTAATCGTCGTCATGATACAGATGGCGTGAGAGATCGCGGCGGAGCGGATGAGGTTCTCGTCGCGGCGTGGCACCATGCCGGAAGGCGTGTTGATGATGAGCTGGATCTGCCCGTTCTTGATCATGTCGACCACGGTCGGACGGCCCTCGTCGATCTTGTGCAGGCGGTTCACCTTCACACCATTGGCCTCGAGGTGGGCGGCGGTGCCGCTGGTCGAGTAGATGGCGAAGCCCAGCGCCTCGAGCTGGCGCGCGATGTCGACGGCGCGCGGCTTGTCGTGGTCCTTCACCGACAGGAAGCAGTTGCCGCTCTTCGGCAGCGCCGGGCGCGCGGCCATCTGGCTCTTGGCGTAGGCGAGGCCGAGATCGTCGTCGAGGCCCATGACCTCGCCGGTGGAGCGCATCTCCGGGCCGAGGATGATCGGCGCGCCGGGGAAACGCACGAACGGGAAGACCGCCTCCTTCACGCACCAGTGGCGCGGACGGATCTCCTTCGTGAACCCGAGCTCGGCCAGCGTGGAGCCGGCCATGATCTTGGCGGCCAGCTTGGCCAGCGGTACGCCCACGGCTTTGGCGACGAAGGGCACGGTGCGGGAGGCGCGCGGGTTGACCTCGAGGACGTAGAGCTGCCCGTCCTTGATGGCGAACTGCACGTTCATCAGGCCGATGACCCTGAGTTCGCGCGCGAGCGCGTGCGTGGCCTCGCGCACGGTTTGCAGCATCTTCTGCGACAGCGTGTGCGGCGGCATGACCATGGCGGCGTCGCCGGAATGCACGCCGGCGTACTCGATGTGCTCGAGCATGCCGCCGATGACACTCTGCTTGCCGTCGCTGATGCAGTCGACGTCGAGCTCGATCGCGTCCTCGAGGAACTTGTCGATGAGCACGGGCTTGTCCGGCATCACGTCGAAGGCCTGGCGGACCACGCCCTTGAACTCGTCCTCGTTGAAGACGATGAACATGCCGCGGCCGCCGAGCACGAAGGACGGACGCAGGAGCACGGGGAAGCCGATCTCGCGCGCGCCGGCGAGCGCGTCGGCTTCGTTCATGGCCGTGCGGTTGGCCGGCTGCTTGAGGCCGAGCTTGTTGAGGATGGCCGCAAAGAGCTTCCGGTCCTCGGCGATCTCGATGCTCTCCGGCGAGGTGCCGATGATGTTCACGCCGTGCGCCTTGAGCTGCGTGGCGAGGTTGAGTGGGGTTTGCCCGCCGAACTGCACGATGGCGCCGGAGCACTTCTCCTGCTCGTAGATCTCGAGCACGTCCTCGAGCGTGAGCGGCTCGAAGTAGAGGCGGTCGGAGGTGTCGTAGTCGGTGGAGACGGTCTCGGGATTGGAGTTCACCATCACCGTCTCGAATCCCATCTCGCGCAGCGCGAAGGACGCGTGCACGCAGCAGTAGTCGAACTCGATGCCCTGGCCGATGCGGTTGGGTCCGCCGCCGAGGATCATGATCTTCTTGCGGTCGGACGGGATGACCTCGTTTTCGTCGCCGTAGCTGGAATAATAATACGGCGTGAAGGCTTCAAACTCCGCGGCGCAGGTGTCGACGAGGCGGAAGACCGTCTTCGCGCCGGCGGCGCGGCGCTTCGCGCGCACGTCGGCGACCGAGGCCTTGAGGATGTGCGCGAGCTGCACGTCGGAAAACCCGAACTGCTTGGCGCGGCGCAGCGCCTGATCGCTGACCGAGGCGAGCGTCTCTTTGCGCAGAGCCTCCTCCATCTCGTAGATTTCCCAGAGCTGCTGCAGGAACCACGGGTCGATGGCGGAGAGGTCGAAAACCTGCTGGGTCGTGAGTCCGGCGCGGAAGGCGTGGCGGATGTAGAAGATCCGCTCGCAGTTCGGACGGGCGAGGTGGGCCTTGATCACGTTGACGTCGATGACGTCATCGCCGCCGTGCTTGCCGCCGCCGCCGAAGCCGCGGGCGCCGATCTCAAGCGAGCGCAGCGCCTTCTGCATCGACTCCTTGAACGTGCGGCCGATGGCCATGGCCTCGCCGACGGACTTCATCGAGGACGTGAGCGTGGTGTCGGCGCCGATGAACTTCTCGAAGGTGAAGCGCGGGATCTTCGTCACCACGTAGTCGATCGTGGGTTCAAAGCTTGCGGGTGTCTCGCGGGTGATGTCGTTCTGGATCTCGTCGAGCGCGTAGCCGACGGCGAGCTTGGCCGCGATCTTGGCGATGGGAAATCCCGTGGCCTTGGAGGCGAGGGCCGAGCTGCGCGAGACGCGCGGGTTCATCTCGATCACGACCATGCGGCCGGTCTGCGGATGGACCGAAAACTGGATGTTGGACCCACCGGTCTCGACGCCGATCTCGCGGATCACGGCGAAGGAGGCGTCGCGCATCACCTGGTATTCCTTGTCGGTGAGCGTCATGGCGGGCGCGACGGTGATCGAGTCGCCGGTGTGCACGCCCATGGGATCGAAGTTTTCGATCGAGCAGATGACGACGCACTGGTCCTTGTGGTCGCGCATCACCTCCATCTCATACTCCTTCCAGCCGAGCAGGCACTCCTCGATCAGGACCTCATGCACGGGCGACAGGTCGAGGCCATTGGAGACGATGCGGTCGAACTCCTCCTTGTTGTAGGCGATGCCGCCGCCCTGGCCGCCGAGGGTGAAGCTCGGCCGGATGATGAGTGGGAACTGGCCGAGCTGCTCGGCTGCGGCGCGGGCCTCGTCGATGGACTTGACCGTGCGGGATTTCGCGCAATCGAGGCCGATCTTGAACATCGCCTGCTTGAAGAGTTCGCGGTCCTCGCCCTTGCGGATGGCGTCGACCTTGGCCCCGATCATCTCGACCCCGAATTTTTCCAGCACGCCGGCCTCGTGGAGGGCGACGGAGAGGTTGAGCGCGGTCTGACCGCCGAGGGTGGGCAGGAGGGCGTCCGGGCGCTCGGCGTCGATGATCTTCTCCACCATCTCGACCGTGAGCGGCTCGATGTAGGTCACATCGGCAAACTCCGGGTCGGTCATGATCGTGGCTGGGTTGGAGTTTACCAGGATGACCCGGTAGCCCTCCTCTTTGAGCGCCTTGCAGGCCTGGGTGCCGGAGTAGTCAAACTCGCATGCCTGGCCGATCACGATGGGACCGGCGCCGATGACGAGGATGGACTTGATGTCGGTGCGTTTAGGCATGGGCGGGAGGGAGCGGTACGCGCGTGACCGGCGAGGGTTGGGACCGCTCCGGACGCGCGCAAGCGGGAACTTTCCGCGAGAACGCACGGCCTGAGCCACAGGCTCGAGATCGACGGGAGAGGGACTCTCCTCCGCTCCGTCAACCGCACTCAGCTCACTTCAGCTTCGAGGCGTCGCACTTCAGGATCTTCAGGGCGAGGGCCTTGTCGTCCTTGCAGGCGTTGAGGACGGTGGCGATATATTCCTTCTCCTGACCGGCGAGGTAGTCGGCCAGGCTCGGCCAGTCGGTCATCTCGCGCAGGCGCATGGGCAGCTGCCGCGAGGAGATCACACGCGTCTCCGTCGTGGCGACGATCTTGGAAATGACCTGATTCAGCTCGGAGATGTTGCCCGGCCAATAATGGGCGCTGAGGGCCTGGAGTGCGTCGTCGGTGAACTCGATCTGGTTCGACGGGAAGGTCGGATTCGCCGTGCGGTGGATGACGTCCTTCACCAGCAGGGGAATATCCTCCGCGCGCTCGCGCAGCGGGGGGAGCACGACGGGCAACGACGCGACTCGATAGAAAAGTTCATCGTCGAAGGCGCCCTCGTCGACCTGGGCCTCGAGGTCGACCGTCGACGAGCAGATCAGGCGCGTGCTCCCGCCGAGCGACTTTAGCACACCCACGAGCGCCTGCTGGATCTCGAGCGGAAGGCTCGGGAGATTGTCGAGGAAGAGCGTGCCACCCTTGGCCTCCTCCACCTTCGCACCGCCGGAATTCTTTTCGCCGATGAGCTGGTCCCGGAAATCGGGATCGTCGTTGTGCGTGCAGTCCACGCGGACAAACGGCGCGCTCGGGTTGCTGGCGTTGTGCAGGAGTTCGGCAATCTGGCGCTTGCCCGTGCCGGCCTCGCCCTGAAGCAGGACGGGGGTCTTGGCCGTGACCAGCTTCTTGAGCTGCTGGACGAGCCGTTGGGTTGCGGGACTCTGCCCGATGATCTGGGACTCGATATCGCCGACGGAGATCGAGGGCGCGACCGCGGGCGTCGCGGCGTTGGCCTCCTGCTCCTGGCTGAACTGGCGGTAGTCGAGCGCGCGCTTCAGGGTCTTGATCAACTCGTCGACCTTGAAGGGCTTCTGCAGGTAATCGAAGGCGCCGAACTTCAGCGCCTGGATCGCGCTCTCGGTGCTGGCGTAGGCCGTCATGATGATGACGACCGAGGACGGATCGAGCACCTTGAGCTGCTTGAGCAGCGTGATGCCGTCCATGGGCTTCATGTCGACGTCGGCCAGGACAAGGTCGAACTTCTGCTTCTTGTATTTGGCCAGCGCCTGTTCGCCATCCGTCGCGAAGACCGTCGACAGCCCTGTGGGGGCGACTACGGCCTCGAGCATCTCGTGGATGGAAACGAGATCATCAACAATTAGGATCGACGACGACATGTGCGGCAGCCTGTGGCGGGACTCTCTTTCCTAAGTCCCGCCTTGCGGAAATAAAGCCCCAAAACGGCCCCAGCCGCAGAAGGGCACGGACTTGCGACCCGAAACGCGATCAACCACCGACCACGGACGAGAGCTGGAAGATCGGCAGGAACATCGCCATGACGATGCCACCGACAAACACGCCGAGGAAGACGATGAGCATCGGTTCGATCAGCGAGGTGAGCGCCGCGATGATCGATTCGCACTCGGTGTCGTAGAAATCGGCGGTTTTCTGCATCATCCCGTCGACGTTGCCCGTCGACTCACCCGCTTTGGCCATGTGGCGCATCATGGGCGGGAAGAAGACATTGCTGCCAAGGATGTCGGACACCTGGCCACCGGCACTGATGTGCCGCGAGATGTCCACGCAGGCTTCCTCGACCTGGACCTTGTTGCTGGACGCCGCGACGATCTCGAGCGTGCGCAGGATCGGCACGCCGGCACGCAGGAGCGTCGCGTAGGTGCGACAGAAGCGCGAGAGCGTGATCTTGCGGATGAGGTTTCCGAAGACCGGCAGCTTCATCAGCATCTCGTCCTTCACGCGGCGGCCCTTCGGGGTCTTGATGAACTTCACCCAGCCTTTGAAGGCCAGAAACGCCGCCACGATGATGTAGATGATGTTCGACCGCATGAAGCCGGACACATCGATGAGCGCCTGGGTGGGTTTCGGCAGCTTGGCGCCGAAATCGGCGAACATCTCGGCGAAGACCGGGATGACGAAGATCAGCAGGACCTGCACGAGGATGACGGCCAGCGCGATGACCGCGATCGGGTAGGTCATGGCTGACTTGACCTTCTTGGTCAGCTTGACCGTCGACTCGAAGTAGGACGCCACCTTGCCGAGGATCTCCGCGAGGCCACCGCTCGCCTCACCCGCCTCGACCATCGAGACGAACAGCGTGTTGAAGGCGTTGGGGAACTTCTTCACCGCGGCCGAGAAGGAATTGCCCGCCGCGATGTCCGTGCGCACATCGCGGATGATGATGCGAAAGACCTGGTCCTCGGTCTGCTCCTGCAGGGCCTCGAGCGCCGCGACGAGCGGCAAGCCGGCCTCGAGCATCGACGCGAGCTGCTGGGTGAAGACCGCGAGGTGGGTGAGCTTCAGCTTGTAGGTCTTGCTCTTCTTCTCCAGGGATTTCTGCCGCGCGAGCGCCTGCACGGCATCGCGTCCCGTGCGTCCCTTGGCTCCAGCTTTCAGGGCGGTTGCAGAAGCGGGTGAAGCGGTCGATAGAAAGGCCATGTGTGGTTGATACGTAACGAGGTGAAGGACTGCCGCGCCTGCTCCGGGGTGGGTACGAAGCAAGCCTTGACCGGGGTAATCGGAAGTGTATCAACCCACTTAAACTCCGCGGGTATAGTTTAGTGGTAAAACGCCATCCTTCCAAGTTGGATACGACAGTTCGATTCTGTCTACCCGCACCACTCCCGCTAAGCAAAGCACCCCGCTGGTCGGGACGACATCCCGGGTCTTTCGCCCAGGCCAGACGCGAGGGGATTCTCCCGGTCTCGCGATGAACCTGGTCCTGTTCCGCCCCGAGGAGTGCAACCGACCGCTCACGACTGAGGATCCGCGCGCGCGGCACATCATCGAGGTGCTGCGCCGCCGGCCCGGTGAGTCCTTTGACTGCGGTCTGGTCAACGGCCCTCGCGGACGGGCGCAATTCGTGGGTCTCGGAGGTGATGGTCTCACGCTGCGTTTCACCTGGCAGTCCGAGATGCCACCGCCGCTGGCGCCGATCGAGTTGCTCGTCGGCCTTCCACGCCCTCAGACCGCACGCAAGGTGATCGCAGAGGCCACAACCCTCGGTGTCGCCCGCCTGGTTTTCTTCCAAACCGAACGCGGCGAGCGATCCTACGCCGACAGCACCCTGTGGTCGTCGGGCGAAGTCGAGCGGCTGCTCGTCACCGCGGTCGGGCAGGCGTTTTGCACACGGATGCCCGAGGTCGCGCGCTCCGGTTCGCTCGAGGCCGCACTCGGAACCATCGTCTCGGGGATCTCGACCCGCCTCGCCCTCGACAACTACGAGGCCACGGCCGCGCTCGGCGAGGCAACGCTCGGCGCTCCCCCCGCCGCGCTCGCAGTCGGCCCCGAGCGGGGTTGGTCGGCGGCGGAACGCGAGATCCTGCGCGGGGCGGGATTCATTCTCGTTCATCTCGGCACGCGCGTCCTGCGCACCGAGACGGCCTGCACGGCCGGGCTCGCCGTCCTCAAGACGCGACTTGGCCTCTGGTGAGCCCGCTCAGGGCTCGAGCGCGTAGAGACAGCACGTCGGCTGGTCGCGGCCCTTGCCGATACGCTTGAGCAGGCGCCAGCCGGGCGAGGCCAGCTCGAGCTGGCCCGGCATCTCGAAGACGAGCAGCCCATGGGGCGCGCCACGCAGGAACCCCGCGAAGCGCCGGAACAGCACCTCCCCGAGATCCGGGATGGCGTCGAAGGGCGGATCCGCGAAGATCAGGTCGACCGCGGCCTCGACCGGAGGTATCCAGGAAAGCACGTCCGCTGAGGCGATCGTCGCGACGCTCGGGGAAAAGCCCGCGCTGCGTGCGACGGCGGCGAGGTTCTCGCGCAGCGCGCCGACGGCGGCGCGGTCCCGCTCGACAAACCATCCGCCCGCCGCTCCCCGGCTGAGCGCCTCGAGCCCGTAGCTTCCGGTGCCGGCGAAGGCATCGAGAAATCGCGCCCCGGCCACGCGTTCGCCCAGGCTGGAAAAGAGGCCCTGGCGCAGCTTGTCCATGGCCGGCCGCACATCGACGCCGCGCGGCACCTTCAGCGGTATGCCGCGGGCGCGTCCGCCGCTTATGCGCATGGCCGACCTCCCTGCACCTCGCGAATCACTTGCGGATCATCGCCTCGCGATACTGCAGGAAGCCATTGCGAAACGCGATGTAGGGATCGACGGCCGCCTTGTTGAAGGTGTCGTAGGCGCTGACGAGCTCAGGGAAGGCGCTGAGCGTATCCAGCGCACTGATGGCGAGGCGCCACTCCCAGGAGAGTTCGCTCATCACCTGCCAGTCCTCCGGGATGATCGAGCCGCGGCCCCACGAGGTGGGCGTGAGGACATAGTCACCCGCCCGCCCCAGGATCTCCCGCGGGTTGGCGGGACCGAGCACCGGCAGCACGAGGTAGGGTCCCGCCGGCAGCCCCCATTTGCCCAGGGCCTGGCCGATGTCCTCCTCCGGGACCCGCAGCTTGGGAAAGCGATCCGAAACCTTGACGAAGCCGCCGACGCCGGCCGTGGTATTCACAATGAACTTACCGGTCTCGGCTGCGGCGCGGTCGAGCTTGCCCTGCAGCAGCGACCCGGTGAAGCGCACGGGGAAACGGACGTTGTCGAAGAAGCTCACGAGGCCGCGACGCACCGGCGCCGGCGTGACCGTCTGATACCCGCTCGTGATCGGGCGCACCACGTGGCGGAAGAGCCCGTCGTTGAACTTGAAGACGGTGCGGTTGACCTTCTCGAACGGGTCGCGCACCGCCGGCTGGGCGTATTCGTCCTCCTCCTCGTCCTCGACCTCCTGTACGGCGGTGGTCGCCGCGCCGCTCATCGCCGCGGAGGTCTCGCCGGCCAAGAGGCGCGGCACACCCGCCAAGCTTGCCGCGACAGCCGCGGCCCAGGCGAGCCTGCTCATCAACGCGGCCAGGCTCATGTCGTTTTCGAAGCGATGTCGCGGAGGTTGTCCTCGAGCGACTTCAGGAGCGCCTCCGGGCCACCCTTCTGAAGGATGGCCTCAAATTGGCCGCGATAGTTCTGCACCATGCTCACCCCCTCGATGAGCACATCATAGACGAGCCAGCCGCCGGAAGCCTGCTGCTCCATGCGATAGGCGACAGAGTAGTTCTGTCCCAAATACCCGACGGTCTGGGCGAGTTCACGCCGCCTGGCCGAGAGTTCGACGACCGCCCCATAGCTGATCGTGGGCTTCTCCCTGGGCTGAAAGCGGTCGGCGTAGGTGCGAAGCACGATCTCGCCAAAGAGGTCGATGGCGCGGTGCTGCTGCGCCGAAGACAACTGCTTCCAGCTGGGACCGACGGCACGCCGCGTGATGCCCGCGAAGTCGAAGTACTTTTCCAGGACCGGCTTGACGCGCACGGAGAGCGGTGCGCTCGCAGGGGCGGGGTCGTAAACGACGGCCATGACCTCGTCCACGCCGCGGCGCAGGATGGACTCGGGCTCGTCCGCCCGTGACACACCCGCGCTCGCGAGCACCGCGGCGGCGAGTGCGACCGGGAAGTTCAGAAATCGGGAGATTTTCATGGGCTGGTCTTTGCGGGGGAGGACGTCGGCGCAGGCGCGGCCGTTTCGTCGGACTTCTGCACGCTGCCGAAGGCGAAGCGGCTGATGAGCGACTCGATGTCGACGGTGGATTCGGTCTCGGTGAACGTGTCGCCAGCCGCGATCAGCTCGTCATCCGCACCGGGCCGGATGGCCAGGAACTTGTCGCCGATCAGGCCGCTGGTCTTCACAGAAACCATCGAGTCGGTGGAAAGTTTCAGGTCTTTGCGCAGGCGCATGTCCACGACCGCGCTGAAGTCGGCGGGATTGAGCCGCACGGCGTCGACACGCCCGACCGTGACCCCGGAGATCACGACCTGGCTGCCGGGGTTGACTCCCGCGGCGTTGGCGAAGCGAGCGTGCACGACCATCGTGTCACCTCCGACGAACGAACCCGCGCCAATCTTCAACGCCAGGGTGGCGAAGGCGATCAGCCCGAGCAGCACGAAGGCGCCGACGACGGTCTCTAGTTTTCTCGAGTTCATTTGGGCAAGATCTCCAGCGGCTCGTGCGGCGCACGCCGCGAGGGTTGATGGGCGCGGTTGGCAGCCACGTCGGCGCGCAGGTCCTCCACGCTGTCGCGAAAGGCGCGAACCGACGCATCCGCGCTCGCGCGAAACTCCGCCGGCGTGCCGGCGAAACGCATACAGCCCTCGTCGAGCAGGGCCACGCGATCGGCCGCGACGAGCGCCTCCTCGAGGTCGTGCGTGACGACCACCGCGGTGAAGCCCAGCTCCACCTGGTAGCGCGTGATCATCGAAAAGACGGCGTTGCGGCGCAGCGGATCGAGGCCGGCCGTGGGTTCGTCGAAAAGCACGAGTTCGGGTCGCGTCACGAGAGCGCGCGCGAGGGCGAGCCGCTTCTGCATGCCGCCGGAGAGCTGGCTGGGAAAACGCTCGCGGAACTCGTCGAGCTCGAGCACACGCAGGACCGCGCGCGCGCGCTCCGTGATCTCGCGACGGCGCATGGTCGTGGTCTGCTCGAGCGGGAGCATGACGTTCTCCAGCGTGCTGAGCGAATCGAAGAGCGCGTTGCTCTGGAAGAGATAGCTGCATCGCCGGCGGAATGCCGCGCGCTCCGGCCCCTCGCCGGCCGGGAGCGTGCGGCCGTCGAAGCAGATTTCGCCGGCGTCGGGTCGCAGCACGCCGGCCACGCACTTGAGGAGCACGGACTTTCCGGTGCCGCTCTTGCCCAGCACGCAAACGAGAGCCCCGCGGGGCACCACGAGGTCGGCGCCGTCCAACACCGTTTTCCCCGAGAACGCCTTGCGCAGACCGCGCGCGACGAGCAGGGCCTCGGCACAGGCGCCGGTGCGGCCGGGAGTGTTGACTTGGTCGCTCATACCAGTGCCGAGGTGATGAGGTAGTCCGTCGCAAGCACCGCGATGCTCGAGAGCACGACGGCGCGCGTGGTGGAGGCGCTGACCGCGCGGGCACCGGTGAGCCCGGGGCGCCGGTGGGCGTTGAAGCCATTGTGGCAGCAGATCGCCATCGTCACGATGCCGAAGACCACGGCCTTGATGAAACACTCACGCACGTCCTCCGGTCCGACCGCGCGCATGACTGATGACCAATAGATGCCACCCTCGAGCGAGAGCAGCACCGAGCCCGACAGGTACCCCCCGACCAGGCCGATGAGCGTGAAGAACGCCGCATGCATCGGATACACGACCACCGCCACCAGCAGCCGCGGCGACACGAGGTAGCGCCGCGGGTCCACGCCCATGGTCTCGAGCGCATCGATCTGCTCACTGTTGCGTTGGATACCGATCTCGGCCGCGATGGCCGAACCAGCCTGGCCGACGACCATCAGCGCCGCGAGAACGGGCGCGAGTTCGCGCGTAAGCGTGAGCGACACGAGCGTGCCGAGCAGCCCCTCCGAACCGAAGCGCGCGAGCACGTAGTAGCCCTGCAGTCCGAGCACGAGCCCGGTGAAGGCACCCACGATCAGCACCACGGGCAGACAGCGCACCCCCTGTTCATAGACCGCGCGCACGATGCGCCGGCCCAGACGCGGAGCACCCACCGCCGCGCTGAACGAGCGCGAGGTGAAAAGCGCGAAATCGCCGAGTTCGGCGACCGCACCAAGAGTCCTGTGGCCGAGGGTTTGAAGCATTGAGTCGTCGGAAAAACGTCGAGAGCTAACGAACGCCCCGGGCCGGCGCAAGAGGCGTTCCCAACCAGTCGGCTACCGCGACCCGGCCCTGGGCTCAAGCGGCGATAATCCAACTCATTCGAAGACAAAGACCTGGGCGGCTTGCTTTCGTTCCCGGGCCTATCCGCGCGACCTGTCGAATCCTCGGCGCAAGTCCCGTCCGTCGCGGCCACCCCACATCAGGATGTTCACCGTGCGCCCCGAACCGGACCGGCCGGCCGGACCGTGGCGCCGGCACCCCGCTCACCGTCCGCTCCCGTCCGCGCCTCCGCGGCCAATGTCATCCATTGGATGACATTGGCCGGGATCCAGCCGGCTCGTTGCGGACGCGTCTCGCCGCCGGGCCACCGCAAGCCGACATACCACTGGGGTCTGCCAGCTCAGGCTTTAGCCGGGGCTGAAGCCGCGCCGCGGCCGTTGACCTCTCGGTCGATTTGCTCGGCCTTGATCAAACCCTGCGCGCTGGAGTGGCCCGTGAACTTCACGCACATCCGGTCCATCAGCACGTAGACGATCGGGATGACGAAGAGCGTCATGACGGTCGAGATGGTGAGGCCACCCACGACGACGATGCCCATCGGGTTGCGCGTCTCGGCGCCCGCGCCGCTGGCAAAGGCGATCGGCGCCGCGCCCAGCACGGTGGAGATCGAGGTCATCAGGATCGGGCGGAAACGCAGCGTGGCCGACTCGAAGGCGGCGCGGAACGCGTCCTTGCCCTCGACCTGGAGCTGGTTGGCGAACTCGACGATGAGGATGCCGTTCTTGGCCACCAGGCCGATGAGCATGATCAGGCCGAAGCGCGAAAAGAGGTTGTCCGTCATCGGCTGGCCCCACAGGCGCGTGGCCCACAGCACGGTGAGCCCGCCGGCGAGCGCGATGGCGACGCCGGTGAAGATCGTCACCGGGTGTATCCACGATTCAAACTGCGCGGCGAGGATCAGGAAGGTGAAGAGCAGCGCCAGGCCGAAGAGCATGTAGGTGTCGCTGCCGCTCTCGACGAACTCGCGCGTCTCGCCGTCCCAGGCGAGCGCGTAGCCGGCCGGCAGGAGCTCGGCCGCCTTGGCCTCGAGGAAAGCCACACCATCGCCGATCGTGCTGCCCTCGATGATCTGCGCGGAGACCGTGACCGAGCGCAACCGGTCGAAGTGCGGATAACTCTCCGGCACGGAGTCCTCGGTCCAGCTCACGAGATTACTCAGCTGGACCAGATGGCCGTCGGTGGAGCGCACATACAGGCGCGCCAGGTCCGCCGGCGTGACGCGGTTGTCGTCCTCGACCTGGATCATCACATAATACTGCTGGTTACCGCGCTGAAATTCCGTCACGCGGCGGCTGCCGAGGAGCGACTCGAGTGTCGAGGCCACCTCGTTGACCCGCACGCGCAGGTCCGCCGCCTTCGAGCGGTCGATGCGCACCTGCAGCTGCGGCTTGGTCGGCGAAGGGTCGACGCGCGGCTGCACAAACATCGCCTCCTGCCGCATGGCCGTGACAAATTCCGCACCGATGCGCTGCAGTTCGTCAAAGTCCGCGCCCTGCAGCACCATCGCCACGCCGCTGCCGCCGCGCCCGCGCTGGAACGGGCGCACGGGATTGGCAAACGCCTGCCCGCCTGTGCTCCAGGCCTGGAACCTGCGCCGTAGCTCGGCCGTGATCTCCTGCGTCTTGCGCGTGCGCTCCTCCCAGGGCTTGAGCGTGGCGAAGACGAAGGCGCGACCGCCGTCGCCCGTGCGGTGGAAGGTGCGATCGATCTCCGGCACCTGCAGGATGATCTGCTCCATGTCGTAGGAGTAGGTGCGCAAGTATTCGGGCGTCGAGCCCACCGGGGCGATGAGGTTGGCCGTGAACACGCCGCGGTCCTCCAACGGCGTGAGCTCGCGCTGCAGCTGGGTGTAGAGCCAGAAGCCGCCCGCCGTCATGGCCAGCGAGGCGAGCAGGACGGCCGCCTTCCAGGAGAGCGCCGCGCGCAGCATCGCCTCGAAGACGCGGTTCATCCACGCGAAGAACGGTTCGGTTTTCTCGTAGAACCAACCGTGCTGCGCATGCCCGTTGACAATCTTCGCGCGCAGGAGCCGCGAGCAGAGCATCGGCGTGAGCGTCAGTGCCACAAAAGCGGATACGAGCACGGAAACCGCCAGCGTGATGCCGAACTCGAAGAACAGGCGCCCGGTCTGCCCGGACTGGAACGCCACCGGCAGGAAGACCGCCGCGAGCGTGAGCGTGGTCGCGATGATGGCGAAGGCGACCTGGCGCGCGCCGAAGATCGCGGCGTGGATCGGGCCCTCGCCCGCCTCCATGCGCCGGTAGATATTCTCGAGCATCACGATGGCGTCGTCCACGACGAGCCCCACGGCGAGCACGAGCGCAAGCAGGGTGAGGATGTTAATGGTGAAGCCCAGCGCCGCCATGACCGAGAACGTGCCGATGATCGACACCGGGATGGCCACAAGAGGGACGAGCGTGGCGCGCCAATCGCGCAGGAAGAGGAAGATCATCAACACGACCAGGATCGCCGCCTCCCAGAGCGTCTTGTAGACCTCCTGGACCGAGCGCTCGACGAAGACGGAGCTGTCGAAGCCGACCTCCACATTCACCTCGGGCGGGAGGTCGCCCTTGATCGCGGGGATGGCGGACTTCACGCCGTTGGCCACCTCGAGGAGGTTGGCGTTGGACTGGCGCAGCACCTGCACGCCGACGGTGGGCCGGCCCTTGAAGTAGGTCTCGGATCGATACTCCTCGGCGCCGAGCTCGACGCGGCCGACGTCGGAGAATTTCACCTGGTAGTTGCCGCGGGTGGCGAGGATGAGATTCTCGAACTCGACAGCATTCTGCATGCGGCCCTCGAGGCGCACCGGGAACTCGCGGGAGGAGGACTCGATGCGACCGCCGGGGATCTCGACGTTCTGCTGCCGCAGCGCGGATTCGACATCCGCCACCGTGAGGCCATAGGCCGCGAGGCGGTCGCTGTCGACCCACAGGCGCATGGCGTAGCGCGGGCCGCGGATGTTGACTGAACCCACGCCGGGAATGGTCTGGATGCGCTGCAGCGCGAGGCGCTCGACCATCTCGACCAGCTCGAGACGCGAATACTTCGGCGAATTGAACGAGAGCGAGAGGACGGGCGAGGAGTCGGCGTCGGACTTCGACACGCGCGGTTCGTCGATCTCCGCGGGGAGTCGGCCGCGGGCGCGGGCCACGCGGTCGCGCACGTCGCTGGCGGCCTGGTCGATGTCGCGATCGAGCGTGAACTCGACCGTGATGTTCGAGACCTCCTCGAAGGAGTTGGAGCGGATCACCCGGATGCCGTCGATCGCCGCGATCTCCTTCTCGAGCGGCTCGGTGATGCGCGACTCGACCACCTCGGCCGAGGCCCCGCGGTAGCTGGTCTCGACCGAGACGATGGGGGAGTCGATCAATGGATACTCGCGCACCGGTAGCCGCCCGAAGCTGAGCAGGCCCACGATGACGATGATGATCGAGGCGACGAGGCCGACGACTGGGCGCTTGATCGAGATGTCGGAAAGGATCATCGAAAGCGGCCCCGGTTAATCGCCGACGCGGAACTCCTCGCGGATCGGCCGCGGCTCGAGCTTGGCGTTCGGGAAGATGATGAGCGCGCCCACGCCGGCGGCGACGACCGGCGTGCCCTCGGTGAGTTCACCCTTGAGCGGCGTCACCTCGACGAGTCCCTTGGCGCGCATGCCGAGCTGCACGGGGACGAAGTCCGCGACCTTGTCGGCGCCGGCCTCGCGCACGGCGATCACCTCGCTGCCACCGGGCACGGTGCGTATCGCCCCTTCGGGCACGGTGAGCGCGGCGCGCCGCACGTCGAGCACGAGCTCGATGTTGGCAAACATGCCGGGCTTGAGCGCGGCAGGCGGCTCGGCCAGGAACCCCTTCACCTCGCTCGAGCGGGTGTTGCGGTCGATGACCGAGCTGACGAAATAGACCTCGCCCTTCACCGCCTCGACGTTGCTCAGCGCACGCGAGCGCAGCGAGAAGGAGGTCCCGACCGTGACCTTGCTGAGAAACCGCTCCGGCACCTGGAAGTCGACCTTCAGCCGCGTGAGATCATCGAGCGTCGTGATCACCGTCGAGGCCGTGACATAATCGCCGGGGGAGATCACGCGCGCGCCGACGATGCCGTCGAACGGCGCCTTGACCTGCGTCTTCTCGAGACGCGTCTGCAGCAGCGCGAGCTCGGCCTTGGCGCTGGCGAATTCGGATCGCGCGCGGTCGGTCTCCGACTGCGGAATGGTGTTGGTCTCGCTGAGGTTCTCGCTGCGCGCGACATTGAGCCGGGCGAGCTCGAAACGCGCCTGCACCTGGGCGAGCTGCGCGCGCAGTTCGGCATCGTCGATGCGCACGAGCACGGCGCCTTTCGTCACCGGCTGGCCCTCGGTAAAGAGGATCTCGCGCACGAGGCCGGATATCTCGGGCCGGATCTCGGCCGACTCGTTGGCGGCGAGCGAGCCGACGATCGTGAGGGTGTCGATCAGGTCGCGCCGCGAGGCCGCGGTCACCTCGACAGGCTGCTTCTGGATGCCTCCGCTGCCCGCGCCTCCACCCGGCGGCCCGCCGGCTCCAGGGGATTTCTTCCCGCAACCGGGGGACACGAGGACGATCGTCGCGACACAAGCCGCGGCGAGAAATGGACGAAGGCGCTGCATGGGAACAGGGGAATGACGCCCGCACCATGCCCGCGGTAACGGGGCATGGCAATGAGCGTGCAGGGAATGTCTGTTCCAATGGTAGGGCGCGCTCTCCGAGCGCGCCGCGAGAGCCAGAGGCAACCGCGGCGGGTTCGGAGAACCCGCCCTACCCCCCGATCCACTTCAGCGCCTCTTCTTCGCTGGCTTCGCAGCCTTGGCGGCCGGCTTTCCCTTCGCCGCCGGCCTGGCCTTGGCCGCCGCTTTCGCCCCGGCACCAGGGAACTTGCCGTATTCGAGGCCGAAGAAGTTCGAGGCGTTGTTGAAGCAGATGTTCTCCACCATGTCGCCCACGGCCTTGGTGTCGTCCGGGATGAGGCCGGCCTCGACGTCGTTGCCGATGAGGTTGCAGAGGATGCGGCGGAAATACTCGTGGCGCACGTAGCTGAGGAAACTGCGCGAGTCCGTGAGCATGCCGACGAAGCGCGAGAGCAGGCCGAGCTGCGAGAGCGCGTTCATCTGCCACTCCATCGCCTCCTTCTGGTCCAGGAACCACCAGCCGGAGCCGAACTGCAGTTTGCCGATGATCGAGCCATCGCCGAAGTTGCCGCACATCGTCGCGAAGACGTAGTTGTCGGCCGGGTTCAAGTTGTAGAGCACGACCTTCGGGAGCTCGCCGGCGGCGTCGAGCGTGTCGAGGTAGCGCGCGAGCGTGCGGGCCTGCGGGAAGTCGCCGATCGAGTCGACGCCGGCGTCGGCGCCGAGACGCTTGAGCAGGCGGGCGTTGTTGTTGCGCAGGGCGCCGAGGTGCAGCTGCTTGGTCCAGCCGCGCTTGGCGTCGAGGCGTCCGAAGAAGAGCATGATGTAGGCGCCGAACTTCGTCCATTGCTCCGGCGTGGCGGCACGTCCGGCGCGGGCCTGGTCGAAGATCGCGGCGGCCTCGGCATCGGAACACTCGTCCCACGGGATGAACTCCATGCCGTGATCGGAGACGCGTCCGCCGAGCGAGTGGAAAAACGCATGGCGGTCGTCGAGCGCGGCGAGGAACGAGGCGAGGTGCTTGATCTCGATGCCCGAGCGGGCGGCGAGCTGCTCGACCCAGGGGTTGAAGGCCGCGGGCTTGTCGACGAGCAGCGCCTTGTCGGGGCGGAAGGTCGGAAAGACTCGCGTCTTCAGGCCGCTCTTCGCGATCGCGATGTGGTGCTCGAGGGAGTCAACCGGGTCGTCGGTCGTGCAGACGACGGCGACCTTGAACTTCGTGAGGATGCCGTGGACCGACATCTCAGGCTTCGCGAGCTTCTCGTTCGCGAGCTTCCATATCTTCGGCGCGTTCTCCTCGTTGATGATGAGGTCGATTCCGAAGTAGCGGCGCAGCTCGAGGTGCGACCAGTGGTAGAGCGGGTTGCGGAAGGTGAGCGGCACGGTGCGGCACCAAGCGAGGAACTTGTCGTAGTCACTCGTCGTGGTGCCGGTGATCAGTTCCTCGGGCACGCCGTTGGCACGCATGGCGCGCCACTTGTAATGGTCGCCGGCGAGCCAGATGGCCCAGAGGTTCTTGAACTGGTGATTGGCCGCGATCTGGTCGGGCGGCAGGTGGCAGTGGTAGTCGAAGATCGGCTGCGGCGCGGCGTGCGCGGTGTAGAGGCGGCGCGCGGTGGGCGAATTCAGGAGGAAGTCGTCGGGAAGGAACTTTTTCGAGGCCATGGTGGGTCGGGTGTGGGTGGAGACTGGTGAAGGTGGAAAAGCCGGAAGTTATGAAGGTCGAAGGTCGTAGGCCGCCCGCGGGCGGGCGGCCTACGCGGGACGTGGTTTCAATTCTCGAGGAGGTTTTGCCGGATGTATTCGAAGGAGAGTCTCAGCGAATCGAAGGGGTCGCCCGGGCAGGTGTCCTGCTCGACCACGAACCAGCGGCAGCCGCTGTTTTCCGCGGCGGCGATGATGCGCGCGAAGTCGAGGTTGCCGCGGCCGATCTCGGCAAAGACGGGCTTGTTCTCCGTCGTGAAACCGTAGTCCTTCAGGTGCAAGACACTGAGGCGGCCGGCGAGTTTGGCACACCAGGCCACGGGATCGCCGCCGCCGAACTGCACCCAATAAGTGTCGAGCTCGGCCGTGAGGTTGCGCCGCGCGGTGTGCGCGAAGATGTAGTCGAGCACGGTCGCGCCGCGGAACGGCATGAACTCGATGGCGTGGTTGTGGTAGCTGAGCGTGACGCCCGCCTTGCGGAAAATCGCGCCGGCGCGGTCGAGCTTTTCGCAGAAGGACTCGATCACGGCCGCGTTGGTGAAATCGATGCCTCCGGGATACGGATACGCGGTCTGGGTGCAACCGAGGCGCTGCACGCGCTCGAGCGCCTGTTCCGGCGTGTCGAGGATGCTCTGCGAAGGCTCGTGCGTCGCGCAGATCGTCAGGCCTTCACCAGCCATGATGCGCACGACCTCGTCGTCGGGGATCGGACCGATGCCGCTGACCTGCACGGCGGGATAGCCGATCTCGCGGATCTTCTTCGCGGTCGCGGCGAGGCCGGCCGCGGTCTTGCAGAAATCGCGGACGGTGTAGAGCTGGGCGGCGAGTTGCGGGAGTTTCATGGGGCGAAGGATTTTGCGAGGTCGGCCGTGCTCACGCGCGGGCCGGCCGGCTTTTTCACGACGCGCGAAGCGCGGATGCGCTTCTGGAGATGACGTGCGTACGTGCTCGCCGGTATCGGCAGATCGATGGTGCGGTCGGCCCAGGTCGAGAGCAGCATGGCGTTGGCGAGCTCGACGGAACCCAACCCCTCACGCGCGGGGGCCAGGAGTGGCGCGCCCGTACGAATGGCGTCGGCAAAGTTCTGCAGGATGGCGAGGTGCTGGCCGCCACGGTCCGGAAAGGACTCGGTCACCGTCGTCGCCGCAGGTCGGTCGAATGGACCCCGCGCCATCCGGGCAAACTCGCCGGCCGGCGTGGCGAGGCGCGTGAGCGTGACGCGATCGTTCTCGAAGAGGATCGAGGCACGGTCGCCGACGATCTCGAGGCGATTGATGCCAGGGGCCTCGCCGGTGGAGGCGATGAACGTGCCGGTCGCGCCGCCCTTCCACTCGAGAAACGCGGTGACGTCGTCCTCCACCTCGATGGCGTGATGCCGGCCGAACGCGCAGAAGGCGCGCACGCGTCGCGGCATCCCGAGCAGCCAGATGAGCATGTCGAGCTGGTGCGGGCACTGGTTGAGCAACACACCGCCGCCCTCCCCCGCCCACGTCGCGCGCCAGCGGCTCGACGCGTAGTAGGCCTCGGTGCGGAACCAATGGGTCGTGGTCCAGGCCACGCGCTGGATCGCGCCGAGTTCACCCGCGGTGATCCGTTCGCGGATACGCACGAAGGCCGGATCTGTGCGCTGGTTGAACATCGCGGCAAACACCTGCCGGCTGCGCCCGCGGTGCGCTGCGAGCAGGCGCTGCGCGTCGGCCTTGTGCACGGAGATGGGTTTCTCGACGAGCACGTGCAGTCCGGCCTTGAGCGCGGCGATGCCGGCCGTTGTGTGCGCGTAGTGCGGCGTGGCGACGAGCACGGCATCAACGAGACCGGAGCGCAGGATCTCCTCCCCCGGTGGAAACGACGGGATGCCGGCGAACTCGGGCGCGCGAGTCGCCGGATCCGTGGAGTCCGCGAGCGCGGTGAGCGTCATCCCGGCGACGCGTCCGGCCAGCACGACACGGGCGTGGGTGGCACCCATGCCCCCGACGCCGATGATGCCGAGGCGGACCGTCTTTGCCATGAGGTCCACGAGACTGGCGCGCGCGGTCAGCGGCGAAAAGGCGGAAGGTGCGGCGGGGGTGTTGGAATTTGCGTTGGAAGCGAATGCCTGCCCCTGGAGAGCCGAGCTCCCGCCCGGCCGCATCCATGCACAGACATCCGCGGCCGGGCAGGAGCCCGGCCCTCCACTCGATCAACGGTCGCGAGGACTATTTCTTCGCAGCCTTCGGCGCTTTCTTCGGCTTCGAGGCCTCGGCCGGGCCGCCTTGCGCCACGTAACGGGCGCGCAAGCGCAGGCCGTTAAGGCGGATGAAGCCCTGGGCGTCGCTCTGGTTGTAGGCGCTCTGCACGCCCTCCATCGAGGCGATGTCCGGATCGTAGAGCGAGAACTGCGACTTGCGGCCGACGGTGATGACGTTGCCCTTGTAGAGCTTGAGGCGGACGGTGCCGGTGACCTTCTCCTGGCTCTTGTCGATGAGCGCCTGGAGCGCCTCGCGCTCGGGGGCGTACCAGAAGCCGTAGTAGACGAGCTCGGCGTATTTCGGCACGAGCGAGTCGCGCAGGTGCATGACCTCGCGGTCCATCGTCAGCGTCTCGATCTGGCGGTGGGCCTGCATGAGGATCGTGCCACCCGGCGTCTCGTAGACGCCGCGGCTCTTCATGCCGACGAAGCGGTTTTCCACCAGGTCGACGCGGCCGATCCCGTGCTTGCCGCCGAGTCGGTTGAGGGCGCGCATCACGCCGGCGGGGGTCAGGCGCTTGCCGTTGACGGCCACGCAGTCGCCGCGCTCGAACTCGAGTTCGACGTACTCGGCCTTGTTCGGGGCATCCTCGGGCGAGACGGACAGCTTGAACATCGCACGGTTCTGCGGCGTAGTCGGGTCGAACCACGGATCCTCGAGGATGCCGGCCTCGTAGGAGATGTGCAGGAGGTTCCGGTCCATCGAGTAGGGCTTCTTGAGCGAGGCCTCGACCGGGATGTTGTGCTTCTGGCAATACGCGATCATCTCGGCACGGCCAGGGAAGAGGGCGCGGTACTCCTCCATCTTCCACGGGGCGATGACCTTCAGATCGGGCGCGAGCGCGGCATAGGTGAACTCGAAGCGGCACTGGTCGTTGCCCTTGCCGGTGGCGCCGTGGGCGACGGTGTCGGCGCCGACCTTGCGGGCGATGTCGATCTGCGCCTTCGCGATGAGCGGGCGCGCGATCGAGGTGCCGAGCAGGTACTGGCTCTCGTAGACGGCGTTGGCGCGCATCATCGGGTAAATGAAGTCGCGCGCGAACTCCTCGACCAGATCGAGGGTGAAGTGCTGGGAGGCACCGGTGCGCAGGGCTTTCTTGTCGAGGCCGCGGAGCTCCTCCTCCTGGCCGACGTCAGCACAGAAGCTGACCACCTCAGCATCGAAATGCTCGGTGAACCACTTGACGATGACCGACGTGTCGAGACCGCCGGAATACGCGAGGACTGCCTTCATGGACGGACGAGTTGGTTTTCCTGTCGTGGATGACGCCTCAGGCTGCCGCCTGCGGGATCGTGAAACAGCGGATGATTTTGCACGCGCGGCAAGAAGTTTCGCGCAGGGGCGCCGGAGGGTTCTCTCCATGCCCCAAAACGGTTCACGCTTCTTTGACATCAAGTCAGTGTCACGGTCTCAAGGCCCCGCAGACCGTCCCGAAGCTACGAGCACTATGAGCCCGAAGCGTACCTACCTGCGGCGTCAGCGCACCTCCAAGCGCGGCTTCACCCTCGCGGAAATCATGCTGGTCGTCGTCATCATCGGCATGCTCGCGATGCTGGCCTACCCGATGTTCGCAAAGTCCCGCAACAACGCCCGGGCCGCACGCTTCATCAACGACCTCCGCAATGGCGTGCACGCGTTCGAGCTCTACGCGCTGCAGACCGGCTACTATCCCGAGGACACCGCTCCCGGCATCAAGCCCGCCGACATGGAGGACGAGCTCAAGCGCCCGCAGTGGGACAAGACGACGCCGATTGGCGGCACGTGGGATTGGGCCGTGGATCAGGGCGACTTCTACGCCGGCGTGGCCGTCGTCGGTCCGACCGTTCCGGCATCGATCCTCCAGACCATCGACTCCCGCATCGACGATGGCGACCTCAGCTCGGGTGCCTTCCAGTCCACCGGAGGCGGCGTGGTCTACATCATCGAGGAATAGTCGCCCGTCCCTCGACCGCTTCGAGGCAGGTCGATCCTGAACGAAAGCCGGCCCCGCAGGCCGGCTTTTCTGTTTTCCCGCTGGGCGGGTGGAGATCTGAGGGCGAGGACAGCCCCGCTCGCCAAGCGGTCGTTCAGGAAGCGGCACGCCGCGCCGACAACGTCGCCAGGATCGCCTTCTGCATGTGCAGGCGATTCTCCGCCTGGTCGAAAATAATCGAGCGCGGGTTATCCAGGACGGCCTGCTCCACTTCCTCGCCCGGGTGCGCCGGCAGACAGTGCATGAAGAAGGCATCGGGCTTGGCGGCAGCGAAGAGTTTAGCCGTCACGGCATACGGGCGCATCTGCGCATGGCGGACCTTGGTCTCTTCCTCGTGGCCCATGCTCGCCCACACGTCGGTATAGACGATGTCGGCCCCGGTCACGGCCTCAAACGGATCGTTCGTGACGTGGAATGTCACCGGCAGCTTCTCTTTCGTCAGCAGCGCGCGGATCTCCGAATTCGGCTCAAAGCCAGCCGGCCCGGCCAGCGCGATCTCCATGCCGAAAAACGCGGCCCCGAGGATCCACGAGCTGGCCATGTTGAAATTCGTGTCGCCGAGGAACGCGATCTTGCGGCCCTTGAGCGACGCCAGAAGGTCGCCTTGCGGTCCCGCCCAGCGCTCCGCCGCCGAAAAGGCATCGGTGTAGATCTGGCAGGGGTGCAGAAAATCCGTGAGCGCGTTGATCACCGGCACACTGCCGCAGCGCGCGAGTTCCTCGACTTCGGTGTGCGCATAGGTGCGCACGATCAGGCCGTGGACGTAGCGCGAGAGCACACGCGCGGTGTCGGCGACCGACTCGCCGCGGCCGAGCTGGATGTCGTTCTTGCTCAGGAAAAGCGGATTGGCCCCGAGCTCGTGCAAGCCGACCTCGAAGGACACGCGCGTGCGCGTGCTCGATTTGGCAAAAATCATCGCCCAGGTCTGCCCCGCCAGCGCCGTGCCCGGCTTCATCCCTCGCTCGCGCTTCATCGTGCGGGCGAGCGCGAAGACCTCGGCGGCCTCGCGAGTGGTGAAGTCGGTCTCCTTCAGGAAGTGTTTCACGGCAGGAAAAACGTTGAGCGATACCGGGTGGGAGGGGGTCTCGCGAGGAGAAAAACGGCAGGCGATCGGCGGTCGGGCGAGGCCTCCGGCCGAGCCGCGCCAACGATCGGCTTTCGCTCGCGGCTCGGCCAGAGGCCTCGCCCGACCCACGGAAGCGATCCTCAGACGGCGGACAGCACCTTGCGTAGGATCGCCGCCGCCTCGTCGATGTCGGCCGTCGTCGCGGTAAGCGGCGGGAGCAGCCGGATGACATTTCCACCGGCCGCCGGACAGAGCAACCCGTTCTCCCGCAGGGCCTTGATCACGGCCGGCGGCTCGATGCTCAACTGCAGCCCCGCCATGAAACCCAGGCCGCGCACGGCCACCACGAGTTTCGGAAAATCCCGCTGCAACTCGCCCAGTCGCTCGTACAGCCGGGGCGAGGTCGCGAGCACATGCTCGAGGATCTGCTCCTTCTCGAGGATATCCAGCACCGCCAGTGCCGCCGCGCAGCCCAGCGGGGTGCCACCGAAAGTCGTGCCATGCGAGCCCGGCGTGAACAGGTCGGCAAACGGCTGCCGCACCCAGATCGCGCCGATCGGGAAACCGCCGCCCAGGCCCTTGGCCATGCCGATCGCGTCCGGCACGACGCCGTAGTGCTCGAAAGCGAAAAACCGCCCCGTTCGCCCGACGCCGCACTGCACCTCGTCGAGCATGAGCAGCAGGCCGTGCTCGTCGCACAGCCGCCGCAGGCCCTGGAGAAATTCCGGAGTGCACGGGTTGACGCCGCCCTCGCCCTGGATCGTCTCCACGAAGACCGCCGCGGTCTGCTCGTCGATGAGCGTGCGAAAGCTCTCGAGGTTGTTCAGGTCTCCAAAGGCAAAACCTGGCACGAGCGGCCGGAAGCCACCCTGGATCTTTTCCTGCGGCGTCGCGCTCATGCCGCCGAAGGTGCGGCCGTGGAACGCGCTGTTGGCGCAGATCACCTTGAAGCGCACGCCTTCCTTGCCGCCGGAGAGGCGGCGACCGTGCAGGCGCGCGAGCTTGAGCAGACCTTCGTTGGCCTCGGCGCCGCTGTTGCAGAAGAATACACGGCCCGGACCGGCGCGCCGCACGAGCTGCCGCGCCAGTTCACCCTGGTTCGGGTTGGCGAAAAGGTTGCTGACGTGGATGAGCTGCGCCGCCTGGTGCTGGATCGCCTCGACCCAGCGCGGATGGCAGTGGCCGAGCGCGCACACCGCGATGCCCGAGGTAAAGTCGAGGTAGCTCCTGCCCGTGTCGTCCCACACGCGCGACCCGCGTCCGCGCACGAGGCTGATGGCCGGGCGCGCGTAGTTGCCCATCACGTACTGGTCGTAGAGCGCGGCCGTGGCCGTCTGCTCGATCGCGGGCTGGGGACTGAGGGTCTGTGGATTCATCAGAGTGCGGATTTCGGAATGCGGACTGCGGAACGGCTGAGTTCACTGAACAACGGCACGGATGGCGCGTGCGGCAATCCGCACTCCGAAATCCGCATGCCGCATTCAGCTCACCCGTGGATCAGCTCCGTGCCGATGCCCTTGTCGGTGAAGATTTCGAGCAGCAGGCTGTGCGGCATGCGGCCGTCGATGAAGTGCACGCGGTGCACGCCTTCCTCGAGCGCGCGGATGGCGCTCGCGACCTTCGGGCGCATGCCCTTGTCGATCACGCCGGCTTTCTTGAGCGCGTCGACCTCGCTGACGCGCAGCGTCGAGATGAGCGATTCCGCATCCGGCGGACGCGAGAGCAGGCCGGGCACGTCGCTCAAGTAGACGAGGCGACGCGCGCGCAGGGCCGCCGCCACGCGGCCGGCGGCGACGTCGGCGTTGACGTTGTAGGGTTTGCCGTCGAGTCCTTCGGCCACCGGCGAGATGACCGGCGTGAAGCCGTCGGCGATGGCCTTCTTGATCATCTTCACCTTCACCTCGGTCACATCGCCCACGTAGCCGAGATCGACCTTCTTGCCGTCGTCGTCCTGCTCGAGCTTCTGGCAGACGAGCACCTGGTCGCCAGGCAGCGCCTGCGGGCGTGCCTTGCGTGCGGTCAGCATTTCGCAGACCTCGCGGTTGATCTCCTCATTGAGCGTGCGCTTCACCACCGCGACGGTGGCCTCGTCGGTCACACGCATCCCGTTCACGAAAACCGGCTTGAGCCCCGCGGCCTCCATGGCGCGGCTGATCGCCTTGCCGCCACCGTGAACGACGACGGCGTTGATGCCGACCGCGGCGAGAAACGCGATGTCGCCCGCCACACGCGAGCGGATCTCTGGATCGGGATCATCCATGAAGCTGCCGCCGTACTTCACGACGAAGGTCGAGCCGCGAAAGCTCTGGATGTACGGCAGCGCTTCGATGAGCACCTGCGCCTTGGCGATGAGGTCCGAGTAGATCATGTGGGCGGTCGAATCAGCGGAGAAAAATCGCGGGAGTTGTGAAGTCTTCGCCCGCGGAAGCCAACACGGATTTCGATCAGAAGGTCACAGAGGGCACAGAGATGACACAGAGTTCATCGAGATGCCTCCCGCAACTCCACCTCGCGGGCGGCGGTGCGCCCGCGCCGATATACCCTACGCCGATAGTCGGAGTCGCTCCGTGACCTCTGTGTCACCTCTGTGCCCTCTGTGGCCCCCTCCGGTTCGCATCGGCACGAGTTTCGGCTTAACACCATGGCGCGCTGCCCGCATCGGTCGATCGTGCCCAGCACCGCCCTCACCTTCTCGTCGCGCGAGCAACACCGCGTCTGGCTCGCCAGTCAGGCCGCCTTGCCCGTCGGTTTTCGCGTCGGCACGACGCGCTTCGCTTTCACACCCGTCGAGGTGCCGAAGCCCGCGAAGATGACGCTCACGCTCATCGCGCTCGACCAGCCGACGGCGGACTTCGCCGCGATGTTCACGAAGAACGCCTTTCCCGGCGCGCCCATCATCACCGGCCGCCGCCGCCTCGCCGAGCCCCGCCTCGGGGCGATCCTCGTGAACAACAAGATTTCCAACGTCTGCGCGCCCGGCGGCGTGGAGACGAGCGAACGCCTCTGCGCCGAGACCGCCGCGGCGCTCGGCCTCAAGCCCACCGAGGTGCTGCAGAGCTCCACCGGCGTGATCGGCTGGCGCCTGCCCGTCGACGCCATGAGCGCCGAGCTCCCGAAGGCCGTGGCCGCGCTCGCCCCCGGCTCGATCCTGCCCGCCGCGGAAGGCATCGTGACGACCGACCTGTATCCAAAGATCCGACGCGCCTCCGTCGGCGCCGGCTCGATCGTCGGCATCGCCAAGGGCGCCGGCATGATCGAGCCCAACATGGCGACGATGCTCGTTTACGTGCTCACCGACCTCGCCGTGCCGCGCGACGCCCTGCGCGCCATGCTCGCGCGCACCGTCGACCGCACGTTCAACTGCATGAGCATCGACAGCGACACGAGCACGTCCGACTCGATCGCCCTACTCTCGTCGGGCCGCATCCCATGCCCAGATCTCGCGGCCTTCGAAGCCGCGCTCCTTCAGGTCTGCGCCGATCTCACCGAGGATGTCGCGCGCAACGGCGAGGGCGTCCGCCACGTCATGCGCGTGACGATCACGGGGGCGCCGCGCGAGAAAATCGCGCGCGCCATCGCCAAATCTGTCGTCAACGCCCCGCTCTTCAAATGCGCCGTGGCCGGCAACGACCCCAACGTCGGCCGCCTGCTCCAGGCCATCGGCAAGTGGGTCGGCGCGAACGACGCAGCCCTCGACCTCAGCCGCACACGCGCAACGCTCGGCGGCATCACGATCGTGGAGAACGGCACCTTCGTGCTCGATCCCACGAAAGAGGACGCGCTCGTCGCGCACCTCAAGGCGGCCGAACTCTACGCGAGCGCGCCGCCGCAGGACGGCGTGTTTTCGCCGCCGATCGATTACCCGCCGCACGAGCGCTGCGTGGAGATCGCCGTCGATCTCGGCCTCGGCAGCGCCAGCGCGACCGTGCTCGGCGCCGACCTCACGCATGAATACGTGAGCGAAAACGCCGACTACCGCAGTTGACGCCGAACACAAAACGCACGGCGTTCTTTCCTGGAGGGCCGGGCTCCCGCCCGGCCGCGAATGCGCAACGACGGAGGCGGCCGCGCCGGAGCGCGGCCCTCCACTGATGACACAAGCACGACATCTCCGCGTTCACCATCAATACCCGCTGGGCTTCGAACTCGGCTGGCATCGCGACCGCGAGGCCGAGCCCGAGGCGTGGGTTCCCGCGCAGGTGCCCGGCGCCGTGCAGCTCGACTGGGCGCGCGCCCAAGGCTGGCCCGACTGGCGGTTCGGCGACGAGTGGCGCCGTTACCGCTGGATGGAGGATGTCCACTGGACGTATCGGGCGCGATTTGACGCGCCGGCGCCTGCATCGAGCACGGACGGCGAGATCGTCCTCTGGCTCGGCGGCATCGACCACTCCGCCGAAGTGTTTCTCAACGGCGCCAAGATCGCCGACCACACCGGCATGCAGACGCCCGTGGACGTCCCGCTCACCTCGCTCCGCCCGCACGACAATGAGCTGCGCGTTCGCCTGCGCCCGGTCCCGAAGTCGTGCACCGGGCCGGAGAATCGCGTCCAGGCGAACGCGACGACGAAACCGGCGGTCGGCTACCTCTGGGATTTTCACCCGCGGCTCATCCCGCTCGGCCTTTGGCGCGAGGCGGAGCTGCGCGTGCGGCCGGCGCAGCGCATCGCGGGCGCGGAGCTCTTCTGTGACCTCGCGCGCGACCTGGCCTCGGCCCAGGTGCGCCTCATCGTCGCGGTGAAAAACCCCGCCGCCGGCACGCTGCGCTGGCGCGTGTTCGGTCCGGCCGGCGACCCGCTCGCCGACGTCGAGGTCCAGGCCACCACGACAACGCTTCATACGACGATCACACGACCCGCGCTCTGGTGGCCGCACGATCAGGGCGCCCCCGCGCTTCACCGCTGGGAACTTGAGTTCATCGACGCCACCGGTGCCGTGCTCGACCGCGCGAGCGGCCGCTTCGGCGTGCGCCGCGCCGCGCTCCTCATGCACGAGGGCGCGTGGCAAGGCTTCGACCGCTGCCCCATGCCGCGCGAGCACGCGCCGATCACACTCGAGGTGAACGCACGCCGCCTCTTTGCGAAAGGCACGAACTTCGTCAGCCCCGAGGTGTTTCCGGCAACGGTCGCCGACGAGACCTATCGCATGCAGCTCACGCTCGCGCGCGACGCGGGGTTTTCGCTCATCCGCCTTTGGGGCGGTGCGCCGGCGCCGCGCGATGCCTTCTTCGAACTCTGCGACGAACTTGGCCTCATGGTCTGGCAGGAGTTCCCGCTCGCCTGCAACCGGTATCCGGATACAGCGGAGTATCTCGCCGAACTCGGGCAGGAGGCGCGCAGCCTGATCACGCGCCTGCGTTCACACCCCTCGCTCGTGCTGTGGTGCGGCGGCAACGAGCTTTTCAACCACTGGTCCGGCATGACCGACCAGGATGCGCCGGTGCGTCTGCTCGCGAGCCTGTGCTGGCAGCTCGATCCGACGCGACCCTTCTTGCCGACCGCGCCGTTCGGCCACATGGCGCATGGGCCGTATTCTTTTCGTGAGCACGTCGGCGGTTGGGAGATCTGGTCGGTCTTCCAGGATCGCGCGCACACGGCCTACACGGAATTTGGCTGCACCGCGCCGACGCACGCCGACACGGTGCGACGCGTGTTGCCGCCCGCGGACCTGTGGCCGCCGCACCACGGCACGGCGTGGGATGCGCACACCGGCCACACACCCGGCGACTTCGGTCACCTCAAGCCCGAGATGATCGAGGCCTACCTCGGGCCGATCACGTCCCTCGAGGACCTCGAGGAGAAGGGGCAACTGCTCCAGCTCGAGGGCGTGCGTGGACTCTACGAGGAGGCGCGCCGCCAGAAACCGCGCGCCGCCATGGCGCTGACCTGGTGCTTCAATGAGCCCTGGCCCACGCTCATGAACTGCGCGCTCGTCGCGTGGCCGAGCCGTCCCAAGCGCGGCTACGATGGCGCGAAGCTCGCCTGCCGCCCCGCGCTTGCGAGCGCCCGCATCCGCAAGTTCGCATGGGCCGCGGGGGAGCTGTTCGATCCGGAGCTCTGGTTGCTCAACGACGCCCCGCGCGAGCTCGCCCCGGGCACACTCGTCGCGACACTATGCCTCGGCGGCAGGCGCTGGGATCTCGACCGTTGGAATTTCCCTGGCGCGGAGGCTGCGAGAAACATCGCCGGCCCGCGTGTGACGCTGACTCTACCCGATGCTCCGCCAGGGCTGTTCCAGCTTGAGCTCGCCGTCGCAGGACACCCGGAGCTGGACAGTACCTACACGCTCTGTTTCGGCCCGCACGATCCGGCGATGCTGGACGTGCGCGGCTTCAGAACGTGACGTGGCGCGATGCAGATCCGACCGAGCTGCTCGGGTACGCGTGTGGTTAACTCGGCTCGGCCAGAGGCCTCGCCCTACCGCCCGGCGCGTCGGCTCAACCGAGAATCCCGCTCACTCATTCACCTGCACCACCTTCGCCGGCGGGAAGCCGTTGAAGTAGGTGGCGGAGGCGTGGCTGTAGGCACCGATGTTTGTCGAGTAGACAAAGTCGCCGCGCTGCAGGTCGGGCAGGTTCTCGGCCATCGAGACGACGTCGAGCGCGTCGCAGGTTGGTCCATACACGGCGCAGAGCGTTGTCGCCGCCTTCTTGAATGAGCGGATCGGGTACTTGCAGTGATCGAAGATCACGCCCGAGTAGGTGTGGTAGACGCCGTCGTTGATGTAGTAGCTCGTCTTCCCGTCGCGCACGGCCTTGCCGATGATCTTCGAGACAGCGTAGCCCGCGGTCGCGACGAGGAAGCGGCCCGGCTCGGCGAGGATCTGGATCTCCTTCGGAAAGAGGCGCTCGAGCTCGGAGTTGATCACTTTGGCGAGTTCCCTGAACGGCTTGACCGTGTCGTCATACGGCGCAGGGAATCCGCCGCCGATGTCGACGAGGTTCATCTTCGTGTAACCGCGCTTCTTCGCCTCCTCGTAGATGTTGGCGGTGAGCTGGAGTGCCTGGACGTAGTTGTCGAAATTCGTCGTCTGGCTGCCGACGTGGAAGCTGATGCCCTCGACCGTGAGCCCGAGCCTGTCGGCCTCGAGGATGAGGTCCACGGCCTCGCCGGGATGGCAGCCGAACTTGGAGGAGAGCTCGACCATCGCGCCCGTATTCGGGACCTTGATGCGGATGACCAGGCCGGCGTGGGGAGCGTGCTTCTTGATCTTGTGGATCTCCTCGAGGTTGTCGAAGGTGACCAGCGGCTTGTACTGGTCGAGTTCCTCGAGAGTCTCGGTCGGCTTGTTCGGGTTGGCGTAGATGATCTTGTCCCAGATCCAGTCCTGCCGCTGCTTGGCCGGCATGCCCTTGATGTTCTCGTAGACGATCTTGAACTCCGGCATCGAGGCCACGTCGAAGCTGGCGCCCTCCTTGTAGAGGGTGCGCACGATCGCCGGGTCGGAGTTGGCCTTGACCGCGAAGTAGACCTGCACGCGCGGCAGATACTTGCGGAACATGCGGTAGTTCTTCCGCAGCTCGTCGTGGTCGATGATGAACAAGGGCGTGCCGTGTTCCTTCGCGAGTTTCTGCAGCTTGGCTTGGGAGATCATAGGTCGGGACGAAAGGTTGGGTGAACCACAGAGGACACAGAGTGCACAGAGATCAGACGAAGGAAAACCGCCGGGGCTGGATGCACGCGAGGACGGTCTCGAGAGACCGCCCTCCGTGTCCTCTGTGAACTCTGTGGTTCAATTCAGATGGTCAGGCGCAGGGCGCGCCTGGGGAGCGCGCCCCACCCCGAGCCGCATCACTCGTTGTTTTCGGTGATGAGGAAGTTGCTGAACTGCCAGGGATCCTTGCGATCGAGCTTCGGTTTGCCGAAACCCGCGAACGCGTCGACCGTGTCCTTGAGCGGCGTCCAGTCCGAGCGGGTCGAGATGAACTTGCCGAGGTACGGCTTGGCGATGTCGAGGATGTAGTCGTGCGGCATCTGGTCGGGGACCGTCACGCCGTTCTCTGGATTCTCGATCATCCACATCGTCGCGGCCACGACCGAGATCGCGACCTGCATGGTGGTGGCGTTCTGGTGCGGCACGAGGCGGCGCGACTCCTCGATGGAAAGGTCGCTGCCCGTCCACCACGAGTTGAACGTGTGACCCATGATCAGCGCGCCCAGGATGTCGGCGCCCGTCGTGATCTCGTCGTTCATGATGCGCTGCTTCTCGACCAGCCGGTACTTGTAGCCACGCAGCTCGTTGAGCGAGGCGATGGCCATGTCGCACGGGCAGTAGGCGTAGTGCATGGTCGGGCGGTAGACGGCCTTGCCCTTCTCCCACACCGTGAGGGCGTCGGAGATGGTGAAGGCCTCGCCGTGGCGGACAACCATGCCGCGTATCGAGTAGTTGGGGACCCAGGTGCGCACCCAGGTGTTCATGCCCATGCGGGCCAGGCAGATCTGGTTCTTCGGTCCTTCGGTGTGCTGGTAGGCGAGCGCGGGCAGCGTCTTCTCGTGCGTGCCCCAGCCCATCTCGGCGGTGGTCGTGCCCTCCTCGCGGAATCCCTCGATCGACCAGGTGTTGACGAACTCGTCGACCGCCTTGGGCTTGTTCGTGATCTGCGTGTCGCGCTCGGAGCAATGGATGACCTTCACCTCGAGGGCGCGGGCGAGCTTGTTGAACTCGCGGCTCTTGATGTGCTGCTCGACCTGCTCGGCGACCTTTTTCTTGAGGCGCTTCTCGGCGATCGCGGCGTTGCCGATGTCGATCAGGCCCTGCTTGGTGAAGTGCGAGATGAGGCCGGGATTGGCGCCGTGCTCGATGACGGCGGTCGGGCCCTTCGTCTTCCACTTCGCCGTCATGCGGCGCAGGTTCATGTGGCGCCAGTAGAGCGTGCGTGTGGTCGGCTTGTTGTTGGGAAGGCCGGAGTACGGATCCCACAGCTCGGTCGAGGTGTTGATGTAGCGGACGCCATGGTCGTGGCACCACTGCAGGATCTCGAGCGCGTCGATGTTCCAGGCGAGGTCGATGATGATGTCGCCTGAGCCGACATACTTGGCGAGGATCGATCCGAGATTCTCACGGGTGACGCGGTCGCGTACGAACCTCACGCCCTTGGCGGTCCACTTCTTCAGCTTCTCCGCGCGATTCTCGAAGTCCATGACCGTGACATTGGCCGCGGGCACCTTGATGTGCTTGAAGAGAATCGGGAGTGTGCACTCGGCGACTGCACCGTAACCGACGAAGAGGACCTTGTTCTTGAATTCTACCATGATGGATCTCGGACCTTTGTGTTGTACCCTGCGCCGCGTACGGACGATGAGACGTGAGTGAAGCAATCTTGCGGACTGTGTGCCGCCGCGCGCGCAGAGATTTCGACGAAAGCAGAATGCTTCGCACGGAAGAGCAAGAGTTTTTGTGGTGCCGCGCGTGACGATTGCACCCCGTGTGCGCGCGCGGTGCCGACAGGCGCGCGTCGCGCGGATGTACGCGACGCCCGGCACCGGAAAAACAAAAGGCCGGCTTCGCGTGGAAGCCGGCCTTCGAAAGATCGTCTCGGCGCGGATCAGCGCTTGGAGAACTGGAAGCGCTTGCGCGCGCCGGGCTGGCCGGACTTCTTGCGCTCCTTCTCGCGCGGGTCACGCGTGAGGTGGCCGGCCTTCTTGAGGGCGGCGCGGAGTTCCGGGTTGAGCTTGAGCAAAGCCCGGGCGATGCCATGCGAGATCGCGCCAGCCTGGCCGGTGTCACCACCGCCCGCCACGTTCACAAACACGTCGAGCTTGTCCTTCATCTCGACGGTCTGGAGCGGGCGGAGGGCGACGCGCGAGAAATTCTCGTGCGAGAAAAAGGACTCGGCCGGCTCGCCGTTGATCTCCATGGAACCGGTGCCTTCCTTGAGGCGGACGCGGGCGGTGGACGTCTTGCGACGGCCGGTGCCCCAGAAATACGTGGCGGTGTCAGTGGCGCTCATGTTTCAGCGGACGGCGAAAGGTTTCAGGCGGACAGGGGCTGGGGATTCTGCGCGGCGTGCGGGTGTTCGGCGCCCGCGTAGACCTTCAGCTTGGTGATCATGCGGGCGGCCAGGCGGTTCTTCGGGAGCATGCCTTTGACGGCGTGCTCAATGATGAACTCGGGATGGCGGCGGCGCATCTCTTCGAGGGAGAGGTGACGCTCA
>JACSRI010000179.1 GCA_014879845.1 Opitutaceae bacterium
CGCCCCATCGCCTCGAGGCAGAGACCGAGTTCGTAGACGACCTCCTTCTTCGTCTCGTCGAAGGCCGGGAGTTCCTGCTTCGCGGTGCGGAGCTGCTCCTCGGCGAGGTCGTAGAGCGCCTTGGCCCTGAAGCAGCTGCCGAGCGCGGCGATCGCCTGGAGCCGGAGAGACGGGCTGCGCTGCGCGGCCTGGAACTGCTGGAGGGCGAGGTCGATCTCGCCGGTCTGCCGGTAGAGCTGGCCGAGCTCGAAGCGCTGGCCGAGTTCGTTGGGGAAGCGGTCCACCACGGCGCGCAGCGCGGCGATGCGCATGGCGCTGAGTTCGCCGCGCAGGCGCGCCACTTCGGCGTCGTCCTGCACCCGGCCGCCGGATACGGCGACGGCCTTGACGCGATCGTCGAGCTGTCGCTGCACGCGGGCGATGCGAAGGTCGCTCTCGAGGCGCTCGAGCGTGGGGTCGGCCGCCCCGGTCGGCCGCGCGCGCGCGCGGCCGAGCCAGAGCAGCGCGTCGTCGAAGCGGCCGAGTGCCTGCAGGCCGGTCACCGCGGTGCGGTAGTGATTGAGGTTGTCCGGTTCGGCGCCGATGCGGGCGATCGCCTCATCGACGAGGCGCGCGGCCATCTCCTCCGAGGAGACGATCTTCTCGGACTGCTCGAGCGAGACGGCACGCTGTTCGTCGCGCAGCTTGTCACGGTAGGTGCCTGAGCCGGAGTCCCAACGGCCGGCGGCGATGGATTGCTCGACGGAGGCGCGTTTGACCAGCTCGACGAGTTCGCCGTCGCCGGGCTGCGCCTTGAGCAGCCGCTCGGCGATCTTGAGGGCCTCGGGCGAGCGCCCGGCAGCGACGAGGGCGCCGGCCAGGCGGACGAGATCGGCGCGGCTTTCGCCGGACTGCTCGATCACACTCTCGAGCGCGAAAGTCGCGGTCTCGCCAAGTTCCATGAGCACCGCGGCCTCGGCCAGGAGACGCAGCGCCGTGGTGTTGGTCGGATCGGCGCAAAGCGCCTTCTCGGCGATCTCCAGCACGCGGCCGGGCTCGCGCGAGAGGCGCGGGCGTCCCTGCAGTGTGGCATTTGTCGCAGCCAACGCGCCGGCGGCGCGGGCGATGAGGCGGTTTTTCGAGCGGAAAACCTTGAGCTGCGTGGCGCGCAGGAGCCGGCGCACGGCGAGGCAGCCGGGGTGCTGGGCGAGGATATCCAGGCAGATGTTGATCGCGTAGTCGGGATTGTCCCGCGCCACCGCGGTCCGAGCGCTCTCGTACTGTTTTTGCAGGCGGACAGGCAGGGATGTGAGCGGGATCTCCGGCATGGCGTTCGGTCGGCGCAGCGTGCGGGCGGTCTCCGGGAGCGGCAACAGCAGAACGTGGCACCCGAAGGCGGGCGCCTACGCGGTCGCGCTCACGCCCTCAGCCCCTCCTGCTCGACCGCGCGCTCGAGCGACGCGATGAGATCGGCGACGAGCGCCTCCTCAGGTCCCTCCACCAGCAGGCGGATCTTCGGCTCGGTGCCGGAGTAGCGCACGAGCACGCGGCCGTCGGCCCCGAGGCGGGCCTCGGCCGCGCCGATCGCCGAGGTGAGAAGCGCGAGGGTCGCGACCTCGGGCTTGCGCGTGACGCGCAACGCGCGCGTGGCCTGCGGGAATTTCTTCAGGCAGGTGCGCAACAGCGAGAGCGGCCGGCCCGTCGCGATCATCGCCTCGATCAGGAGCAACGCCGCGGCGAGGCCGTCGCCGCAGGGCGACACGTCGGTGCAGATGATGTGGCCGGAATTCTCTCCACCGAGGTTGAATCCGCCCTCGAGCATCGCCGCGATGACGTAGCGATCGCCGACCGCGGTCTGCACGAGGCGGCCGCGCTGCTGTTCCATGAAGCGCTTGAGCCCAAGGTTGCTCTGCACGGTGGCGACGAGCGTATGGTGCTGCAGCCGGCCCTGGCGCAGGGCCTCGCCGGCGAGGATGGCGAGGACCTCGTCGCCGTCGACCTCGACACCTTTTTCGTCGGACACGATGAGACGGTCGGCGTCGCCATCGTGCGCGATCCCGAGACGCGCGCCCGTCTCCACGACGCGGCGACACATCGCCTGCGGGTGCTGGCTGCCGCACCCGGCGTTGATATTCGAGCCGTCGGGCGATCCGCCAATGACATCGACCTCGGCGCCGAGGGCGCGGAGCACGGCGGGTGTCGTGCGATGAGCCGCGCCGTTGCCGGCATCGACCACGATCGTCCAGCCGCGCAAGAGCCCGGGACGAAGCCGCTCGGAGAGTCGGTGCACGTAGGAGGCCTCGGCGGCGAACTCGGCCGGTGCGGCGTCGGCCGTCGCAGGCGTCTCCGGCAGGAGCGACTCGATCAGCAGTTCGTCGGCGTCGTCGAGCTTGGTGCCGCTCGGGCCGAAGAACTTGATGCCGTTGTCGGCGGCGGGATTGTGCGAGGCGGTGACGACCACGCCGAGCGCGGCCTTGTGCTCGCGCACGGCGAGGGAGACAGCCGGAGTCGGGACGACGCCAAGCGTGCCGACGCGCACGCCGGCGGCGGCGAGGCCGCGGGCAAGGGCGCGCTCGAGGAGCGGTCCGGAGCCGCGGGTGTCGCGCCCGATGAGCACGAGCGGCGGGGCCGCGATGGCGCCGTCGCGATGCAGCCAGCGACCGGCGGCCTCGCCCAGGCGGGCGGCAAACGTTTCGTTGATCACGGGTCCGCCGAACTCTCCGCGGACGCCGTCGGTGCCGAAGTACTGGCGCTTCATCTATGGAAGAACTGCTTCGCGCGCGCGAGCCACTCGGCCACGGCGCCGCCGAGCAGCAGCTCGCGTGCGTCGGGGACGGCGTCGGCGATGGTGCTGTACCGGCCAGCCACATACAGGCCCGCGGCGGCGTTGAAGACGATGCTGTCGAGCAGGCCCTGCGGCGCCTGGCCGGCGAGCACGCGGTCGAGGATCGCGGCGTTGGCCGCGGCGTTGCCGCCGGCGAGGTCGTCCGGCGTGCCGGACGCGAGTCCCACGTCGGTCGCGGCGAGGGAGACATCGACCTCGCGCAGGCGGCCGAAGCCGCGGACGCGGTTGCGCCCGATGACCGTCAATTCGTCGAACACGCGCCCCTCCGGGCCGACTCCGTGCACCACCAGGCCGCCGGCAAGGCCGAGGCGGTCGAGCGCGCCGGCGACCGTCGGGACGAGGTTTTCCGCAAAGATGCCCATCACCTGCATGGCGGGGCGGGCGGGATTGAGCAGCGGCCCGAGCATGTTGAAGATCGAGCGATGCCCGCGGGCGGCGAGCGCGCGACGCACCGGCCCGATCTCCTTAAAAGCCGGGTGGTACGCGGGCGCGAAGAGAAAGACGAAATTGAGCTCCTCCATCGCGGCGTGCAGCGCGGCCGGCTCGAGGTCGATGCGCATGCCGAGCGCCTCGAGGATGTCGGCGCTGCCGCAGTGCGAGGTGATCGAGCGATTGCCGTGCTTGATCACCGGGATGCCAGCGGTGGCCAGGACGAAGCCCACGGCAGTGGAGATGTTGAAGCTGCCGGACTTGTCCCCGCCGGTGCCGCAGACATCGATCGCGACCGAGGCCCAGCGCTCGAGTCCGGGGTCGCGCGCGAGACCGCGAAACGCCTCGGCAAACCCGGCGATCTCGCCCGCCGTCTCACCGCGCCGCGCCAGGGCTTCGAGGAAAGCCTCCTTGCCCGAGGGCAGCACAGCCGGGTCGGCCAGAGCGCGGGCCACTTCGGGGATTTCGGCCGGGAGCATCTCGCAGCCGGAGGCCACGCTTCGGGTGAGGGCGGTAAGGTCCATGGCGGCCCGCGGTTAAACCCCCCGGCCCGCGCGCGCTCAAACAAAATACCATAGAGAACCGGCATCCGGCTCGACTCCACCCGGACGCACGCCATGCAACAGCGCGGTATGCGCCGCGCCCGCCGATACACGTTTCTGGCCTCGTTGCTTCTTCTCGCGGTGCGCGGCTTTGCTGAGATGCCGACGGCTCCGGATACGTCGCGACCGACCCCGCCGGCCCCCGCGCTGACCTATGCGGACGCCACCGTCCTCGGCTTGGTCGAGGGCATCACGGAGTTCCTGCCGATCTCGTCGACCGGCCACCTCATCCTCGCCAACCATGCGCTCGGCCTCGAAAGCGAGGCGCAGGCCATCGACCGCTCGGGGCTCCCGCTTTGGCAGGAGCCGCCCGACCCCGCCCAGGGTCTGCCCGGCCAGCCCTTCACGATCAAAGCCGCCGCCGACACCTATGCCGTCGCGATCCAGGTGGGCGCGATCGCCGCGGTCGCGATCCTCTATTGGAGCCGCGTCCTCGGCGCGATCGCCGGCGTGTTTGGGAAAAACCCGGCCGGCCTGAGGCTGACGCGCAACCTGCTCATCGCGTTTTTCCCGGCCGTCGTGGCGGGTCTCACCCTCGACGACTGGATCGAGGAGCATCTTTTCCGGCCCGGCACCGTGGCGGCGGCGCTCATTGTCGGCGCCGTGATCATGGTGGCGGCCGACCGCCGCCAGCGTGCCCGCGCCGCGGACGCGCCAGATGTCGACCCATCCGACCTCAGCCCAAAACAGGCGCTGCTCATCGGGGTGATGCAATGCGCCGCCCTCTGGCCCGGGATGAGCCGCTCGATGATGACCATCGTCGGCGGGTATGTCGCGGGGTTGCGCCCGGCCCGGGCAGCGGAGTTCAGCTTCCTGCTCGGCCTGCCCACGCTGACCGGTGCCGCCGTGCTCAAGTGCTACAAATCCGGCGCGCTCACACTCGAGGCGTTCGGCCCGGGTCCGCTCGCCTGGGGCGGTTTGGTCGCCGCCGTCTCGGCCGGCCTGGCGGTGGCCTGGCTCGTGCGTTTTCTGACCCGGCACGGGCTCGCCCTCTTCGCCTGGTATCGCGTCGTGCTCGCCGTCGGGGTGCTCGTTCTGCTCGGCGCCTGACCGGGTCGCGCTCCTCCCCGGCCCCGTTCGAGACCGCGCGGTCGGCATGCTGCGCACTTGACGGCTTCAGTGCCGAAACTTAACAAAGCCGATTCTTTTCGTCCTTTCCCACTCCGGGAGAGGGCCGAGCAGTCCGTTTTCTCCCGTTCACCATGGCCAATCCGAAACGCAAACAGTCCAAGCGCCGCAGCGCCAACCGCCGCGGAGCCAACCAGTTCAAGGCGCCCCAGATCGCGCGCGACCCCGTCGACGGTTCGCTCGCCCGCTCGCATCGCGTCAATCCCAACACCGGGATGTATCGCGGCCGTCAGGTCCTCGACGTCGAGGCCTGAGCCCGCCCCGCTTCGCTACAGCCTCCCGATGTCCCAACCCGCCGTCGGCCAGCGCATCGCCGTCGACGCGATGGGCGGCGATCTCGGCCCCGCCGAGGTCGTCGAGGCTGTCCGGCTCGCCCTGAGCCGACTTCCGAACCTCAACCCCATCACCCTTGTCGGTGATGTGGCTGTGCTGCGCCCGTTGCTCGCCTCCGCAGGCCTGAGTGAACACCCGTCCATCACGGTGCACCACGCCTCCGAGGTCATCACGATGGACGATGGGGTGATGACTGCGATCAAGGGCAAGCGCGACGCCTCGATGTTTCGCGCGATGGAGCTGGTCAAGGCCGGGCAGGCCTCAGCCGTCGTGTCGACCGGCAACACCAAGATCATGGTCGCAGCCGGCACGCTCAAGCTCCGCACACTCGACGGGGTCGAGCGCCCCGCCCTCGCGCCGGTGATCCCGCGTGAAGGTGGTCACTTCATCCTCATCGACGCCGGCGCCAATCCCGAGGCCAGCGCCCAGCACCTCGTGCACAACGCCATCCTCGGCACGGACTACTGCCGCATGGTGCTCGGCGTGGAGCGCCCGCGCGTCGGTCTGCTCACGATCGGTACCGAGGAGGGCAAGGGCAACGCCCTCATCGCCGAGGCGCATGAGGCGCTCAAGCGCATCGGCGCCCTGATCCACTACGTGGGCCCGGTCGAGGGTTTCCAGGTGTTCGAGGACGAGGTCGATGTGGTCGTGTGCGACGGTTTCGTCGGCAACATCTGCCTGAAGAGCTGGGAGTCGCTCTCGAAGTTTTTCTCCGGCCTGCTCAAGGAAAAGCTCTCTGCCACGCTCCTGCGCAAGGCCGGCTACGCGCTCTCGCGCGGTGCGTTCACCGAACTGAAGCAGCGCATCAAGCCCGAGCGCTACGGTGGTGCTCCGCTCCTCGGCCTGCGCGGCGTGATCCTCAAGGCCCACGGCTCGTCCAATCGCGAGGCGATCATGAACGCCATCCGCGTGGCCAACGAGACGATCACCCACGACCTCAACGAACACATCCTCGCGGATGTCGCACGGGCCAACGAGTTGATCGCCCAGCCCGCCACCTCCTGAGCGGAAGCAGAACGGGACCGAACCCGGCTCAACGGACCCGACTCCCAGCCTCCGCGGCGGGTCTGCCGAGCCTAGACCGCCGCCGCGTTTCCCCCTTTCGCGTCATCCCATTTCCGCTTTTGCTCCCGCCCCCCTCGCACCACACGCACGCATGAGCGCCGCCAGCCACACCGTCGTCATCCGCGGAACCGGGTCCTATGCCCCGGCCAAGGTCGTGACCAACCACGACCTATCCAAGACGATCGAGACCTCGGACGAATGGATCGTCACCCGCACGGGTATTCGCGAACGCCGCGTCGCCGGGCGCCACGAGGATCCGTCCGACATGGCCGCGGAGGCCGGCCGCGCCGCGCTCAAGGCCGCGGGCCTGACTCCCGCCGATATCGACGCGATCATCGTCGCGACGATGACCGGCGACCTGCCCTTCCCGTCGACGGCCTGCCTCGTGCAGCACAAGATCGGCGCGCGAAAGTGCACGGCCTTCGATCTCGCTGCGGCCTGCTCGGGGTTTGTCTACGGACTCGAGGTGGCCTCCAGCCTGATCCGCGCCGGGGTCCACCGGCACGTGCTGCTCATCGGCGCCGAGAAACTCTCCAGCATCCTCAACTGGCAGGATCGCACGACCTGCGTGCTCTTCGGCGACGGCGCCGGGGCCGTGATCCTCAGCCGCGGCGAGGGTCCGGGCGCCCGCAACTCCATCATCGGCATCCGCACGGGCGCCGATGGCGAGGACGCCGGGCTGCTCTACCAACACGCCGGAGGCTCGCGTCATCCCGCCACGGCGGACTCCGTCGCCCACGGGCAGCATTTCCTGCGCATGAACGGCCGCGAGGTCTTCAAGCACGCCGTGCTCGTGATGGAGAAGACCGCCACCGAGTTGCTCAAGGAGCACGGCTACACGGCCGCCGACGTCGAATGCGTGATTCCGCACCAGGCCAACCGCCGCATCATCGAGACGATGGCGGAACGCCTGGAGGTCCCCCTCGATCGCTTCTTCATCAACCTCGACCGCTACGGCAACACTTCCGCCGCCTCCATTCCCATCGCGCTCGACGAGGCGGCGCGCGCCGGCCGGCTCCGACCGGGCGGCCTGGTCCTCCTGGTCGCCTTCGGCGCCGGGCTGACTTGGGGTGCGGCCTTGCTGCGCTGGCCGGCAGGAGCGTGAACCGGGCGGTGCGAGATCCGGCAGTCGGACCGCGACCCCGGCCCGGCGGCAAAGCGCTCCGCAGCGCCTGAATCACGAGAACTCCCTGCCCGTTTCACTGTCTCACATCACTCCGCCCTCGTCCCGCGACGACCACCCGCCGAACTCCGCGCCCAGCCCCTGTCTTCCGCCTTTCCCTTTCGCCTTTTCGCCTTCAGCCTCTTCGCTTTCGAGTCTTACCGCCCTTCAGCCGATGCCGCTCTCCCCATCGATTTTCCGCCTCGCGCTCGTCCTACTCGCCACCGCGTTCGCCTCCTCCCTCATGCCGTCGCTCCACGCCCAGGGCGGCGGTGAGCCTCCGCCGGAGGTTGAGGACCGCCGGCCCAAGGTCCGCGTGCGCAACCTCGAAAACAGCAGCTTCCGCGGCCTCACCCCGGCCGAAGCGCAGGAGGCCCAGGCCCGCTACCAGAAGGGCCGCGAGCGCGAGAATGCCGGCGAGCTCAAGTCCGCCCTCAAGGCTTACAAGGGCGTGTTCAAGGAGTTCCCGCGCTCGTCCGTCGCCCCGGAGGCCTACCACCGCACCGCCATCGTCTACGTCAAGCTCGGCAACCTGCCCCGCGCGTTCGAGGCCCTCGACGTGATCCTCCGGGCGTATCCGAACTATGGGCACTTCAACGACCTCGTCAGCGAGCAGTACCGCATCGCCTACGAGATGATCAAGGGGCACCGCAACAAGATGTTCGGCGTGCTCCCGGGTTTTGCGAACAAGGACCGGGGCATCGAGTATTTCGAGCGCCTGATCATGAACGCGCCCTACAGCGACTACGCGCCGCTCTCGCTGATGAACATCGCCGAGCAGCACAATCTCTCCGACCGGCCCGAGCTGGCGATCGACGCGCTCGACCGCCTGATCACAAACTACCCGAACAGCATCGTGACCTCCGACGCCTACCTGCGCCTCGCGCAGGTCCACGAGAAACTCGTGGACGGCCCGCTCTACGATCAGAGTTCGACGAAGGAGTCGCTCAACAGCTACCAGGACTTCCTCATCCTCTTTCCGAGGGATCCCAACGTCGGCGAGGCCGAGGCCGGCCAGGCGCGCATGAAGGAGATGCTGGCCCAGAGCCGCCTCAAGATCGCCGACTTCTACTACTTCAAGCGTTCGCGCTTCCAGGCTGCCCGCGTGTTCTACAACGAAGCCATCACGATCGCCCCGACCTCGGAATCGGCCACGCTCGCACGCGAGCGCCTCGCCGCTCTCGAGGTCGACGAGGCCAAGATCGCCGCGCAGATCGCGGCCGACACCGAGCGGGCGGGACGCAAGAGCCGGTTCTTCGGACTCTTCAAGGGCGACGCCGAGGCGGCCGACGAGGCCCCGGGCACAGGCACGACCACCGCCCAGCCCTCCGGCACGCCCAAGGAAGACGAGCAGCCTGCCACGACGGTCACGCCGTCGACCGGCGGCAAGTGAGCCCCGTGCGCCGGCTCCGCCTCGCCTCCCTCGCGGCGATCGCCGCACTCGCGCTCGGCGGATGCGCGTCCTACCGCATGGGCGACCCGGCATCGCTGCCCTTCGCGTCGGTCTACGTCGAGCCTCCGCTCAATACCTCGACCGCGCCCCAGGCAGCCGCGCTGGTCGGCACCTCCCTCGGTCGCCAGCTCGATCGGACCGGACGCGTCACCCTCGCCGCCAGCGGCGCGGCGGAGGCGACCGTGCAGGTCACGCTGGTGCGCCTCACGCGCGAACCGACGATCTCGCGCACAGAGGACACCGGCCTGGCGCGGCGCTGGCGCGTGACGCTCGAGGCCGAGGTCACGCTCACCGACCGCCGCACCGGCAAGGACTATTTCACCCGTCGCAAGGTCTCCGCCTTCGACGAGGTCTACAGCGACAGCGGCCTCGTCTCGGCCGAATACCAGAACATGCCGCTCCTGGCCTCGCGCTTGGCCGAGGCCATCGCGACGGAGATCACATCGGTCTGGTGACCGGCCGAGTGGCCGGGCCGCGATCCGGCCCGCGTTGACCTCGATGAGGCCTCCAGCCTCATATCGCCGGAACCGGGCGCAGGAACTCGACAACCATCCGTGAGCGGCGTCCATAAGCCCTCCGGGGGCCTGGATACACGTCGCGGATGGCCGCGCCTGGCATGCGAACCCGAGCGGCTCCATTGAGAGCCGAACGACTTCGCCGGCTACGATTTCTTGAGACGGCTCTCGTGCGACGGGCGGACGGCCTCGCCGCCTGCCGCGCCCGACGCGGCGGCAAGCAGGCGCCGGCGCGTCGCAACGTCGCGCTTGCGATCGGTCCTGACCTCCAGGACACGCACGCCCGCGTCGGGAGACGCGCTGACGAGTGCATGAAGGTGGCCGCGGTCGCGCACCCGCACGTGGGGCACGCCGTGCGCGGCGCACAGGTGCGCGAAGTCAACGGACTGCGGCGTGGCGAAATACTCCTCGAAAGGCGGATCAAACTGCGCGACCGGCAGGTGCCCGAAGATGCCGCCGCCTCGGTTGTTGATCAGGACGACCGTCAAGCTGCCGCGCAGGTGGCGGGCGAGAAGCAGCCCGTTGCTGTCGTGCAGGAAGGCGAGGTCGCCGCAGAGCAGCACGGCCGCGCCGCCTCCGTGCGCCACGCCCAGCGCGGTCGAGAGCGTTCCGTCGATGCCGTTGGCGCCGCGGTTGAAGACAAATCGATGCCGTCGCGTGGAATGCGGCCAGAAGTATTCGACGTCGCGCACGGGCATGCTGCTCGCGACGAACACCGTGGTTTCATCAGGCAGTGCATGCGCGAGCGTCCAACCGGCCACCGGCTCGAAGAATCCCTCCGGTGCGTCGGCCTCGAGCCCGGCGCGGAGCGCCTCCGCGACCGACCGATCGGCCCGCACCCAGGCCTCTCGATAGCCGGCTTCGGCCGCGGGTATGCCCTCGGCCGCGAGCGCCTCGGGCGGCCACGGAAGGTGACGCGTGCGACCGTGCAGGGCATCGCGGTTGTCCGCCGTGGCGGCGACAAGCGTGATCTCGGCCCCACTCTCCTCGAGCCAGCCGCGCAGGACCTTGCTCGTCGGCCACGCCTCGAGGCAGAGGACATGCCGGGGCGCGAGGTCGCGCGCCGTCGGCTCGTGCCGGAGAATCACATCATAGTGCGCGACGACCGCGGCCGCATCCGCCGTGTGGTGACGCAATGGAGACAACGCATCGGCCAGGATCGGCCAGCCAAGGCCCGTGGCGAGGGCCTGCACGGCGCGCACGTAACCTGCGGCATCGGGAGGACTGGCCGGGCCCGCGACGATCAGGCCGCGTGTGGTCGTCGGTCGTTGCCAGACCGTCGCCGCCGGGGCCGGAGGCACGACCGGCCTGAGGTGCTCAAAAAACGCCTCATCGATCGCGCGCGCGACGTCGTGCGCGGACGCGTCCTCGATCGGCGGCAGCGGATCGCGAAACGGCATGTTCAGGTGCACCGGCCCGCCGTGCGGCACGAGCGTGCGCTGCACGGCGTGCGCCAGCGTCTGCCGGGCATATTGCAGCATGGGCAGGCGCGCCTCGGGCACGGCGAACTCGTGGAAATGCGCGACGAACGCGCCGAAGAGTTTCTGTTGGTCGATGGTCTGCCCGGACATGCAGTCGCGCATTTCCGGCGGCCGGTCGGCCGTGACGACGAGCAGCGGCGTGCCGCTCTCGCGCGCCTCGATCACCGCGGGCAGGTAGTTGGCCCCGGCCGTGCCGGAGGTGCAGAGCAGCACCACGGGCCTGTGCGTGCGTTTGGCCAGGCCGAGCGCAAAAAAAGCCGCGGAACGCTCGTCAACGACGGGCACGCACTCCAGGCCGGGATGCCGCACGAGCGCGAAGGTCAGCGGCGTCGAACGCGATCCCGGCGAGATCACCGCGTGGCGCAGGCCGGAGCGCACGAGCGTCTCGGCCAGCACGCTGCACCACAGGGCGTTGGTGTTCCGGGAATCGACGGCGGGCATCATGGAGCCTCCATGCTGGCGACGGTCCCGCCGCGGGCAATGCCGGTGTGCACTGCCCGGCTCACACGTCCGCCGCGGCGAGCACGCGCTGGAGCGTGAGGGTCAGCACGTCGACCGAGTAAGGCTTGGGCACCACCGCGGCGAAACCATGCTCGCGGTAATGCGCCATGACGGGATCGTTGGAATAGCCGCTCGAGACGATGGCGCGGACGGCGGGGTCGATGGCCTTGAGCGCCTGGATGGTCTCGCGGCCGCCGAGGCCGCCCGGAACGGTCAGGTCGAGGATGACGGCGTCGAAACGCCGCCCGCCCTGCATGGCCGCCTGGTAGATGCGCACGCATTCGCCGCCGTCGGCCGCGACCTGCACCTCGCATCCGAGGTGGCGCAGGCAGCGCTCGCCCAGCCGCCGGATGGTCTCTTCGTCATCCATGAGCAACACGCGGGCGTGAACCAGCGCGCGGCTGGCGGCAACCTCCACGGCCGTCGGCGCGGTCGCCGGCGTCGGTGCAGGCAGCGCATCGGCCGCCGGGATCCAAAGCCGGAAGATCGCCCCCTCGATCTCCGACGACTCGATCGTGATCCGGCCACCGTGGCGCTTCACGATCGAATAGACGATGGCCATGCTGAAGCGGTCGCTGTCGGAGGTGGTCGTCGCGTACGGATCGAAGAATATCCGGAGCTTGTCCGGCGGCACCGGTCCACCACAGCCACGCAGCTCGATCTCGACACACCGACCCGCACCATCCGCCGGAGTGCCGCCCGAGCCTTCCGCCCGATTGGTCGCCGTGATGGAGACAACCCCACCGCGCGCCGTGGTGTCCACGCGGCCGCGCATGATGATGTTCTCGAGCGCGCGCGTGAGCTGGCCGCGGTCGGCGTGGACCGGCCAGAGATCCGGCGGCATCACCACCTCGGCGCGCGCCCGCGCCCCGGCCAGTACCCGGCGCACCACGCCGGAGACCAGGCAAGCCAGGTCGAGCGGTTCGAGCATCGGATCGCCGCCCTTGGCGAAGGTCACGAGCTGCTGGGTGAGCTGGTGCGCGCGGCCCGCGCTGTCCTCGATGTCGCGCAGGCACTCGCCCGCACGCTTGGCCACCTCCGCGTCGAAAAGCGCGACCGAGGCGTTGCCCATGATCGAGGTGAGGAGGTTGTTGAAGTCGTGCGCGAGCCCGCCGGCGAGCAGGCCCAGCGCCTTGAACCGATGCGCCCGCTCGAGCTCCGCCTCGAGGCCCGCCTGGCGCTCGAGCTGCCGCCGGATCTCCGCGGTCTGTTGCACGACCCGCCGCCGCAGGAAGAGCGCGGCCCCTCCGGCCACGACAAACGCGCCGGCAAACACGCCCGACACGGCGACGAGCCGCCGAACCGTCCAGAACCGAGCAGCCCGGAGCAGGACGATGTCGCGCTCCGCGCGGGCGTGCAGTTGAAATCCCCGCGGCTCACGCGCGTCGCTGTATTCGAGCTGATACAACCCGGTCACGCCGACCACCGCCCCGGCCTGAATCGCCGGATCGAGGGCAAGGCCGCCGCCTCCGTCGAGCACACACTCGAAATAGGTCCCGTCCTCGTGGAGGGTGAGACGCACGCGACCCGGCTGGCGCGCGATGTCCGCCACCACGCCATGCATGCGCACCAACCTCAAGTCGAGCCCGCGCGCGAGCGGGGCTTTGGGCGAGACCTCCACGGTTTCCGGCGCGCGTCCCGGACCGACGCGGTGCACGACGGCCTCGCGCAAGACCGCTCGCGCGCCGGCACGGCCGACGATGCCGACCGCCTCGACCCGATCGCCCGCCTCGAACGGTCCCATGTCGCGCGTGAGCACACGCGCCGCCGTGGCCCCCTCCTGGATCACCAGGCCTTCACCCGGCTCGAAATCCAGCACCGTGCCGGCCACGCGCGCACGCACCATGTCGCGCACGGTCCCCAACTGCCGCAACCCGTCCAGCGCCTGGATCGGAAGGTCAAAGAGGTCCGCCGGCGCATCTTCCTCGACGGTGATGTCGTGCAGAAACGGCACGCGCAGCAACGTGCCGGTGATGCGACCGGCCTCATCCCGCACCGACTCGCACACTCCGTGCACGCGGATGAGCGAACCCGGCGTGGCGACAAACGGCACGGGCGACTGCAGGTGCGCCACGAACTCGCCATCGGGACTGGTCACGTGGATCCAGCGCCAGTCGCCTTCCGAGATCATCTCCCGCAGAAACCCCCGGATGCCGACCCACTGGCCATCCTCTGAGCCGGTGCGCGCCTGCTCGACCGTGATGCCGTGGGGCTTCGGATGCCCCATGGCATCGACGTCGATCACCTGGTCAGCCTCCACCTCGACGCCTTCCGGCGTGACCCGCGTGCGACCGATGACCCGCACCGAGCGCTGCAGCGGCGGATACGACATGCCGTCGAGCCGCCGCACTCGCACGCCGCCACTCATGTCGTGCAGGTAGAAGAAATCCACGCCGGGCATCGACCACACGGCGCCGCCGTAGAGATCGACCGACCGACCGCGCTCGGCCTGCTGGCGGTTGAGCGCGCGGACCTGCTCGATCCGGCGCAGCGGCCCGTCGGGCGCGGCACCTTCGTCGGCGGCCGGTTCGGGCGGGTTCGCCGCGTCCGACGGTGCGACGCGAAACAAACCGGCCTCGAGAATCCAGCGCGCCCCGTTTACCGCCACACGCCCCACCGCCTCGACCTCCGTGCCGAGCGGAAGACGCTCCCGCTGCAGCGATTGCACGGTGACCTCGCCCGCCGCGTCGCGCACGACGATGGACACACCGGTGTCGCGCCGCTGCAGGCGGCCGCGCACGCGCACGATCGTGCCGCGCGGCACCTCGTTGATGCGCGTGGTCTCGGTCGCGGGGATATCAAAGGAGGCCGCCGTCGCGACGTCGCCGGTCACCTCGATGTCGCGTTCGCGCGCGATCCACAGCTCGACCGTCGACTCCGTGCCCGTCGGGCCAAGACGGCCTGAATACACGGCCTGGAGGCGGACAAACTTGCGCCGCAGATCGGGGACCTTCGCGGGATCGTCCGGCGCGACCCAGCCGATCGCCGGCCGGTCCTCGACCATCAGGTAGAGCCGCAGGTGCTCGGCATCGATCAGCTGCTGGTCGTCCACATAGGCCGTCGTCGTGACCACCCGCCGGGTGAAAGTGTCGATGTCGCCAAAACGCCCGCTTGTGTCGAGCGGTTGCACCGGCGCCTCCTCCTCGAGCACGGTCACCCGCACGGTCTCGGCATCGAGTCCGCGCGCCGGCACGAACGTGCCCTCGATGAGCACGCGCTGGCCGTTGCGCAGCGGCAGATCGCGGCCGGACAACTGCACGTAGCGGGCGCCCACCGGCCCCTCCATCCACATGTTGTTCCAGGAGTTGTCGATGAAGTTGACCCGGCCCTCGAGCCGCAGGCGATGCATCCGACCGCGATCCTCGGGGGCCATCCGCCATACGACATCGGGATCGTCGGTGAATGGCAGGGCCTCGTCATCGGCACGTACGGGGGCCCAGGTCACAAGGCTGGCGCCGATCACGACCATGACCGTGATCGGTCGCACGAGTCTGTGCGCCCGGCAGCGCAGGAGGAACTCGGAGACCATCATGATGGAACGAGGGGCGAACGCGGGGAAGCGAGGCGAAGCTGCCCGCCGCACGAGCGACTCGCAAGACCGGGATGCGCGCGCGCCGGGATAGACCAGCGAAAAAAACGGCGGATGGGTGAATCCCGGATGCCGTACGCGGCCGCGTGGCCTGATCGCGGGCGCACCGGACATTTGCAGTGCTGCCGTTCAGGGATTCATTCCCTGCATGGAGAAGAAACCCACGACGCCTGCGCGTCCTGGGGACAAGAAGCCCGCGGCCCCGCCGCACATCACGACGATTCGCGAGGTCAAGGGCATCCATGTCCTCGATCACAAGGACGACGCCATTCACCCGGGCCCGACCGGCACGCGCGACCTCGCGCGAAGCGCGACGTCGCTGTAGCCAGGCCCGCGCCCGTCCGGCCGGGGAAGAGTTCGCGCCCCGCCACACCGGCGACGGGCGGCAGGTGGGGTGTCGCGCGATGTCCGCACGGTCCCCGGCGACGCGTTTGCCGTGGCGCCAAGCGCCATCGGCCGGGCCGCGAACTTCGGCCTCGGAATTCGCGCCGTAGATTCCCGCAGTCGAAGGACCCGCGGTCGAGGCGGTCTCCTGCTCGCGGTTTGAAAACGCGAACGGCCCCGCGCATCACGGGGCCGTTCCGGACTCTCGCCTTCGCCTACCGTCCGTTCACCGGCGGCCGCGCTTGGAGTGCAGGAACCGCAGCTGGCCCTTGGTCTCACCCTCTGGATACACCTCCGAAGTCGCCACGACGGAAGTCCGCCCATCGAGCATCGCGAGCAGGAAGTCCGCGTCGTCGCCCTCGACGGGCGGCGGCACCTCGATGCCCGAGAGGTCTCCGTGATAGGTCTTGCCGCGGCGGCGGTAGTCGGACGGCTGGCCGAGCGCCACCTCCGTGATCCCGCCAGCGCTCGCGCCATCGAGACGGATGAAGACGCCGGTGAGCGTGTTGCGGAAATTCGAGAGCACGACCCGCGCGTCGATCGTGTCGTCGAGGAAGCTGTAGCGCACCCGGGCGACGCCGCGCGCACGCGGGCCGCCGGCGTTGGCGGCGCCGACGGGCTTGAGATTGGCGATGAAGTCCGCGCTGTGCGGCAGCAGTTGCCCGCGGATCGCACCGGCCGGGAAGGTCGCCGTATGGAAATTCAGGTACGCGCCGCCCGTGAGCAGCATGCCGACGTCCCCGGCGTATTGACCGCGCTTTACCTTCAAGCGCACGCGCTCACCCGAGCGCTTGTAGGCGGACTCGTCGCCGAGATTGACGACCGGCGAGCCGTTGGCGCCGGCGTCGGCCTCGTGGATGTGCGAGGCCGTGATATCCTCGGCCAGGCCCTTGATTCGCACCTCGAGGTCGAAGGTGTTGGTGTCCATGTCGTATTTCATGACCGCCTCGCCGATCGCGGGCGAGGTGGTGGCGGGCACCTCCTGCGAGGCGGTGATTTCGGCGGTGAGGATCACCTTCTGGGCAACGGCAGCGAGGGGCAGACCGAGCGCGGCGACAGCCACGCCAGCGAGTATCTTGGGTAGGTTCATGGTCGTATGTATCGAAGGTTGAATCGATCGGTTTGCATGGAACAGAGAACGCGGGCTCGGCCTCGAAACTGCGGCGACCCGCGACCCGGGACAGGAAGCCCCTGTGACAGGCATCGCCAAGGGAAGTTCGCCGCCGGTCCCATCATCTGCCGAGCGACTCGACCAAGGCTCCCCCAGCCGCACTCCGCGGGTAACTCCATGGAGCCGTGGAGGTTTCCCCCTGAGAGATCGACCAAAGATCGCCCGGTCACCCACCTCCGGCCCGCGCCCGGCCAGGCGCGAGTCAAGCCACCCCACCCCGAGGTCGATATACAGGAGTGCCGGGAGCGGCATCCGTCGCGAACGGCGCAGGCCAAACCTTTACCGCCATGTCGATCAGTGCCGTGACCAATCTCACCGCGTCACAGGCGATCTACAACCAGATCGCCGCACGACACGTGCCGGCAAAGAACCGACCGCCGGGCGCCGACAAGGAGTCCGCACGCTCCAACGACGCACTTCGCGCCGCACGCCAAGCCAGCTCCGGCGCGGGTTCGTCGCACTCCGAAAAGTCCGAGGTCCGCCTGCGCACCTACGCGTAAGGCCGCGCGCGGCCCGGTCGGTCAGATCGCCGGCATCACGTTGCCGCCGCACACCGGCACGTACGCCCCGGTGATGAAACTCGCGAGATCGCTGGCGAGGAAGGCCACGACGTGCGCGATCTCCTGGTCGGTGCCGCGGCGCGCGAGCGGGACGGATGCCTCGTAGCCGGCGTTGTGCTCGGTGCCCTGGGCCCGGTCCCGCTCGCTGATCGTCCAACCCGGTGCCACCTGGTTGACCGTGATCTGGTGCCGGCCGACTTCGCGCGCGAGCACGCGCAATACGCCGTCCATGCCGCGCTTGGCCGCCGCGTAGGCGGACTGCGTGGGGGCACACTGCATGGCGCACTCGGTGTTGATCCCGATGTAGCGCCCTCGACCACGCGCGGCCATCGCGGGGATGAAGGCCTTGGCGAGGTGGACGTTGTGCATGACGCAGGAGCGGAACTGATCCTCGTAGTCAGCCAAGTCCTCCTCGAGCACGGTCGACCACGGGTGCACCTGCGACACGGCGCAGGCGACCACGATGTCGGGCGCGCCGATCGCGGCGGTGATGGCGTCGCGCATCGCGAGCACGCTGGCGAAGTCCGCCACGTCGGCCTGCACCGCGCACGCGCGCGCGCCCAGGGTTTCGATCTCGGCCTTGAGGTCATCCGCCTTGGCCCGGCTCGAGTGAAAATGCAGCGCCAGGTCGGCGCCACAGCCGGCAAGCGTGCGCGCCATGACCCGGCCGAGCTGGCCGGTCGCGCCGGTGATGAGCGCAACGCGCCCCCGAAGGTCGATGGAGAGACTCATGCCCGCGAGCGTGCGTCCTGACCGCGCTGCGGCCAGCCCGGACTCAGGCGAATCGTAGCACGCCGCCACCCGCAGCCGTGCTACCGGCGCGTCTCGGGCTTGGCGTCGCGCAACATCAGGTCTCGGATCGCCACGCGCGGGTCCTTGTCCTCGTAAAGCACCGCGTGCACCTCGTCGACGATCGGCGTATCCACGCCGGCCCGTCGCGCGAGCTGGTAAGCGCTGCTCGCGGTCTTCACGCCCTCGGCCACGACCATGCCCATCTCGCGCTGGATCTCGGCGAGCTTGCGCCCCTTGCCGAGTTCCTCGCCGACGTGCCGGTTTCGGCTGTGCCGGCTCGTGCACGTCACGATCAGGTCGCCAATGCCGCTGAGCCCGGAAAATGTCTCCGCACGACCGCCGAGCGCCTCGCCCAAGCGGGCCATCTCGACGATGCCGCGGGTCATGAGCGCGGCCTTCGTGTTGTCGCCCATGCCCATGCCGTCGAGGATGCCGGCGGCGAGCGCGAGGACGTTTTTGAGCGAGCCGCCCAGTTCCGCGCCGACCACATCGTCCGACGTGTAGATGCGCAGATACTGGTTCATGAACGCCTGCTGCACGGATCGCGCCGCGGCGGCGTCGCGCGAGGCGGTCATCACCACGGTCGGGATCTTGCGCGAGACCTCTTCCGCGTGGCTCGGGCCTGAGAGGATGGCATAGCGCACGTCCCCCAACACCTCGGCCACGATCTCGCTCATGCGCTTGCACGAGTCGACCTCGATGCCCTTGGCCACGTTCACGTAGATGAGCCCGGCGGGGCGCGCGACGGCGCGCAGGCGCTCCAGCGTGCCGCGCATGAACTGGCTCGGTGCGGCCAGCACCACGATTTCCACGCCGGCGCACGCACGCGCGAGGTCGTGCTCGAGCTTGAGCGCGACGGGCAGTTCCACGCCCTTGAGGAACTTCTCGTTGCGGCGCGTCCGCCGCATCTCCTCGATGTAGTCCGGGAACGGGCCCCAGAGGGTCACCTCATGGCCGTTGTCGACGAGCACCATCGCGAGCGTGGTGCCCCAGCCTCCGTCGCTGAGCACGCTGATCTTCATGCGGGAAAGGCGCCTGGGATGAGGGTTGGAGGGACGGGCATGCCGGTGACACTACCGGAGCGTTCGGGCGCAGGGAAACCGGAATCTGCGCACGACGTCTGCCGCCCGACTCGATTCTTGCCCGCGAGAGGGCCCGGCCCATCGTGCCGTCCATGCCGCGCCGCCACCTCTCGCCGCTCGCCGCCCTGCTGGCCCTCGCGCTCGCGGCCGCGCCGGCGCGTGCCGACGACGCCTCCCTGCCGGCATCCGTCGCGGTGCCGGAGATGAAGACCTCGATCTACGTGGGCAGCGTCACCTTGCGCACCACGGCGTTTGCCCGCGCCGGCGATCTCTGGTCGGCGACCTACGAGGCCAAGGTCTTTCCCTGGGCCTTCTGGAGTGAGCACGGCGCCATCACCATCACCCTGCCCGAGGCCGACCTCGTGCGCCTCGGACAGGGTGAGACAGTCAACTTCACCGGAGACGCGACCAACCACAAGGGCAAGCCCCGCGAGGTGACCGGCCGCGCCGTCCCCGCCGACCCGACCACCGGCCGCATCAAGGTACGCATCCGCGTCGACGGCGTGGAGCTGGTCTTCAACGGTGACTATACCATCGGTCCCCCGGCCGATGCCGCCGCGGCGAACCGGCGTTGACTCCGCCGACCAAGGCCGCACGCCCGCGCCGCACGGACCGACGCCCGCGTGGACCCGTCGGCCTGTCACCGGCAGGCGACTACAACTCGATGATCCCACGCTGCGCCGCGGCCGTGACGGCCTCGGTGCGCGCGGAGACGTGGAGCTTGCTCAGGATGTTTTTCATGTGGTCCTTCACCGTGTTCTCCGAGATCGAGAGTTCACGGGCGATTTCCTTGTTCGCACGCCCCCGGGCGATCAGGCGCAGCACTTCGATCTCGCGGGTCGAGAGCGGCTCGTAGGTCTTGCGCATGGCGAGCCGGCTCGCGACGTCGCGCGGTATCCATCGCTCGCCCGCCGCGACGGCGCGGATCGCCGGGATCAGGCCCTCGCCGGTCGAGCTCTTGAGCACGTAGCCCATGGCGCCGGCCTCGAGGGCACGGTGGATGTCCTCGTCGCCGCTGTAGGCGGTGAGCACGAGAATGCGAGCGTCGGGATGGCTGCGGCGTATGGTCTCGATCGCCTCGTTGCCCCCGAGCACGGGCATGCGCAGGTCGAGGAGGGCGACGTCCGGCCGGTGGCGCTCGAAATACTCCACTGCCTGCGCGCCGTCGGCCGCCTGCGCGACAACCGCCATGTCCGGCTCGCAATCGATGACCGCGGCCAGCCCGCTGCGCACGATGAAGTGATCGTCCGCGACGAGGATGCGGATCTTGGCGTCGGCACTCATGGGTTGACCGTGTCCGCCTGTCCAGCCTGCGGCGCCGGACCACAGGCCGCTTCGAGCGGAATCTCCAGTGCCACGCGCGTGCCGCGTGACGGCGAGCCCTCCACGCGCACGACGCCTCCCATGCGTCTCGCCCGCTCGGTCATGCCGACGAGCCCGAAGTGGCTCTCGCCGTGCTCGACGGCACGCGCGTGATCGATGCCCACACCGTTGTCCTCGATGCGCAGCACCAGGCGGTGCGGCTCGCAGGTCAGCTCGATCGCGATGTGGGTGGCGCGGGCGTGCTTCGCGACGTTGGTCAGGGCCTCCTGCCCGATGCGAAGGACGTTCTCCTCCACGACCTCGGGCAGGCCGCGCATGTCGCCGTCGACCCTGAACTCGAGCGTGATCCCCGTGCCGTCGACCAGTTGCTCCGCGCTGCGCCGCAGCGCCCGCGCGAGGTCGAACTGCTCGAGCTCGCGCGAGCGCAGGTCCCAAATGGAGTGGCGCAACTCGATCTGGCTCTGCTGCAGCCAGCTGCGCGCGAGCTGCAGGTGATAGCTCGATTTCTCCGGTGTGCGCTCGAAGAGCTTGGCCGCGGTGTCGAGATGCAGCGCGATGCCCGCGAGTGTTTGCTCTAGGGTATCGTGCAAGTCCCGCGCGAGACGTGTGCGCTCGGCCAGCACGGCCTTGAACTGCACCTCGGCCGTCCGGCGCGCGGTCATCTCCACCTGCAGTTGGGCGGAGCGCTCGATGACCTTCTGCTCAAGGGTGTCGTGCGCCTCCTGCAACTCGCGCTGGGCCTGCTCGCGCTCGCGCACGACGACGCGCAAGGCGGCGTTCTTGCGCGACACGGTGAGCGACCACGAGGCGACGAGGACGAGGACGGCACTCAGCAGTCCCACGCCCGCGAGGAGCCGCTGCGGCGTCCACCAACTCGGCCGCTCGTGCACCCGCATGCCTCCGGGTGATGGCAGCAGCAGCGTGAGCGCCTGCAGCCGGCCCATGGTATCGACCTTGGAGACACAAACGCCGTCGACATCGACCACGCTGCCCAGCGGCACGGCGTCGAAGGCCGCGTCGTCGGCATCGGTCACATGCTCATACTCCACGGTGAAGGCCATCTCTTCGCCCTGCATGAACCACGTCGTCGCGCGGGTCGCGGCGGTCGCGCCCACCCGCGCCAGCGGTCGCGTCGTGCGATCGAGGATGCGCCCGCGCACCGTGATGAGCTCGGCATGGTGCCAGCCGACTCTCACCTCGGCAAAGGGAACGGCCCGCGCCGCCGCGGGCGTCATCGTCACCCCGGTCAACCGCAGGGTCGCGTCGCGCAGGAGCGGAAGGTGATTCTCGAACTCCAGGAAACCCACCGCCTCCACCTCGCTGCCCGGCGGCACCGGCTCGGCCGACGCCGTGTGGACACGCAGGCCGCCGGTGGCGTCCTGGACAAACACCGACTCGCCCGCGCGCTGCAGCGTCACGACGCCGCGCACGTGCATGCGGCCCATCGCCTCGCCCGCGCGCCGGTATTGGGCGACGCGGTTGAGCGCGATCGCCGGCTGCGCGAACGGGTCCTCCTGTTCCGGGGCGATCACGAGAAAGTCCTCGGTGCGCGGCACATACACCGCGACCGACGTGAGGTGCCGCAGCGCCGCGTTGTAGTGCGTCGCGGCCGTGCCGCGCACACGCACGCGTGCCGCCACGAGCCCGGCGGGCAGGTCACCGCCCGCACCCGAGGGCGCGAACACCTCGAGCCGGTATCCGCCAACGGCGAGGTCCAGGCGCAACCGGCCATCCTCGATGCGCGCCGTGCGCACGACGCCGGAAGTCTCCACGCGGACGCCGTCCTCGATGCCCGCCATGAGATTCTCGATCGAGACCACGCGCGCCTCGGGCAGCGGTGACTCGCCAGTCTTTGTCCAGCGCGGCGCGCTGATGATCGGCGCGAACGCACCGGGATGGCTCACGCCCTCGACGGTCACGACCTCGCCCGGGCGCGGCTGGGGGCGGCCGAGGTTTTCCACGAAAACTCCGCCGGTCTCGTCCTGGAGGAAGAACTGTCCGGTCCAGTCCGGCTCGGCCGCAGTCACCACGCCGCTCAGGCGCACGGGCAGCCGCAAGCCTGCTTGTTCGGCCGTTAGAGACAACACAGCGGCGGCGGAATCGAGCGGCGCCCGTGCCGGCTCCTCCGCGCGCGCCGGGCCCAGCGAAGCGGCCAGGCTGATCGCCGCGATGCACAGAAATCTCCCTGCGAGAGTCATGGGGTCGGTTCCGGGCTGCCGGTGGCCCCATTTCGCCCGATACCTCGCCTGTTTCCAAGTCCCGTCTGACCACCCGAAAGTGGGATGTGTCGGCGCACGCGGCCTGTTATCCTCGGGCACCATCGGCGCGGGACCCCATCCGTCACCCGCCCGACCGACTCACGGCGCGCCCAGCGCCGTTGCTCCACCAAAACCCTCCCATCGCCGACACCACCCGATTGGCTATGCACAAGAAAACACAGACCGCGCGTCCCGCCCACCTCGTGGCGATCGCGCTCGCCGCCAGCCTCTGGCCCCTGACCGCCCTCGCCCAGCAGACCCCCGCCCCGGCCGCCGAAGCGACTGCGGGCCGTGAGTCCGTCGAGGACGATATGATCGAACTCTCGCCCTTCACCGTCACCACCGATCGCGACCAGGGCTACAAGGCGACCAACTCCATCTCCGGCACGCGACTCAACACCGCGATCAAGGACCTCCCCATGCCGATCGAAGTGATCACGGAGGAGTTCATCCGTGACACCGGATCGACCAACCTGCGCGAGTCGCTGCGCTACAGCTCGGGCATCCTCCTGCAGACGCAGAATGACTACGGCGCGCCCGGCGGCAGCTTCTCCGTCACTCCGGGCAAGATCAACAACCCCGAGGGCATGACCGCCAGCGCCACGCGGACCAACATGAAGATCCGCGGCTTCCAGACCGAGTCGGTCCTGCGCGACGGCTTCCGCCGCCAGAACGCCACCGACGCCGTGAACATCGCGCGCGTCGAGGTGGCCCGCGGTCCCGCCTCGCTCCTCTACGGCGTGGGCAATTTCGGCGGCGTCGTGAACTACCTCACGAAGATGCCGACGGACCAGCCCTACAACGCGGTCTCCTTCGCCTACGGCAGCGAGAACTTCATGCGCGCCACGATCGACTCGAGCGGCCCGCTTACCCAGGACGGCTCGCTCGGCTATCGCCTGACCGGCGCGTGGCAGGACACCGAGTCCTACACTGACTTCAACACCGAGGACCACACCTTCATCTCGCCCGTCATCGTTTGGAAGCCGGCCAAAGGCACCGAGGTGCTGCTCGACCTCGAGTACGGCCAGCAAACGCAGGAGGGCATCAGCTGGCAGAATCTTCGCGCCGCCGTCTCCGGCTACGTGAATGATTCCGCCGGATACAACGGCGACTTCCTCGACATCCCGGGCAAGGATGAGCGCGTCTTCCGCTGGAGCGGGCCCGACACCTACCGCGACAGCACCGCGACGAACATCGAGTTCAAGATCACGCAGCGTCTCGCGGAAAACCTGCACCTCATGGCCGGCGTCAACCGCGGCACGTTCGACTTCGACCAGCTCGACAACCTCGCCGCGCTGCAGCGCGTGAACGAGGGCAGCAATGTCCCGGCCTGGGCCGTCGCTCCGATCGAATACCGGGGCATCGACTCCTCCCAGTCCGGCGTGCCCGCCGGCCCGCAACCCTCGACCATAGCCTACCAGTGGGAGATGCGCGAGCAGGAGAACGTCCACGACCAGGCGCGCGTGGAACTCAACTACAGCTTCAAGCTCTTCCAGGATGGCTCGAAGTGGCTGCGCATGGACAACTCGTTGCTCGCCGGCTTCAGCTACACCAAGGACGAACTCGAGGACCACACCGACCAGACGCCCGGCGACGTGGCCAACTACCACAGCCCGGCGGACTACTCCTACATCCGCCACGGCTCGCAGGGCGACGGCTCCGCCGACCACGCGCTCGTCGAGTGGAGCAACCACACCACCGAAGTCTCCAATCCCGCCGCCTACCTCGTCTACCAGGGCAAGTTGCTCGACGACCGCCTGACCCTCATCGCCGGCGCGCGCCGCGACCGCAGCTGGAACAACGAGTGGATCTACAACCCCGAGTTCAACTCCGACGGCACCCGGCGTGGCGACACCGCGCCGCGCACGACCCGGGGCGAGACGAGCGAAGACACGACCTACCAGTTCGGCGCCAACTTCCAGATCACACGCGAGGTATCCGCCTACGTGATGCGCTCCGAGGGCATCCAGCCCAACTACCAGGGCAAGCTCGACCTCCACGGCAACCCGCTGCAGGCCGCGCTCGCCAAGAACATCGAGGCCGGGCTGAAGGTCGACCTCTTCAACGGCAAGGTCTCCGGCACGATCAGCGCCTTCGAGATCACCCGCGAACGCACCCAGATCGGCAGCTCCAGCCTCGTCTGGTTCGCCCCGGTCGTCTCGGGCGACCTGCATTTCGATCCGGACCGCGACATCGTCTACAACGTCAACGACCTCAACCCGGCCACCAACGACTGGAACGCTGCGGTCGTCGCCTCCACCCCGCAGTGGGATGCCGCCGTCGCCGCCGGCACGGTCTACCAGGCGACGAACTCCGCCGGGGCGACGAACTGGTACGCCAACGCCTCCACGCCGACGGGCGCCGCGTTCATGGACGCCGTCTTCGCCAACGTGCGCGCGCTCAACCAATACGGCTGGTGGGGCTGGATCTACTCGGGCGCCGACCCGGGTTCGCTGCCCTTCGACAACCTCGTGAACAACGCCACCATGGATGACAACGGCGCCCAGCGCTCCGTCGCCACCGGCAGCGACCAGTCCAAGGGCTGGGACACCCAGCTCCTCGTCTCGCCCACGGAGAACCTGCAGCTGGTCCTCTCCTGGTCGCACATCGAGAAGAAGGTGCTCAACGCCCAGGAATGGCCCCGGTATCCGTACCCCGAGGACCGCTGGGCGATCTGGTACGCGCCCATCTCCTGGTCGGCCACGGCCGGCCGCCCGCTCGAGGAAGTCTACACGGATCCGAACGACACATCGACGTTCATCGCCTTCGGCACCGGCCTGCCCATGGACGACACGCCCGAGGATCAGGGCTCGTTCTGGCTCAACTACCAGTTCGGCAAGGAATCCGCCCTCAAGGGCCTCTCGCTCGGGCTCGGCGGCTTTTACGAGGGCGAGCGCGTGGTCTACCCGTCCTACGGCCAGAATGCCCTCGATAACGACGGCAACGTGATCACCAAGATCACGCCCAGCCGCACCCAGCTCAACGCCATGGCGCGCTACGCCTTCCGGTTCGGCGACCGCGACGCGAGCATCCAGCTCAACGTCGACAACGTCACCAACGACACCGACCTCTACGGCTTCATCTACGCCGCACCGCGTCGCTGGCAGCTGACCTTCGAGACCACGTTCTGACTCGTGCCCGACGCCGTATTCTCATGCACTCCGCCCGTTCCAACATGCTACGCGGTGCCCTCGTGACCGCGGGGCTCTCCCTGACCACCATGTCGTCCGCCGTCGCCAGTTCCTGGACACTGCACGAAACCGCCCGTGACTCCGGGCACCGCCTCACCGCCGTCGCGGCCCCCGCACCTGTCGCGGGCCGGCCCGCCCCGTCCGGCGCGCTCGCGGTGGATGCCACGCAGCGTTACCAGGAGATCGTCGGCTTCGGCGGCGCCCTCACCGAATCCTCGGCCTGGGTGCTCGCCCAGCTCCCGCCGGACAAGCGCCTGGAGGTGATCCGCCGCTACTACGACGCGAAGGACGGCATCGGCTACACGATCGCGCGCACCCACATCAACTCGTGCGACTTTTCGCTGAACATGTGGTCGCTCGACGACGTGTCCGGCGACTACGACCTGCACCACTTCACCCTCGAGCCGATGCGCCGCTGGGTGATGCCGCTCCTGCACGATGCGCGCAAGGCCGCGGGCGCGGAGCGTTTCCGCCTGCTCGCCTCGCCGTGGAGCCCGCCGTACTGGATGAAGACCAACTTCCGCATGGACGACGGTGGCTCCCTGCGCCGCGAGTACGCCCCCGCGTGGGCCCACTTCTTCGTGAAGTTCGTCCAGGCGATGGAGAAGGAGGAGAAGCTCCCCGTGTGGGCGCTCACCGTGCAGAACGAACCGGAGGCGCACCAGACCTGGGAATCGTGCCTCTACACGCCCGAGCAGGAGCGCGACTTCGTGCGCGACCACCTCGGGCCGGCGCTCGAACGCGCCGGGCTCTCCGACGTGAAGCTCCTCGGGTGGGACCACAACCGCGACCGCATCGAGGCGCGCGCCGACGCCATGCTCGGCGATCCCGCCGCCGCGAAGTACCTCTGGGGCCTGGGCCTGCACTGGTATGTGAGTGACGACTACGCTGCGTCCTCGCGCGTGCACGCGAAGTTTCCCGACAAGCCGATCCTCTTCACCGAGGGCTGCTTCGAGGGCGGCCAGTCCATGGGCGCGTGGGAGCACGGCGAAGGTTACGCGAAGCAGATGATCGGCGACATGAGCCACTGGGTCGCCGGCTACATCGACTGGAACATCGTGCTCGACCAGCGCGGCGGGCCGAACCACGTCGGCAACTTCTGCGACGCCCCGGTCATCGTCGACACGACGACGAAGGAGATCCGCTACGGCCCGTCGTTCTACTACATCGGGCACTTCAGCCGCTTCGTGCTGCCGGGAGCGCACCGCATCGCCTCGAACGGCGGCCCGACCGGACTGCAGTCGATCGCCTTCCGCAATGCGGACGGTTCGCTCGTCGCCATCGTGCTCAACACGACCGATGCCGCGGTCGGCTTCACGCTCGCGGCCGGCGGGGACACCCTCGCCTGCTCGATCCCCGCGCGCAGCATCCACACTTACGTGCGCGCGGCGAAATAGCGGCCAGGTTTTCGTTGGGTTAATATCCAGGGTTCTGGTCTCGTATTGCGGCGTGGTGGTCGTCCGAAAAGGACGGCGCCACGCCGCTCGCCTGTACGGCGTCCACGCCCACAGCGACGGCCGGGCGCGCGAAGCGCCAGCGATGGAGTTCCTTTGCCCGGGAGTTGAGAACGTCAGCTCCGCGCTCGCCAATCGCGCGCGACCGGCTAGCCGTCGTGGCGCCCCGACACGGCGCTCACCCCATGACCTCCTCTCCCGACAAGCTCCGGTTCCGCGAGATGCTCGCCTTCGGCTGCGGCGACTTCGCCTCGGTCCTCTACTGGCAGACGTTCATGCGTTACCTGCCGTTCTACTACACGGACATCTTCGGCATCACGGCCGGCGCGCTGGCGACGATGCTCTTCGTCAGCCGCATCTGGGACGGCGTGAACGACCCGGTCATCGGCATGTGGGCCGACCGGACGGAATCGCGCTGGGGCAAGTTCCGGCCGTTCATTCTCTTCGGCGCGGTGCCGTTCGCGATCTTCGGCGTACTGACCTTCACGACGCCGAGTCTCGGCGACACCGGAAAACTCATCTGGGCCTACCTGACCTACAACGGGCTCATGATGCTCTACACGACGGTGAACATCCCCTACACCGCGCTCATGGGCGTGATGACCAACGACGCAGTCGCACGCGCGCGACTCTCGTCGATCAAGTTCATCTTTGCCTTTACTGCCGGCATGGTGATCTCGGCCGTGCTTCTGCCACTCGCGACAGCGCTGGGTGGTCCGAACAATCCGCAGCGCGGCTGGCAGCTGGCGTTCGTCATCGTGGGCGTGGTCGCGGTCGGCTTCTTCATGGTGACTGTGTTCGGCACGAAGGAACGCATCAAGCCGGCACCCGAGGAGAACACGTCGGTCGCGCGCGACCTGCGTTTTCTCCTGCAGAACAATGCCTGGGTCCTGCTCCTCTGCACGACGCTGACGTGGATCCTCTTCGTCGCCTTGCGCAGCTCCGTCTCCACGCACTACTTCAAATACTTCATCTACGACGGCGTGCCCGAGACCCCGCTGCCGTTCCTCGGGCGGACATTCACCCTGGATGGACTGGTCTCCACGTTCAACACACTCGGCCAGGCCGCCTCGGTCGCCGGCGTCGTCGTGGTCAGCCTCATCGTCTCCAAGGTCCCGAAAAAGGCCCTGTTCATCACGCTCTTCGTGCTCCAGATCGGCACGACCGCGTCCTACCTTTTCCTGCACCCCGGCCAGCTCGGCGCGATCTTCACGCTCGAGGTGATCGGGAGTTTCCTCGGCGCTCCGCTGCCCGTGTTGATGTGGGCGATGTATGCCGACACGGCCGACTACGGCGAGTGGAAGACCGGCCGCCGCACGACGGCGCTGGTGTTCTCGGCCTCGACCATGAGCCAGAAGTTCGGCTGGGCGCTGGCGGCGTTCATCGCGTTCCAGCTGCTGCAATTCGTCGGGTTCGTGGCCAACGAAGTCCCGTCCGACGCGGTGAAGGGCAGCCTCGTGAAGCTCATGAGCATCTATCCGGCCGTCCTCGGCATGCTCTCGATCGTGATCTTCCTGTTCTATCCGCTGAACGAGAAGCGCATGGCGGAGATCAATGCCGACCTCACGGCGCGACGGGGACAACCCGCGAACTGACGCGGGCTGGACGGCTCACAGCTGCAAGCGATAGCTCGATCCGCTGCCGGTGAAGTCGCCGGTGGCGAGGTTGCCGTCATCGAGCGCGGCGTCGACGAGGACCATGGAGCCGGCCGTCGCACTCAGGGTCGTGAACTCGATCTGCCGCGTGGGCCCGGTCCATGAATACGCACCGCCAGGCTCCTTGGTGTTGAGATAGGCGTTGGCCAGGTACCCTTCCATGCCGGCCGGGATCGTCCCGGCCGCGGTGGCCGGCGGCCACGCATCGGTCTGAAGCGCGCAGGCCTGGAAGGCCGCGCGGAACTGCCGAAGATCGTTCGTGATGCGCGTGGCCAGGGCGCGCTCGCGCGTGCGCTTCATCGCCGGCAGGGCCAATCCGGCCAACAGGCCGATGATGACGACGACAACCATGATCTCGACCAGGGTGAATCCCCGGCGGCTGGTGGGATGCGTGTGCACGAGCGTTGGCTCGCTACATCGGCACATCCCCCGGCCCGGCAAAACACCGAACCGTGCGCCCCTCAGGGTTTCGCAGGGTTTTCAGAGTCGCGCAGGCTCCGGACGAGCGCGACGAGGGCATCCAGCTCGGCTTCGGTGAATTTCGAGCCAAAGGCGGGCATCGTCGTCTTCGTCCCCTTCAGGCCTCCGACGATGGCGCTGCGGATCTCGTCGTCGGTCCGCTCCGTGTGCGAGAGGTCCTTGACCCCGAGGCGCTGGGCCGCCGGCGTCGCCGCCCGGCCGTCGGGCCCGTGACACATCGCGCACGAGCGCTTGAAGAGCGCGGCGGCATCGACGGCCGGCGACTCGGCAGAGGCGATCCCGCCCACGGGAACCAGCGCCGCCACACCCAGGAACAGGCTGCGAAGGGAGAGCATCCCGTCAGCGAAACTCAGTTCACCTTGTCCGCAACATAGATGAGGTGCGCGGGGCGGCGCTGGGCCGGGTAAGTGCGCGCGGGCACGGCCTCGACCGCGAACCCGCCGGCGGCGAGGCGGTCGGCGAAGGTGTCGTCGCGGCTGGCTGACCAGATCGCGGCACGTCCGCCGGGGCGCAGCATCGCGGCGATGCGGCCGATGCCCTCGCGCGAGTAGAGGCCCCTGTTCGCGGCCTGGACCATCGCCACCGGGCCGTTGTCCACATCGAGAAGCACAGCGTCGCAGCTCGCGGCCGGCGCGCGGCGGATGAACTCGGCCACGTCGCCCGGCACGAGTGCGACGCGCGGGTCGTCGAGGAGCCCGCCGTTGAGCCCGTGCAAATGGGTGCGATTCCACTCGATCACGTCCGGGATGAGCTCGGCCACGGTCACGCGCGCGTCCGGACCGACACCCGCGAGCACGCGCCGCAGCGTGAAACCCAGGCCGAGTCCGCCGATGAGAATATGGGGCGCCGCCGTGAGCGCGGCGAGCGGCCGGTTCACGGCGAGTTCGCCGAGCAGCGTCTCGGAGGCCGTGGCGGCGGAGTCCATGAGGATCTGTCCGTTGATGCGGATACAGAATGTGCCGTCGTGCTCGTGCAACGTGAGCCGGCCGCCGCCGGGCGCGGCGGCCTCGGCGAGTTTGACGTGGGGTTTCATCGAGTGGCCGGGACGGCGGAGGGAAGAACCACCGAGGTCATCGGGGAGGCACAGGGTTCACGGAGCACAGGCCTGAGCTTCGCGTGATCCGAACAGGTGGCGATCCACAACAGAGCCGTCTCCCGGACAGCTGATCCAAGGGCAGGGCGATGCCTCGGGCCGGGCCGCGATTGATCACCGGACGCACGGACACGGCTCGGCCAGAGGCCTCGCCGCTTCGGGTCGCCTCGGTGACCTCCGTGTCGCCTCCGTGAACGCTGTGAGCCACATGGTTTCCGCAAAAGAAAACGGGCGCCCGGATCTCTCCGGGCGCCCGTGAAAGCGATCAGGCGCGTGGTGCCGCGCCTGTCAGGCGATCACTGCTGCGCGTCGCGATTCGTGGCCTCGTCGATGATGTCGCCGAGGCGCATGAGGTCGCCGCCGTCCTTCATGTTGTCGTAGGAGGCGACTTCGGCCGCGAGCTGGTTGTCGCTGTAGCTGGCCGCCTTGATCGAGAGACCGATGCGACGCTCGTCGCGGTCGATCTTGATCACGCGGGCGCTGACCTGCTGGCCGGGCTTGAGCACGTCCTTCACCTTCTCGATGCGCTCCTCGCTGATCTGCGAGATGTGCACGAGGCCGTCGATGTGGTCCTTGAGTTCCACGAAGGCGCCGAAGGAGGTGATCTTCGTGACCGTGCCCTGCACGACGTCGCCGATACGGAAGTAACGGTCGATGTCGGTCCACGGGTCGTTGGCGAGCTGCTTCATGCCGAGCGAAATCCGCTGCTGCTGCGGATCCACGTCGAGCACGATGGCGTCGATCTCGTCGCCCTTCTTGAGCACTTCGCTCGGGTGGTTGACCTTGCGGGTCCAGGACATGTCCGAGATGTGGACCATGCCGTCGATGCCTTCCTCGAGTTCGACGAAGGCGCCGTAGGTCGTGATGTTGCGGACCTTGCCGCGGACGTGCGCGCCCACCGGGTAGTTGTGGCGGACCATGTCCCACGGGTTGGGCTCGAGCTGGCGCATGCCGAGGGAGATCTTCTGCTCCTCCTTGTTGATGCCGAGGATGACGGCATCGACCTCGTCGCCGACCTTGAGGATGTCGGACGGCTTGGCGATGCGCTTGGTCCAGGACATCTCGGAAACGTGCACGAGGCCTTCCACGCCTTCGGCGATCTCGACGAACGCGCCATAGGGCACGAGGTTGACCACCTTGCCGCGGACCTTGGCGCCGACCGGGAATTGGCGGTCGATCTCGTCCCACGGATTCTTGCGGGTCTGCTTGAGGCCGAGGGAGACGCGCTCCTTCTCACGGTTGACCTCGATGACCATAACATCCACTTCCTCGCCCTGCTTGAGGACCTCGCTCGGGTGCGAGACGCGGCCCCAGGACATGTCGGTGATGTGGAGGAGGCCGTCCATGCCGTCGAGGTCGATGAACGCACCGAAGTCGGTGATGTTCTTGACCGTGCCGCGGATGATCTGGCCGGGGGCGATGCGGTCGAGGAGGGCGCGGCGCTTGTTCGTGCGCTGCTCTTCGATGAGCTCGCGACGGGAGAGAACGATATTCTTCCGGTCCTGGTTGATCTTGAGGACCTTGAAGTCGTAGGTCTGGCCGACGTACTGATCGAGGTTCTTCGGGGGCTGCACGTCGACGTGCGAGGCGGGGAGGAACGAGTCCACACCGATGCTCACGATGAGGCCGCCCTTGACCTTCGAGCGGACGCGACCGGCGACGATCGAACCCTCGGAGCACTTCTGGAGGATGTTTTCCCAGTTCTTCTTCTGCTGCGCCTTGTCGTAGGAGAGGATCGGGTTGCCCTGCTTGTCCTCGAGCTTCTCGACGAAGACGTCGATCGGGGAACCGATCTGCAGTTCGCCGAGATCGACGAACTCGACGGCGGGAATCACGCCCTCGGCTTTGCCACCGATGTCGACGACGACTTCGTTCTGGCGGATTTCCGTGATGGTGCCCGGGACGATGGAGCCTTCGCGAAGTTTCTCGAAGGCGCTCTGCGCGAGCAGTTCTTGCATGCCTAGACTCATAACAACGAAGGCCGACGTCCGGGCTCTGCTTCCGTGACCAGGACCTCGACCGTGGAGGTGCGGTGACCGGCACGAGGCCGGGCCGCGGTGTTGTGGTTACTGACTGGATGGATCGGACTGAAGCGGGGCGGCTCCGATCCCCGGGAAACGCCGCAAGAGGGTCAGGCTCCATCTTTGCCCGGGCGGGAGCAAGGGGAAAAATGCACGGCGACGGGCACCCTTCGGGCCCGAACCGGGGGCATTGGGCGCCGACGGGCCCCGGGCACCGCCTGCCCACTGCCCGAGCGCCGCGTCCAGTTTACTATTGCCCGTCACTCGGGCGCAAAAATACCGTGGGCAGACTGGTCGGCCGGCGCCCCGCCGCTCCTGGCGGCCCGGCCCCACTCGGGCAGCGATGCGCAACCGTCATCCCGTCGCGCCCCCAACACACAGAGACACGTCAATGAACGAAGAGAACACCGCGGCGTCGCCCACCGGCG
>JACSRI010000095.1 GCA_014879845.1 Opitutaceae bacterium
GGTGGCAGAGTGGTCGATTGCGGCGGTCTTGAAAACCGTTGGGCCAGCGATGGTCCCGGGGGTTCGAATCCCTCCCCTTCCGCCAGCGCGCCGGAGGCGCGCGGTCAATACAGCGGCTTCAAAAATGTCGTGGCCGTTTCACGGGCGCAAATCCTGTCGTCTCCTTCGAAAGTCGAGTGCGCTTCACGGCTACGACATTTTTGAAACGGCTCTAGGCAGGGAGGGATGAGAACCCTTGGGTTCGACACGGAGGGTCTGCAGGGCGACCCGATGGTCGGCGCAGCGCCGGGTCGCAGACCCGAGCGGGGCCCGGCTCGCGAGCCAATCCCACCGCGGACGGACGATCCGCGGTGCGCCTCGCCAGCTTCTTGCGTAGCAAGAAACGAGAGATGAACGCGGAGCGTTCTCACCCACCGCGCACCGCGGTCCGCGGTGCCTCCCCATCGCACGCAGATCATCATGCAGTTGGAAATTTCCGAGGCTACGAGGGTTGACTTAGTGATCATCTGTTCACTGTTATGCCGATGCCGTGCTCTCCGATCCTGCCAGCAAACTCGCCGCCTTCGCCCGCCTCAGCCGGCAGCTCGATGCGCGCCGCCGCAGCGGCACCGCGCGGGGTGACGAGCAGGCCGTGGCGACCGGGCTGGCGGGAGTCGACGAGGCGCTCGGCGGCGGGCTGCCGCGTGGGGCGCTGACGGAGCTGGTTTTCGCCGCACCCAGCAGCGGCGGGCAGCTCGTGCTGCTTCACCTGCTGCAGGCGGCGCGGCGGCTGCACCGCTTCCTGGGATTCGTCGACGGGGCGGACGGGTTTGATCCGCAGACGATCGAGCCAGCGGGGTTGTTGCATCACCTGCTCTGGGTGCGCTGCGCCGGCGCGGCGGCGGCGTTGCAGGCGACCGACCTGATCGCGCGCGACAGCAACTTCGCCCTGCTCGCTCTCGACCTGCGCGGCTGCGCGGCGCGCGAGCTGCGGCGCACGCCGTCGACCGTGTGGTACCGGCTGCAGCGCGTGCTCGAGCCGACCAGCACGGCGCTCGTCGTGCTCACGCCGCAGCGCCTCGTGCCCGCGGCGCGCGCGCGGCTGATGTTCACCCGTCCCCTGCCCCTCACCTGCCTGACCATGGAACAGGACGCGATCGGCGAGCAGCTCGCACCCGCGGTCGAGCGCGTGCGCGCGGGGGCGGGCTGGGAAACAACGACGGCCGCCGCCACGAGCCCGACCATCGCGTATTCACAGGGTCATGGCGACGAGGCCCTGGAGTCCGACACCCGCATCGTGGCCGAGGAAACCGATGGTTATGCGGCGATCGCAGCCGTGGGATGAAAACCATGATTGTCCTGAGATCGACAGCCAGACGGACCACAGAGGACACGGAGGACGGGCAGCGAGTGCACGGAGCGTCGCATGCCTGCGGTCGTCGGATGGCAGAGCCTCATCATTCGAATGGACACGAGGCTGCAAAACCTGAGCGCCAGGACTCTGTGACCTCGGGCTTCCCGTCCGTGCTCTCTGTGACCCATGGCTGCTCCGCGTGAATCCGCGGAGCACCGGGATGAATCACCATGCCTGTCTTCGCCGTCCTTCTCGTGCCCGATTTCGCGCTGCAGGCGCTCGTGCGGCTCGAGCCGGCGCTGGCGGGCAAGCCGCTCGCGCTCCTCGCCGATGACTCGCGCAAGGCGCCGATCCTGCAGCTGAGCGCGGCGGCGCGCGCGGCCGCGATCGAGCCGGGTCAGACGGCCACGCAGGCGATCACACGCTGTCCCGCGCTCATCGTGCGCCAGCGCGCGGCGGCGGCGGAGGCGGCGGCGCGACGGCTCCTGGTCGACGCGGCCTTCGCGCTGGCCCCGCGCGTGGAGGAGACAGCCGAGGGCGTGTGCACGATCGATCTCATGGGCGGCGGGGGACTGCGCGCGGCGGAGGCGGCGGCGCGGCCGCTGCTCGCGCGCCTCGCCGAGCTGGGCCTGCAGGCCCAGGCCGGGCTGGCGGAAAATCCCGAGGTGGCCCGGCTGGCTGCACAGGCGACGCCGGCTGGCTCGGTGCTGCTCGTCGACGCGCCCCGGAAGTTTCTCGCCGCACTGCCGCTCGCGGCGCTCGCGCCGGAACCCGCGCTCGCGGAGATCCTCGCGCGCTGGGGCATCCGCACGCTAGGCGAGTTCACCGACCTGCCGCGCCACGAGATCGGGCGGCGGCTCGGCGAGGCCGGGCTCGCGCTCTGGGACCGCGCGGCCGGGCGCACGGAGCGCGTGCTGCGGCATGTCGCGCCGCCGGAGATTTTCGAGGAGTCGATCGGGCTCGATCACCGCGTGGAGACGCTCGAGCCGCTGGTGTTTCTGCTGCGGCGCTTCATCGACCAGCTCGTGCTGCGGCTCGAGGGCGCGCATCGCGTGGCCGGGGCGGTGTTGCTCAAGCTCCTGCTCGACGACGGCACCGAGCACCAGCGGCGTTTTCGCCTGCCCGAGCCGACGTGCCGCGCCGAGTCGATCCTGCGCATGCTGCACACGCACCTCGACAGCGTGCGCACGGAGGCGCCGATCGTCGGGCTGAAACTCCGGCTCGTACCCGTGCGGCCGGCACACCGCCAGCAGGGACTCTTCGAGGCCGACCTGCGCGATCCGGTGCAGTTTGCCGAGACGCTCGCCCGCCTCGTCGCCGTGGCGGGCGACGGACGCGTGGGCTCGCCGCGCGTCGACGCCACGCACCGGCCCGATGCCTTCACGCTCGCGCCGCTCGAGACGGCCAACGCCATCGACGCCACGACCACCGCCGGCGACGCCCCGGCGCTCGCGCCGCTCGGCCTGCCGCTGCGGCGGTTTCGCCCGCCGGTGCCGGCGAAGATCGCGTGCGCGGAGGGCCGGCTCGAGCGCATCGACTCCGCGGCCGCGTGCGGCGCCGTGCGCGACTGGCGCGGCCCGTGGCGCGCGTCCGGCGAATGGTGGGAGGCCGGCCGCAGCTGGGCGCGCGACGAGTGGGACATCGAACTGACCGACGGCGGCCTCTTCCGACTCGTGCGGCTGCAGGCCGACGGCCGGTGGTTCATCGAGGGGGAATACGCGTGAGCGAGGACGACGGACAAGGGACAGGTGCCGGCATGGAGGGCGGTGCTCCTGCACCGCCGCGAGAACGGATGAGTGACGAATGCGAGACGATGTTCGACGGCATCGGGGTCGTCGCGGCCGGGCAGGAGCCCGGCCCTCCTGGAGACAGCGACCACCAGCAACTCCCGCATGGCCTCATCCCCTTCCCCGCCCAGGCCGCGCGTGGCACGCGCGGCTACGCGGATTCCGGTGCACGCGGGCACGGCGGAACGGCCGCTCCCACCTACGTCGAACTCCACGCACGCAGCGCCTTCAGCTTCCTGCGCGGCGCGTCGTCGCCGGAGGATCTCGCGGCGGGCGCGGCGCACCTCGGGTTGCCGGCGATGGCGCTGTGCGACCGCGATGGCGTGTATGGCGCGCCGCGTTTTTTCCAGGCGGGTCGCGAGCAGGGCGTGCGCGCGATCGTCGGCGCGGAGATCACGCTCGAGGATGGCAGCGCCCTGCCGCTGCTCGCCGCGACGCGCACCGGTTATCAGAATCTCTGCCAGCTCATCACCGAGGCGAAGTGCACCGAGCGCACGGGCGCGGCGCATGCCTTCGTGCAGGAGCGCGCGGCACTCGAGCCCGACACCGCGGCCGCACTGCCGCGCAAGCGCCCTTGCTACGCCACGTGGGAGGAGCTCGCGCGGTTTTCCGAGGGACTGATCGCGCTCACGGGCGACGACGAGGGCCCGCTCCTGCGCGCCTGGCGCGCGCACGGCGAGGCGGCGGCCGAGGTGACGCTGCAGCGGCTGGCCTCGGTCTACGGCGAGGACCACCTCTACGTCGAAGTGCAGCGCCATCTCGTGCGCGGCGAGGATCGCGCCGTGCGGATGCTCGCCGCGCTCTCGGCCGACCACGCGCTGCCGCTGCTCGCGACCGGCGGCATCACGCACGCCACACCGGACGAGCGCGAGGTGGCCGACGTGTTCACTTGTCTCCGCCATCACACGACGCTCGACGCCGCCGGCCGCCTGCTCGCGCCCAACGCCGAGCGCCACCTGCGCGGGCCGCGCGAGATGCGGGCGCGTTTTGCCGACCTGCCCGAGGCCGTGACCAACACCATCCGCCTGGCCGACCGGCTCGAGTTCACCCTGCGCGACCTCGGTTACCGCTTCCCGGATTTTCCCGTGCCGGCCGGCGAGACCCAGGCCGGTCACCTGCGCGAGCAGGCCTATGCGGGCGCGCGTATCCGTTATGGCGGCACGCTCACGCGCGCGGTCGTGGCGCAGCTGGAGAAGGAGCTCGCACTCATCACGCACCTCGGCTTCTGCGGGTATTTCCTCGTCGTCTGGGACATCTGCCGCTGGTGCCGCGAGCACGGCATCCTCATCCAGGGACGCGGCTCGGCCGCAAACAGCCTCGTCTGCTACGCGTTGCACATCACCGCGATCGACCCGATACGCTACAAGCTCCTCTTCGAGCGGTTTCTCAGCGAGGGCCGCGTCGGCGCCGACGGACATCCGTCGTGGCCGGACATCGACCTCGACCTCCCGAGCGGCGACCTGCGCGAGAGCGCGATCCAGGAGGTGTTTCGCCGCTACGCCCCGCGCGGCGCCGCCATGACGGCCAACGTCATCACCTACCGCGGACGCAGCGTCGCGCGCGAACTGGGGAAAGTCCTCGGCCTGCCCGAGGACGTGCTCGACACCTTCTCGCGCCTGTTTTCCGGCGGTGACTTCCCGCACACGCTCTCACTGGAAAACCAGTTGAAGATGGCCGGCCTGCCCGCGCAGCACCCGCGCCTGCCCGCGCTCGCGCGCCTGTATCGAAAAATGTACAGTCTGCCGCGCCATCTCGGCCAGCACTCCGGCGGCATGATCGTGTGTTCGGGCGGGCTCGACCGCGTGGTGCCGATCGAGCCGGCCGCGATGGAGGGCCGCAGCGTCGTGCAGTGGGACAAGGACGACTGCGAGGACCTCGGCATCGTGAAGGTCGACCTCCTCGGCCTCGGCATGATGGCCGTGCTGCAGGACTCCTTCGCGCTCTGCCGCGAGCGTGGGCATCCCGTCGAGTTGCACACCATTCCGCCCGACGACGCCGCGACCTTCGCCATGATGCAGCGCGCCGACACCGTCGGGGTTTTCCAGATCGAGAGTCGCGCGCAGATGTCGACCCTGCGCCGGCTGCTGCCCGCGTGTTTCTACGACGTGGTCATCGAGGTGGCGATCGTGCGGCCGGGCCCGATCGTCGGCCGCGTCGCGCATCCGCTGCTCAAGCGCCGCGCCGGCGAGGAGCCGATCGTCTGCCTCGACCCGAGCGTGGACGCGCTCATGCGGCCCGTGCTCGAACGCACGTACGGCGTGATCCTTTTCCAGGAACAGATGCTGCAGGTCGCGATGATCCTCGCGAGCTTCACCGCCTCGGAGGCCGAGGAACTGCGCCGCGCCATGGGCTTCACCAAAGGCACGGAGCGCCTCGAGCGCGTGATGAAGAAACTCCGCGCCGCCATGCGCCGCAACGGCCACAACGACACGGTCATCGAGGCCGTGATCACCTCCGCGGAGTCGTTCGCGCTCTACGGTTTTCCGGAGGCGCACGCCGCGAGTTTCGGGCTGCTCGCCTATGCCAGCACCTGGCTCAAGGCCAACCGCCCGGCGGAGTTTCTCGCCGCGCTGCTCAACAACCAGCCGATGGGCTTCTATTCTCCGGCGACGCTCATCCAGGATGCGCGTCGCCACGGCGTGCATACGCTGCCACCGGACATCGCGCACTCGGCCTGGGCCTGCACGGTGGTGAGCGACACGGAGATCCGCCTCGGCCTGCGCCACGTGCGCGGCGTGCGCCAGGAAACGGCCCGGCGCATCCTCGCCGCGCGCGCGGAGCGGGCCTTTGACTCGATCGAGGACTTCGTGCGCCGCACGCGCTGCAGCCGCGGCGAGCGTCGCGCGCTCGCCGCCGTCGGCGCGCTCAATGCCTTCGCCGGCCACCGCCGCGCCGCGCTGTGGGAGGCGGAAGCCGCGGACGGCGAAAGTGCGGAGTTCGGATTGCGGAGTGCGGAGTGTTCCAAGCCCGACCCATCCGCCCCGAATCCGGACCCACCCGCACCGGCGGAGTGTTCCATTCCGCACTCCACACTCCGCACTCCGCACTCGCCGTCATCGCCCCTCCCGGCGATGACACCGTCGGAGCGCATCCAGGCCGACTACGCCGGCATGGCGCTCACCACCGGTGTGCACCCGATGAAGCTCCTGCGCGACCAGTTGCCCGGCGTGTTGCGTGCCGGCGATCTCGCATCGCACCGCGATGGCGCGCGCGTGACCGTGGCTGGCGCGGTGATCTGCCGGCAGCGGCCGGGCACGGCCAAGGGGTTTGTTTTCATCAGCCTCGAGGACGAGACCGGCATCGCCAACGCCATCGTCGAGCCCGACCTCTTCGAGCGCCGGCGGCTCGTCATCGTGCAGGAGCCGTTTTTGCGCATCACCGGCCGGCTGCAGATCGACTGCGGCGTTGTCCACGTCAAGGCCGCGCGCATCGAGCCGCTCATCGAGCACAGCCTGCCGGCCGAGGCGTCGCACGATTTTCACTGAAGACCGGCGACGCCCGCGCGCAGGGCCGGCTGGAGGATCATACCGTGCCGTGCAGCCAGGTCATCCGTCGTAGGCAGGCCGGCACGATTCTGAAAACACCGGACGGCTTCGTCGCCTCGATCAGGCTCGCCGCGGAACCCGCGCCTCTCGATCGTTTCCCACTCCACGCACCATGCGCCCATTTCTTCGCTTCGCCACGCTCGCCTTCTCGCTCGCGCTCGCCGCGACCTCGCTCCTCCGCGCCCAGGACGGCCCGGAGCCGACCGACGCCGACAAGGCCTTCTTCCGCGACTTCAAGCGCGCCGTGCTTGCCGGCGACCGCGCCTGGGTCTCCGGGCACGTGTGTTTTCCGGTCCGAGCGGTCATCGATGGACGCTCGCGCATGATCGCCAACGCCGAGGACCTCGACGCCGCCTACGCCCAGATCATGACGCTCGATGTGGTCAACACGATCCGCCGCCAGACGCCCGAGGCGCTCGTGCGCACCACTCGCGGCGTGATGATCGGCGACGGCGAAGTCTGGCTCGGCGAGGATCCGGCCGTGCCTGCGGGGGCGCCGGCCAAGGTCTGCATCATCGCGTTCGGCAACGCGGACTGACGCTCGCGCGACCGGGCCGCGGGGCACAGGCGTCGCCCGCGCCCCGCGTGTCCAGCACCGGGCGGCGACTCGCGCCCGCACGGTTTGTCAACTGAGCCGTGAGGTTATTTGCCTCGATCCAGCGTCAGTCGTGTGGCAGGCAGGAATCACCCCAATCGTTCCTTCCTAGCCTATGATCAAATACCCCGTGTGGATCAGGGCGGGCGCCGCCGTGCTTTCCGGCTGCGCGCTCGCGTCACCGACCCTGGCCGGAGAGGCCGACATCAGAATCCCGAGTCTCGACCTCGTGAGTTTCGAGGTCTTCGGACGCGTGATCAGCGGGCACGGCGTGCTCTATGCCGGGCTCGTCGTCTGCTTCGTCGGCATGCTCTTTGGCCTGTGGCAATACTGGCAGACCAAACGCCTGCCCGTGCACAGCTCCATGGCCGGCGTCTCGAACATCATCTGGGAGACGTGCAAGACCTACCTCGCGCAGCAGGGCAAGTTTCTCATCGGCTTGTGGGGACTCATCGCCGTCTGCATCGCCTACTACTTCGGCGGTCTCGTCGGGCAATCGACCGGACACGTTGCGATCATTCTCGCAGCGTCCGTGCTCGGCATCCTCGGCAGCTACGGCGTGGCGTGGTTCGGCATCCGCATCAACACCGTCGCCAACTCCCGCGCCGCCTTCTCCGCGCTCCAGGGCAATCCGCTGCGCACGCTCAGCATCCCGCTGCGCTCGGGCATGAGCGTGGGTCTGCTGCTCGTCTCGATCGAACTCGTGTTCATGATCGCGATCCTCGCGTTCCTGCCGAACGACCTCGCAGGCCCGTGCTTCGTCGGCTTCGCCATCGGTGAATCGCTCGGCGCCTCGGCGCTTCGCATCTGCGGCGGCATCTTCACCAAGATCGCCGACATCGGCGCCGACCTGATGAAGATCGTCTTCAACCTGCCCGAGGACGACCCGCGCAATCCCGGCGTGATCGCCGACTGCACGGGCGACAACGCCGGCGACTCGGTCGGGCCGACGGCGGACGGTTTTGAGACCTACGGCGTCACCGGCGTGGCGCTCATCGCCTTCCTCGCGCTGGCCCTCGGCGACTCCGCCGCGCTCTGCGGCACGCTCATCGTGTGGCTCTTCGCCATGCGCATCCTCATGATCGCCACCTCGCTGCTCAGCTACCTGATGAACGAGCAGATGAGCAAGGTGCTCTACGGCGGCTCGCGCGACTTCAACCTCGAGCAACCGCTGACCAACCTCGTGTGGATCACCTCGGTTGTCTCGATCGTGGTGACCTACTTTGCCAGCTGGCTGCTGCTCGGCGACATCCCCGGCAACGCCGACGAGTCGAGCAGCCTCTGGTGGGTGCTCTCGACCATCATCTCGTTCGGCACGCTTGCCGGCGCAGTCATCCCCGAGTTCACCAAGGCGTTCACCTCGACGGAGAGCCGGCACGTGCGCGAGGTGGTGACTTCCTCGCGCCAGGGCGGCGCCTCGCTCAACATCCTCTCCGGCTTCGTCGCGGGCAACTTTTCCGCCTTCTGGATGGGGCTGGTCATCCTGCTGCTCATGGTCGGCGCGTATTTCTTCTCCCAGCACGAGAGCCTCCTCAGCGCGATCCCGCCGGAGATTCATTTCGCGGGCCCGATCTTCGCCTTCGGCCTGGTGGCCTTCGGCTTCCTCGGCATGGGACCGGTGACGATCGCCGTCGACAGTTTCGGCCCGGTCACGGACAACGCCCAGTCCGTCTACGAGCTCTCGCAGATCGAGGCGCGCAAGGACGTCGCCGCGGAGATCAAGCGCGACTTCGGGTTCGCCCCCGACTTCGATCACGCCAAGCACCAACTTGAGAAGGGCGACGGCGCGGGCAACACCTTCAAGGCCACGGCCAAGCCAGTCCTCATCGGCACCGCCGTGGTCGGCGCCACGACGATGGTCTTCGGCATCATCCTGCTCCTGGACAAGGTCTACGGCGGCGTGATCGAGAAGCTCTCGATCGTGCATCCGGAGCCGATCCTCGGCATGCTCATGGGTGGCGCCGTGGTCTACTGGTTCACCGGAGCCTCAACCCAGGCCGTCGTGACCGGCGCCTACCGCGCGGTCGTCTATATCAAGGAGAACATGCGGCTCGATACGGCATCGGCTTCGATCGAGGCCTCGAAAGAAGTGGTGAAGATCTGCACGCAATACGCGCAGCGCGGCATGGTGAACATCTTCATCGCGGTGTTCTCGTTCTCGTTGGCGCTGCCGTTCTTCAATCCGTTCTTCTTCATCGGCTACCTCATCGGCATGGCCTTCTTCGGGCTCTTCCAGGCCATCTTCATGGCCAACGCCGGCGGCGCCTGGGATAACGCCAAGAAGATCGTGGAAGTTGACTTGAAGCAGAAGAACACCCCGCTGCACGCCGCCACCGTCGTGGGCGACACCGTGGGCGATCCGTTCAAGGACACCTCCTCGGTCTCGCTCAACCCGGTGATCAAGTTCACCACCCTCTTCGGCCTGCTCGCCGTCGAGATCGCGGTGACGCTCGACAACCCCACGCTCAAGCACGTGATCGGCGGCATCATCTTCGCCGTTGCCCTCGTCTTCGTCTACAAGTCGTTTTACGGGATGCGCATCCCGCTCAAGGACGACAGCGGCGCGACCATGCGGACGTGAGGCACGGGGAGTAGGCTGTCGGTGTAGCCGCGTCTGGCAGACGCGGCTACGGAGCTGCTACCGAGCTGCGCGCCGAAGTGTAGCTGCCTCTGCCAGATGCAGCTCGCTTCTTCCTTCGCTACTCGACCCGACCAAAGCCCCAGGAGAACGAGGCCCGAAACCCTTCCTGGCCGCCGATGCGCACGCCATGAAACATCGTTTCCGCCATCTTTGTGCCGCCCATGGCGCGGGCCACATCGATCATGAGTTCAGCGTCCGCGACGAGTCGCTCCACGTCCTCTCCCGGATACCCGGCCCAGTACTTGAGGTCGTGTAGGAAACACGGCGCATAGAGCGACACACCCTGCCATTCGTTGAACCAGCCGGTGCAGCCATCGCTCGCGAACGGCTTCGCGGGCGGGTCGCGCTCGATCTTCTGCCAGAGTGCCGGCAGGCCGTAGTGGGCGCAGATCTCCCGGATCTTTTCGAGCGGGACGACTTCATTGACCGGAGGCAGGTCCATGGGGCGATGTTTGGACGGCACGTCGCGCCCCGCAAGACCGTCCCTCCGGACTCATGTCACGCGCCGCGGATGTAAGAGCTGCGTCAACCTGCACGCGCGGCAGGCAACCCCGTTGCGATCCTGCGGTCTCAGGATACAGCTGCCTCTTCGCCTATGCTGTCCCCCCACCGTCTGCACCTGGCCTTGGCGATCATCTTCGCCAGCCTGCTCTCGTCCGCGGGCGCCCAGCCACTCACCCGCGTCGCCGCCACCTCCCTCGCTCTGCCCGCCAACCCGCCGACGCTCGGCTACACGACGCAGCGGGCCCTCGGCACGCTTTCGTTCAATCAGCCTGTCGCGATCGTCTCCGCTCCGGGCGAGACTGACCGCCTGTTCGTGGTCGAGAAACCCGGGCGCATCATCGTGGTGCAGAACCCAGGCTCCGCATCGCCGACCTCGTCGGTGTTTCTCGACATCAGCGCGCGCGTCGGCGACTCATCGGGCGAGCAGGGACTCCTCGCGCTCGCCTTTCATCCCAACTTCGCGACCAACGGTTACTTCTACGTCTGGTACACCCTGAGCACCACGACACCCGCCGGAACCGGCCGCCACGATCGACTCGCGCGCTTTCGCGTGTCGTCCGGGGACGCGGATGTCGCCGACGCCACCTCCGAACAGCCCCTGATCACCCAGCGCGACGAGGCGAGCAACCACAACGGCGGCGACATCCACTTCGGCCCCGACGGCTATCTGTATCTGTCGACCGGTGACGAAGGCGGCGGCAACGACCAGTATGCCAACGGCCAGCGCATCGACCGCGACTTCTTCTCCTCGATCCTGCGCCTCGACGTCGACCAGCGCGCCGGCTCGCTCGCGCCCAACACCCACCCCGCCGTCCACGCGGGCACCTACACGGTGCCGCCTGACAATCCCTTCATTGGGGCCACGACGTTCAATGGTGCCGCGGTCTCTGCCGCCGCCGTCCGGACGGAGATCTGGGCGATCGGCCTGCGCAACCCCTGGCGCTTTTCCTTCGACCGCGACACCGGCCGCATCTGGATCGGCGACGTCGGCCAGGGTGCGCGCGAGGAGGTCAGCGTCATCACCGCGCCGGGCCAGAATTTCGGCTGGCCCTACCGCGAGGGTTTCATCGCCGGGCCGCGCGCCAATCCCCCCGCCTCGGCCGCGCTCGTCGACCCGGTCTGGGACTACCCGCGCTCCGCCGGCAACTCCATCACCGGCGGCATCGTCTACCGCGGCAGCGCGCTCTCGCAGCTTTATGGTCGCTACATTGTCGCCGACTACGGTTCGGGCAACATCTGGGCGCTCGCCTACGACGGCACCGCCCCCGCCTCGTCGATCCTGCTCACGACCGACGGCGGCATCGTCGGCTTCGGCGTGAATCCAGCGAATGGCGACATCCTTCTCGCCGACATCGGCGAGGGGCAGGTCAAGCGCCTCGCCTACAACTCCACGTCCACCGGCACTCCGTTTCCGACGACGCTGAGCGCGACCGGGGCATTCTCCTCGCTCGCCACACTCACGCCGGCCGCGGGCGTGGTCGAGTACGAGCCCAACGTCTCGTTCTGGTCCGATCATGCGCGCAAGCGCCGCTGGTTCGCGCTGCGCGACACGACGAGCACGTTTGGCTTCGAGGCCGTGAACAACTGGTCGCTGCCCACCGGCGCCGTGTGGGTGAAGCACTTCGACCTCGAAACCACGCGCGGTGACCCGTCGACGGCGCGTCGCATCGAAACGCGGTTCCTCGTGAAAACGGCGACCGGCGTCTACGGCATCACCTACCGCTGGAACGACGCCCAGACCGAGGCGACACTCGTTCCCGAGGAGGGAGCCGACGTCGACTTCACCATCACCGACGGGGGCGCGAGCCGCACGCAGACCTGGCGCTACCCCTCGCGCGCACAGTGTCTCGCCTGCCACACCCCGCAGGGTGGATACGCCCTCAGCTTCAACACCCGCCAGCTGAATCGCGCCCACACCTTCCCCGGCGGCGCGGCCAACCAGATCACCGCGCTCTCCGACGCGGGTTATCTCGCCGCCGCCGCGCCCGCGCCGGCCACGCTCGCCCGCCTCGCTCCCGCCGACGACACCTCGGCGAGTCTCGAGTGGCGTGCACGCTCCTACCTCGACGCCAACTGCTCGAACTGCCACCGCCCCGGAGGTTCGGCTCTCGGCACGTGGGATGCCCGCAGCAAGACGCCGCTCTCGCTCGCACGCATCGTCAACGGTGCACTCACCAACAGCGGTACCGATCCGGCCACTCGCGTGATCGTGCCCGGCGACACCGGCCATTCGCGTCTCCTTCATCGGATCCAGGGCAGCAACGGCACCTCGCGCATGCCGCCCCTCGGCTCGAATGAGCGCGACCTGACTGGTGAACAGCTCATCACCGACTGGATTGCCGACCTCGCGGTTGCGCGCCCCGCCTCGCGGGTCGTCAACCTCTCCGGCCGCGCCCTCGTCGGCTCCGGCGACACCGTGCTCATCCCGAGTTTCGTCGTCAGCGGCACGGCCCCGAAAGCGGTCCTGCTGCGTGCGATCGGCCCGGGGCTCGCGCGGTTCGGCGTGACTGGATTTATCCCGGAGCCGTCGCTCACGCTATTCTCCGGCCAGGCTCCCCTCGCCTCGAACACGCGCTGGGCCACGGCGGTGAACGCCACCGAGATCGAGACGGTCTCCGCAACGCTCGGCGCGTTCACGCTCGACCGGGCCAGCGCCGACTCGGTCCTGCTCGTGGCACTCGCCCCGGGTTCCTACACCGCGCACATCCGGGCGTCCGGCACGACGGCCGGCGGCGTTTCGCTCTTCGAGGTCTACGATGCCGACGAGTCCGCTCCCGGCACGGTCCGACTCGTCAATACCGCCGTGCGTGCGCAAGTCGGCGGCAGCGCGGGCGTGGCGATTCCCGGACTGGTCGTGAGCGAAGGTGCGATGAAACGTGTGCTTATCCGCGCCGTCGGCCCCGGGCTCGCGCGGTTCAACGTCACCGGCGTGCTCGCGCGGCCCGTGCTCACACTCTACGCCGGCGACGAAGCCTACCTCTCGAACGAAGGCTGGTCCCACGCACCCAATGTCGACGAGATCATCGCGGCAAGCACGGCGGTGCACGCGTTCGCACTCGCCGAGGACAGCGCTGACTCGGTCATCCTCACCACGCTCAGTCCCGGGTCCTACACCATGCACGTCACGGGAGCCGGCGACACCAGCGGTGTCGTGCTCGTCGAAGTCTACGAGGCGGGCTTGTGAGCCGACGTGGTCGTCCCGCAGGCCGCATCAGCCGATCGGACTGACGGCGATGTGACCGACCGCGTTTGGCAGACGCAGCCAGCGACCACGGGATCTCTCCTCGTTGCCGTGTTTGCTAAACGCGGCGCGACGCCGACAACGCCGACATCGGCCGGAACCTCGCCGCCGTTCAAACGTGCGCACGATTGTGTGTTTCCATTTTGAGCCGGCCGATGTCTCCTTGGTCATGCAGTCGATCTGTATCCCCATGCGTCGCCTCATCCTCACGTCGCTCCTCCTTCTCGTCGCCCCCGTCGCCCGCGCCGAGTTTCCGCCCGTCTCGACCATCCGCCTCAACACCGTCGGTTTTCTGCCCGACGCGGCCAAGGTCGCGACCATCGCAGCGCCCGGGCCGGGCGTGTTCACCGTCACCGATGCCTCCACCGGTGCGACCGTCCTCGAGCAGCCGCTTGTCGGGCCACGTGAAGATGCGGATACGCGGGAACTCCTCTGGATCGCCGACTTCTCGGTGCTGACACGTCCGGGCCGCTATAACCTGAAGGCCGCCGGCACGACCTTCACGGCCGATTTCACCATCGCGCCCGACGCCTTCGCCGCTCCCTTTCGCACCGTGGCGCGCGGTCTTTACCTCTGGCGCTGCGGCACGGCCGTGCGCGGCGAGCACAACGGGGATATCTTCGCGCAGCGCGCCTGTCACCTGGACGACGCCTGGATGGATCACGTCACCGGCGAACACGTGCGCCGCGACGGCACGGGCGGCTGGCACGACGCCGGCGACCACAACAAATACATCGTCAACGCCGCGATCACCGTCGGCGCGATGCTGCGCGCATGGGACGATTACGGTCCGGCAGTCCGCGCCATCCGTCTCGACATCCCGGAGACGGGCGGCCCGATTCCCGACCTCCTGGCCGAGGTGAAGTGGGAGATGGATTGGTTCTTCAAGATGCAGCTCGAGGACGGTCGCGTCCTGCACAAGCTCAGCACGCTGCACTTCGGCGGCATGATCATGCCCGACGTCGAGGACACGCCGCGTTACTTCACCTCGTGGAGCACGGCCGCGACCGCGGGATTTGTCGCGAACATGGCGCAGTTCGCGCGCATCGTCCGGCCGTTTGACGCCGCCTACGCCGATCGCTGCCTCGCCGCCGCCCGCAAGAGCTACGCCGTGCTCGTCGCCCACCCCGAGGACACGCCGTCGGACATGTCCAAGTTTCGCACCGGCACCTATGGCACGAAGGATCCCGACGACCGCCTCTGGGCCGCCGCCGAGCTGTGGGAGACCACGGGTGACGCCGCCGTGCTGGCCGACCTCGAGGCGCGTATCCGCGCGCTCGGCACGAGGTTCGACGAGGACTTCGGCTGGGGCTCGGTCAAGAACATGGGCTTCCTCACCTACCTGCGCTCCACACGCGATGGGCGCGACCCGGTCCTGGTCGACGTCCTTCGCAAGGAGCTGATCGCCATGGCCGACCTCATCATCGGGCGCTCACAACACGGCGGCTACGGCCGGCCCCTTGGCTCGATCTACTACTGGGGCTGCCACGGCGGTGTCGCCATGCAGACTATGCTGCTGCAAAACGCCCACCGCCTCACCGGCCGCGCGATCTACCGCACCGTCGCCCTGCAATCCGTCGACCACCTGCTCGGCCGCAACTACTTCGGCCGCTCCATGGTCACAGGCGTCGGGCGCTTTCCGCCCATGCGCCCGCACGATCGACGCTCGGCCGGCGACCAGGTCGACGCTCCATGGCCTGGATACCTGGTCGGCGGTCCCGAAAAAGGCGCGCGCGACTGGGACGACCTCACCCCCCGCTACCAGGTCAACGAGACCGCGATCAACTGGAACGGCGCGATGATCTACGCGCTCGCCGGCTTCTTGCCCACTCCGTAGGCCGCCCGCTCGCGGGCGACACGCGTCCGCGCGCTCAACGCGCGATCTTCTCGATCCGGACCGACCACGCACCTCCGGCCTCGATCCCATGCGCCGCGGCGAAGCTGCGCATGTTGAGCGCCAGCGAGACGTTGAGGAGGCTGTTCAGGTAAAGCAGAGGTTCGCTCTCGGCCACGTCGCCAAAGGAGTGCGCGTACGGCATCTCGCCCGCGTAGACCTCGCGTCCCTCCTTCGCGATCACGACGCGAAACCGGTCGCCGAACGCCGGTTTCAGCTCGGCGAACAACGTGTCACCGATGTCCGTCCAGACGTTGCCGTAGCGCACATCGAGCGCCGGGATTCCACCCACGACGGCCATTCCGTCGCGCCGTGCCTTCTCATGCGCCAAACGGACGATATCGCCGTCGACGACCGGGCCGACGTCCTCGAAGCTGATCACGCCGGCCGCGAGCCGCGCCCCCGTGTAGGCAAACACATCGCGCCCGTGGAACGTGTGGCTCTTCTCCGAGCCGGCCAGTCGGTTCACCGTCTCGTCGATCGCGCGCACGGCCTCGATGCCGAGGTCCTCGGCGAGGAGCGTCAGCGTGCCGTTGTCCGGCGTCACGACGAGGTGCCCGGACCGCGTCTTCAGAACCACCGAGCGCCGCTCGGTGCCGACGCCCGGATCCACGACGGAAACAAACACCGTCCCGGCCGGCCAATACGACACGGTCTGCTTCAACCGATAGGCCGCAGACCAGATGTCGTAGGCGGGAATCTCGTGTGTGAGATCGAAGATGGGCAGGCGCGGGTCGACTTGCACCGCCACGCCCTTCATCGCCGCCACGGCACCATCGGCCGTACCAAAATCCGTCTGCAGCACGAGCGCACCAGCCCAGGCACTCGACCAGCCCGCACTCGCCAACCAGACGATCCCCAGTGCCCCACGCAACGTCCGCTTCATGACGCAGCAACGCACACCACACCCGGCACTCGCGCAAGTGCGCAGTCACTTCGTCTTGATCTGCCGGAGACGATCGATCAGCACGCGCATGTTCTCGATATAGCGCGCCGTGGAGATCCCGATCACGGGCTGCTCCGGCGGATACGGCGAAGTGTCCCAGGTGTCGCCGACCTGCGATTGGGCGAACTCGCCCGGCGCCACCTCCGCCGGCGCCTCGCCGCGGTACGGGTGACTGATCCGCGCCAGCGGCGCCGGCCAGTACCCAGCGGCGCTGAGCTCCCGCAGGACGACTGGGACATCGCCCCGGTGGCGCACTGAACCAGCCGATGGCAGCCGCCGCGGCGGTGTCTCCTGCTGGCAGCGCTCCAGTTCACGACGGAGGCCGCGCACATCGATGGCGCGAAACGACGCATAGTGCGCGACCGTCGTGCTCGGATTGCGGTCGACATAGTAGCGACCGTTCGCGGCGTTCGAACCGGACCGGTGGATATAGAGCGGCTGATTCGTGCCGAGCTCGATGAATGTCGGGTGCGTCCGGCCGGTCTCGCGCTGCAGGTCGCGTGGCAACGCCACGGCGTCCAGCCAGTCGAGCGCCTCCGGGACGCGCGCGAGATACTTCCCATCGCCGGTCATCCGATAGAACCGGAAGAGCTGCTCGATGTTCTCGGCCGTGGCGTGGGTCGCGAGCGCGCGCGGCTCGTAGGTGCGCGCCCCGGCGGGCTGCAGGTCCACGGTGTATTGCAGGGCCCATCCCGGCTGCGGCGGCGGCAGCTGCGCGAGCAGGAAGGCATCCATGCCGCGTCGCGCCGCCTCGGCCAGCCGCGGCTGCCCCAGCGTCTCCGCGGCACGCAGGAGCAGGTCGATGTTTTCCGCGGCAACGTCGTCGTTGAACGTCGCGAAACCGCTGTAGTCGGGATGCCCGTCCTTGGAAAAGCCCGACATCAGCGGAAAACGCTGAGGCCATGCGCCGTTGGGATACTGCGCGTCGAGGACGAACTGGATCGCACGATCGAGGGCGGGGCGGAACGCCTCGTCGCGCCGCGCGAGATAGAGTTGAAGCAGAAAACGCGCGGCCGACGCCGTCACGCTATCGTCGAAGGTGGCGTTGCCGTAGTAGTGCTGAAACTCCTCGAGGCGCCAGGCGTTGCGCCCGACGGTGGCATACCAAGCACGCAGCGACTCCTCGCCGGCGAAGTCGGCGCAGTAGTTCCAGCCGCCCGAGGGATGTTGGGCCCGGATGAGGGCACGCGCCGTGCGCACCGCGGCGTCGTAGTAGAGGGCATCGCCGGTCGCCGCGTGCGCATCGAGGAACACCTCGCCCATGCTCGCCGTGCCCGGCGGTTGTATCCAGATCATGGTGGGACTCGCCTCGAGCTCGCCCCAGCGGCGCGACAAGTCCGGCAGGTAGTTCCAGACGTAGCCGCCCTCATGGCTCACTGTCTCGACCATGAAGCGCGTGGCGCGCCGCATCGCGTCCTCAATGCGCTCCCGCTCGGTTGCCGCTTCGACCGAAGGCGAAGCCACGGCTGCGCCGGCGAGCAAGCAGACCAACGAGGCCGCCCGCCGCATCAGTCGACGGATATCCAGGTGCACGGGGAACACCGAACCAAGGACGCCGAAACAGCCGCGCCGGGCGAGCCGTTTCAATGCCCCCCGGGAGGGCGCCGGTCGACGCGATCCTCGTCGACCTCGAGCGCTCCGTGCCGCGGGTAGCCACGCTCCACCACGACCCGAGCCAGGAGATGACTTGCGACGGGAATGGTCAGGAACTGAAAGAACACGGCGGCGATCACCTTCAGGCCGGCCAGCTCAGTCCCCAAGCTCAGCCACAGGCTGACGAGCAGCATCGAGACGCCCAGCGTCATGCCCTTGCCCAGCGCATGCGCGCGGCAGAGCGCATCGGGCAGGCGGACCAGCCCCACCATGCTGATGAGGATGACCAGCGCACCGCCCAGGCCCAAGGCCGCAGTCAGGATGTCGCGCCACGCACTCATCGATGCGGACCCTCCGTTCCCTTGTCTGGCCCGCGGGCCGCACCGACCTCGGCACGCTGCAGGTAGGCGGCGAACGCCACCGTTCCGAAGAAACCCAGCGACGAGACGATGAGGATCAACTCGAGGAAGTGCGGCGTGCGCCAGAAATCGGAGAGCAACACGGTCAATCCAACCGCGCACAGCACGACCGCATCGAACGCCAGGATACGATCGACGATGGTGGGGCCGCGCGCGAGGCGCACGACTCCGAGCAACGCCGCGACCACGAGCACACCGAAAGCCAGGTTGAGAACGAGTTCGGTCATGGTGTCACCGCGTGAAAGAGAGGATGCCGCGCCGCAACGTGCGGTCGATCTCGAGCCGGACAGCCTCGGGGTCCGGCGCGTCGAGCACGTGCAGCAGCAGGTGGCTGCGGTCCGCGGCCACGTCGACCGTCGTCGTGCCCGGCGTGAGGCTGATGCAGTGCGAGAGGAGCAGGACTTCCGTCTGCGTGAGCCCGCGCACGTCGTAGGTGATCAACCGCGGACGCAGCGAGCGCACGGAACGGAAGAGCGAGACCACGACGAGTTGCCAGCAACTCAGGGCAAAGGCCCAGGCAAACAGCAGGAGGAACGCGCCAAACCCGATCGCGCGCCGCACATAGTCGCCGCTCCCGAGAATGGGCTGGAAGAGCGCGAGCAGCACGAACCCGACGACCCAGCCCGTGAGCAGCACGACCGGCGCGGCCGAGCCCTGCAGCAGCATCCAGATGATGGCGACAGCGACATTGATCAGGACCGATTTCATGGCGCAGCCACGGCCTCCCCTGCCGCGCCCAGCACCAGACGCACGTACCCTTCCTGGTCAAGCACCTCGCGCGCCGTCTCAAAGGCAAGGTCCATGAACGGCGCGGCCCCGAGACCGATCGCGAGCGAGAGCACCACCATCCCGCCGGTCACCGCCGCCATGCCGCGCCAGCGGCCGTCGTCGCGGCGCACGGGGACGGACGGATCCTCGGCCCAGAAGCTGGTGTTCCAGATCTTCAGCATGCTGAAGAGCGTCAGCACGCTCGCGACGAGCGACAGGACGACCAGCACCCACTGACCCTGGCGCACGCCCTCGACCACGATCATGTATTTTCCCCAGAAACCCGACAGCGGCGGCAGGCCTGCCAGCGACAGTGCGGGCAGGAGGAAGAGCAGCCCGACCACCGGCATCGTGCGCCAGAGGTTGGCCGAGCGGTCGAGATCATCGCTGCGGTTGAGCACGCCGACCACGCCGCCCGCCATGAAGAGCGAACTCTTCACGATGATGTGGTGCACGATGTAGAACACCGCCGCCGCGACGGCGTATTCGGTGAAGAACCCGATCGCGAGCACCATGAAGCCGATCTGGCTGAGGATGTGGAAGGAAAGGATCCCGCGGATGAAGTTGCGCGAGACCGCCCCGAGCACGCCGAGGATCATGGTCAGTCCGGCCAGCCAGGCCAACGCCGCGTGCAGGCCCGTGAGGTCGTGCGGCAGCAGTGTGCCGCAGGCGCGCAGCAGCACGTAGACACCGACCTTGGTCAACATGCCCGAGTAGAGCGCGGCGACTGGCGCCGGCAGGATCGGATAGGCGTTGGGGAGCCAGTAGTAGAGCGGGAAGACCCCGGCCTTGATGGCGAAGACGGTCAGCAGCAGCACCGCCCAGGCCATGACGCGCGGGTCTCCGCTCATCTCCACCGCGCGCGCGGCGATGCCGGCGAAGTTGAGCGTGCCGAACAACCCGTAGGCCAGGCCCGCCGCCCCGAGGAAGAGCGCACCGCCGACGAGGTTGACAGTGAGATAGGGCAACGCGTGCTTCACGTCGCGGTCATCGGCCTCGAGCGTGAGCAGCGCATAGGACGCGATCAACATGACCTCGAACGCGACGAAGAGGTTGAAGAGGTCGGCCGTGGCGAAGGACAGCGAGATGCCCGCCACCAGGAACTGCACCAGCGGCAGGCGCAACGGATGTTCGAAACGCACCGGCTGCTGGGCGAATCCGTAGAGCATCGACGCGAGCGCCGTGATCGCACCGAGCGTGAGCATGATCGCCGAAAGGCGATCGACGATGATCGCGATGCCATAGGGCGCGGCCCAGCCGCCCACCCCGAGCACGGCCGGACCGTGCGTCCGCGCCGAGTCGACGAGCACGAGCGCGAGCACGAGCTGCGCGAGGCCGACGAGCGCGAAGGCGACGCGACGCGCCGTGCCGCACCGCCACCAGAACAGGCCGACCACGCCGGCCAGGGCCGGCACGATCACGGGCATGACCGCGAGGTTGTTCATCGCCCGGCCTCCTGTGTCGGAGCCTTGGGAGCTGCCGGTTCACGACCCGGCGCGTCGGCGAAGAGTTCCTCGGCATCCGCCGTGCCCTGGTCGAGAAAAGTCCGATACAGCAGCACCACGAGATACGCGATCACACCGAACCCGATCACGATCGCCGTGAGCACGAGCGCCTGTGGCAGCGGATCGACCGGCGGCAGACCACCCACTGCGTCGCCGACGATCGGCACCTTCCGCCCCCGTGGCTCGCCCGAGGCGAGCAGGACGAGCAGGTTGATGGCGTTGGAGAGCAGAACGAATCCAAAGAGGATCCGCACGAATCCCGGCTGCAGGATCAGGTAGACCGCCACGGCCACGAGGAGCCCGACGAGGATGCACGTCTCAATCAGCATGACGCACCCTCCTCGCGGTTTCGCCGGCCGCGGCGACCGGCCCCTCGATCGGCTCCTCCACGCTCGAGGCGTAGCGCCGCGTCTCCTCGCCCGAGAGCGCGCCGAGGCCATCAACTGAGCGCGCGAGCACGAAGACCAGCTTGCACGTCACGCCCACCACCACGAGGTACACGCCCACGTCGAAGACCAGCGGTGTGCCCACGGCAAGATCGCCGATGAACGGGAGTTCCTTCAGCTTCCAGTTCCAGTGCTTGAGCAGCGGCTGCCCGAGCAGCACCGGCACGACCGCCGTCGCAAACGCGATCGCCAGACCCGTGGCCGCCACGCGCACCGGATCGGCCCGCAGGACGCGCTGCGCCCGCTCCACGCCATACGCCAGCGCGAGCAGGATGAACGACAGCCCCGACCCGACGCCGGCGATGAAACCGCCGCCCGGGACGTTGTGCCCGCGCCACAGCAGATAGAGCGCGAAGATGTTGATGAGGAAAAACAGGATCGCCGCCACCGTGCGGAAGATGATCGAGCGATCGCCCGTGATCCCCGCGCCGGATGGGGCCGCGACGACAGCCTCGCCGCCGCGTGCGATCGTCGGAGTCCCCGCGTTCGCCGCATCATCCATCCCGGCTTCGCCCGGCAGCGCACCGCGCGTGTCAGTCGGACGCCTGTGCCGAGTCAACAAGCCCAGCACGCCGAGCGTCGCGATGCCCAGCACCGTGACCTCAAGCAGCGTGTCGAAACCGCGGAAGTCGACGAGGATGGTGTTCACCGCATTGGTGCCCTTCGCGAGCGGGAGCGAGTTGGCCAGGTAGAACTGCCCGGCCGGATCACCGTGCCGCTCCGAGACGACCGCGAACGCGAGCACGGTCACGACGATGCCCGCGCCCGCCGCCAGCGCCACATGGAGCACGCGCCGGGCCGGGCGCACCGCGCGGCGCTGTTCGCCCGCCTCGACCGAGCGCGGGAAACGCGCGAGCAGCAGCATGACAAAAACAAGCGTGGCGGCCTCGATGAGGATCTGCGTGAGCGCGAGATCCGGCGCGCGAAAGAGCACAAACAGGAAGGTGACGAGAAAGCCCACGATCGAGAGCGCGATCAATTGCCCCGACCAGCGCGGGAGCGCGAGCACCAGGGCCATCGCCACGACGATGAGTCCGCCGACAAAAGCCCGCAGCGGGTCCACCGGCGCCTGCGCGGCCTTCTCGACGAAAGCGCCGAAGAGCCCCCCTTGCCACAGCGCAGCGCCCAGCGCCACGACGACGAAGCCGAACAGGATTGGCAGAAAGTCCGCCGGGCGGTCGGCACGCAGCAGCGCGGTCACGCGCTTGGCCACCTTGGGCAATGCCGCCACCGCCGCCTCGAAGCCGCGGTCAAAGCGCATCCAACCCGGCACGACAGCCGCGCGCCAGTCGGTCGCGCGCATCAGCGCGTAGACTGCGGCTCCCGAGGCCACGATCGCGAGGCTGAGCACGAACTCGCGCGTCACGCCGTGCCAGAGGTGCAGGTCCGTGATGTCCGGCAGGTGCAGCCCCGGCACGCTCAGCGTTCGCAGCGCCGGCGTCATGAGCCCCGGTGCCAGGCCGAACACGAGGCAGCCGACCGCGAGGATCGTCGGCGGCACTTGGATCAACCACCCGGGCCGATGAAACTCCTCCGCCATGCGGCCCGGCATTTTCCCCGGAAACACATCGAGCCACAGTCGCAGGCAGAACGCGACCTTCAGCGCCGAGGCCAGCGCCACCGCCACGAGCGGGAACCAATTGATGAACTCATCACCGCCCCAGTAATCGAACTTCTCCTTGAGCATGTATTCCTTGCTCACGAAGCCGATCGTGCCGGGCAGTCCCGCCATCGTCGCGGTCGCGACCAGGGCGATGGTGGCGAGAAAAGGCGCCTTGCGTCCGAGCCCCGCGAGTTCGCGCACATCGCGCGTGCCGGTGCAGTGATCGATGATGCCGGCCACCATGAAAAGGCAGCCCTTGTAGAACACGTGGTTGGCCACGTGCATGAGGTCGTAGTGGACGCCCTCGCGCGAACCGATGCCGTAGAAGCCAATGAGAAAACCCAGCTGGCTCACGGTCGAGTATGCGAGGATCGCCTTGAGGTCGGTCGCGCACAGCGCCATCCACGCGCCGAGGATGAGCGTGGTGAAACCCGCCGTGACGAGGAGCGGCGTCCACAACTCGACCTCGCGAAACACCGGGAAGAGCCGTGCGACGAGGAAGACGCCGAGCTTTACCATCGTGGCCGAGTGCAGGTAGGCGCTCACCGGCGTGGGCGCGGCCATCGCGTTCGGCAGCCAGAAGTGGAAGGGAAACTGCGCCGACTTGCCGAAGGCCCCCACCGCCACGAGCACGAAGGCCACGGTCACCGAGGGGCTTGACGCGTCCAGATGGCCGCCGGCCATCAGCTCCGAAATGCGCCACGTCCCCGCCTCGAGGCCGGTCAGGATCAACCCGGCCATGAGCACGAGCCCGGTGATACCCGTGGTCAGCAGCGCCATCCGCGCGCCGGCGCGCGAGACGGCCTCACCGTGCAGGAATCCGATGAGCAGGAACGACGCGATGCCCGTCAGCTCCCAGAAGACGAAGAGCAGGAGCACATGGTCGGAAAACACCGTGCCCAGCATCGCCGCCATGAAGAGCGCGAGGTAGGCGTAGAAGCGCCCGTGGTGCTCATAGTGGTCGTCGAGATAACCCGCGGCATAGAGCACGATGAGCGCGCCCATGCCCGAGACGACCAGGCCGAAGAAGAGCGAGAGTCCGTCCGCCAGCAGGTCGATGCCGAGCCCGAGCGCCGGTATCCACGGCAAGGATGCCGTGCGCTGGGCCATCGGCTCCTGTCCCGCGGCGGCCAGCGCGACGCATGCGAGCGAGGTCAGCGCGATGGCCAGCGCCGGCCAGCAGGTGTGGCGGCCGAGCCAGCGACCCGCCACCGCCAGCAGAGGAGCGCCGAGCAAAGGCACGGCCATGGCGGTGAGGAGGAGCGGCATCATCGGCTGGCCCCCATGGTATGCAGCAGCCGGCCAAGTCAACCGCCTCCGGCCGATTGCAGCGCGCGTCACTCACGCCATCAGCGCCGCGCACGACGGCGCGACCGCCGTCAAGGCAGCAGCATGAACGCGAAGCCGAGGATCACCGTGGGCACGAGCGCGCCGAGGAACAGGCCCAGCGGCGACACGCCACCTTCGAAAAAGCGCTGCAGGATCGACTGGCCCGCGGGATTGGGGGCGTTGGCGATGACTGTGAGGCCGCCGCCAGTCACGGCGCCGGCGACGACGGCATACTTCATCTCCGGCGTGAACCCGGGCACGAGCGACGCCAGGTAAGTGATGGCCGCGTTGTCGTTGAAGGCTGTCAGCACCGTGGCCCCGAGCATGAGCGGGAGCGTCGACAAGCTGCCGAGCACCGGCTCGATCCACCACTGCTGCAGCCCGCCGTGGATCACCAATCCGGCGAGGAAGAAGCCGACGAGCAGCGCAGGCTTCAGTTTCACGTCCTCCTGGTGGTGAAAAGTCGTGGTGACGAAGGCCAGGAAGAAGAGGAAACCGCCGATGAAGAGCGACGGGTAGTGTGCGGTGAGCACCGTCCAGGCCATGAAGGCGAGATGCACGGCCGTGACCCACACCGGCACGGGCCAGTCGTGTTCCTGCCAAGGAGTCTCGCCGCCGTCCGCCTCGCGGCGCACCGGCACCGCCCGATGTGCAGCCAGCGCGCGCAGTTCGCGCCGAAACCAGACGAAATAGAGGACGTTGCACACGAGGATGCCGACCACGGCCTTCCAGCCGAGATTCATGAACATGAACCCCAGGCCCCACTGCCACTTTGCCGCCACCATCAGCACGGGCGGCGCCGCGAAATGGGTGAGCGTGCCGCCGACCGACACGTTGACGAAGAGCAGGCCCAGGGTCGCATACTTGAGCGCGCGCCCAGGGTGATATTCGAAGAAACGACGCGCGAGGAGCAGCGCGGAGATGGTCATCGCGGCCGGCTCGGTGATGAACGAGCCCAGCACGGGTCCGACCGTCAGGATGGAAAACCACCAGGCCGCCGGCGTGCTGCCACCCAGTCGCGCGAAGCGGGCCATGACCTGCTCCGCGAGGCGCACGACCGGTCGCGTCGCCGCGATGGTCATGATCACGACGACAAACAGCGGTTCGGTGAAGTTGACGCCAAACCCGACATACTCCTCGGCCGTGTGAAAATCGTGCGTGATCGTGATCGCCACGATCAGCGGGATCACCCACAGGCCAAAAATCGCCTCCACCTCGCCGAGGAGGTGCAGCACCTCGGCCTTGAAGCAGACGGCATCTTCCTTGAACGGCCGGCCCTCGCGCCGGGCCCGGTCGCGCTCCGCAGCCTGCCGCTCCTCATGCGCGTGATGGGCCTTGTGGGCGATCGCCCGGATCGGCCCGGCGCAGAAAGTGTGGATGATCGCGCACAGGAAAAGGAGCGACGCCACGAGGTTGAAGGGCTGCTCCTCGATGCGGTGCCGGAGCACTTCGCCCAGCGCCATGCCCGACTCTTCCGCCACGTAGGACTCGAGCGGTGCAGGGAAGCCGGCGGCAGCCTCGTCGCCCTTCGCCCCCGCGGCCCGGGTCGCGACCGCGGAAGAAAACCACGCGGAGAGAACCACGAGGACCAACAGAAGGTGACGGCCGATGGTGTTCGCCCAAAGCATACGCACGCCCGTCGTTGTCAGAGGATTCCCGCCTGCGGCAAGCGCAAGGTCGCGTGGCCGTGCGATTTATCGCACGGCGCGAATCACGCGGCGATTGGATTAGGGCGTGTTCTCAACCCGACGCTTGGTCCCCGGACTGCCAGAGCTGCGACACGAGGTGTTGGCGTTCCTTGGAGGGCCGCGCTCCCGCGCGGCCGCGCACACAGCGACGCGTCCGCACGTCGCCCGGTGACCCAACGCCGCTCGTGCGCGCGGCGGTGCGGCAGCACCACCCTCCACGCTGGCGCCGCGATCGCCGGCTGGGAGGGCCCGCGGCTCACTACTTGCCAACGAGCCGCGACTTTGCTGCGCTCCGCCCCTTTCCATCCAGCCATGCGCATCCGTTCCTACCGCGCCCTGCGTCCCGTTCCCGCACTCGCCAGCCGCATCGCGTCGCTGCCCTACGACGTGGTCTCCACGGCCGAGAGCCGCGCCCTCGTCGCGGGCAATCCCGACAGCATGCTGCGCATCGCGCGCTCCGACCTCGAATTCCCGGACGACACGGACCCGTATTCGGAACCCGTTTACGCCAAGGCCAAGACCAACTGGGACCGACTCGTGCGCGAGCAGCGCCTGGTCAAGGAGGACGCCGCCTCGCTCTATGTCTACCGCCAGCAGATGGGCCAGCACGTGCAGACCGGCGTGGCCGCGCTCTGCCATGTCGACGACTACGACGCCGGCCTGATCAAGAAGCACGAGAAGACACGCAAGGACAAGGAGGACGACCGCGTCCGCCACACGAGCACGCTCTCCGCCAATCCGGGCCCGGTGTTCCTGACCTACCGCGGTCAGGCCGCGATCGATGCGCTCGTCACCCAGGCCACCGCCGGCGCGCCGCTCATCGACTTCACCGCGCACACTGGCGTGCGGCACAGCATCTGGCGCATCGCCGCGCCCGCGGCGCTCGTCGCCGCCTTCGCCGCCGTGCCCTGCACGTATATCGCCGACGGCCACCACCGCGCCGCCAGCGCCGCGCGCGTCGCCCGCGAGCGCCGGGCCGCCAATCCGCAGCACACCGGCACGGAGGACTACAACTGGTTCCTCACCGTCCTCTTCCCCGCCGAGCAACTGCGCATCCTTCCCTACAACCGCCTCGTCGTGGACCTCAACGGTCGCACCTCGGCTCAGTTTCTCGCCGAGCTTGGCAAGGCCGGCGTGGTCAGCGTCGAATCGACTTCCGAGCCAGCGGCGCCTGGTGATGTGCGTGTCTATCTCGACGGACGCTGGCACGGACTCTCGCTCACGCCCGCGGCCGACGCCGACCCGGTCTCGCGGCTCGACGTGAGCCTGCTGCAAGATCGAGTGCTCGCGCCGATGCTCGCCATCGACGATCCGCGCACGAGCAAGCGCATCGATTTCGTCGGCGGCATCCGCGGCACGAAGTTCCTCGAGGACGCCGTCAACGCCGGCCGCGCCAAGGTCGCGTTCTCCCTGCATGCGGTCACGATCGAGCAGCTCATGGACATCGCCGACGCGGGCCAGATCATGCCGCCGAAGAGCACGTGGTTCGAGCCCAAACTCCTCGACGGCCTCTTCATGCACACGTTCTGATCGTGCCTCGCCCTCCGGGCTTGGCGGCATGAGCGCGGACGGTCACGCCGAGGCATCGGCGTGAGATTCCCGCATTCACACAAGGTTATGGCAGGCGCCTCTCTGCGGCCGCAGGCCTGAGACCAACGAGCCCAGCGAGTGAAAATCGGAGCGAGCCTCGAGGCGGATTGCCTCCCGAGCCGCATGAACGCCCGCGGTTCCGTCGGTCTTTGTCGCCCGGCTTGACCGGGGTCAAATTCCGCCGCGAAAACACTCTCCCGGGCGATGTGAATCGGTAGCGTGGCGGTGGCCTACCCCGCCCGGATCGACTTATCGCCATGCCTTCCCCCGACCCCTTGTCAGTCGCGGGCGCGCCGCCGCAGGTGCGCCTGTCCGCCCACGGCTGGACGTCGCGTCTCACGCTCGTCGTCCTCGCGGGCCTCGCGCTCGAGACGGCTACGGGTTTCTGGACGCTGTTCGCGCCCTTTTCCCTCCTCGGGCAGTTCCAGGTGCTGCTTCACACCGTCGCAGGGCTTCTGCTCCTGACGCCTTATGCCGCCTATCAACTGCGCCACTGGCGCGACTGGAGCGACCAGACGCTCTCCGTGGTCAAGGTCCTCGGCTATGCCGCGATGGTCGTGACGCTGGGGTGCATGGCCAGCGGGCTCGTCGTCTCAGCCCAGGCGCTGGTCGGGCGGCGTATCACCGTGTTTTGGGATCGGATACATCTGACCACGGGCCTGGCGACCGGCGCCCTCGTGGTCATCCACCTCATCATGGCCTGGGTGCGCCGCCGCGACCACCTGGCCCGTCTCGACGGATTCCCGTCCGCGCTGCGCCGCCGGCGTCGGCTCGGAGTCGCCGTGCTCGCCGCGCTCTACGCCGCCGTCGTGCTGGCACTGTCGCTCGCGCCCCGCGTGGCGGCGACACTGCCGATGCCCACGGACTACACCATGCCGGAGTATGCTCAGCAGTTCGCCGAGTATCGCGGCAGCCCCTTCGCGCCGAGCTTTGCGCGCACATCCACGGGCGGGTTGGTCAACCCCGCCGTCCTCGGCGGCTCCGACTCCTGCGGCACCGCCGGCTGCCACGAGCAGATCCACCACGAGTGGCTGCCGAGCGCCCACCGATTCTCCGCGATGAATCCGCCGTTCCAGGCGGTGCAGAGGAGCTTTGCGGACGACCGCCACCCGGCCGAGACGCGTTACTGCGCGGGGTGCCACGACCCGATCTCGCTCTTCGCCGGCGCGAAGGACATCCACAACCTCAGCCTTTCCGCGCCCGGCATGCAGGAGGGCATTTCCTGCATCGTCTGCCACACCATCTCGCACGTCGATGAGCGGGGTAACGCCGACTACGTGCTCACGCCACCCGCGCGTTACCTCGGCGAGGGCACGACCGGCCTGACCAAACGCATCTCCGACTTCCTGATACGCGCCTACCCGCGCCAGCATCTCGCCGACTACGACCGGAACATCCTGCGCACCCCCGAGTTCTGCGGCGCGTGCCACAAGCAGGTCATCCCCGAGGCGCTCAACCGCTTCGGCGCGAGCCCGGCGCAGAACCAGTTCGACGAGTGGCGCAAGAGCCATTGGCACAACTCGATGGAACCGGACAAGTCGCTGAGTTGCCGCGACTGCCACATGCGCCTGGTCCACGGGTCGACCGATCCCGGCGCCGGCGAAGGCGGCGACCTGCGGCGCGCGGCCGGCGACGGCGCACACCGCCACCACGGGACGATCGCAACCAATCTCTTCATGCCCGAAGTGCTCCAGCTGCCGGAGCGCGAGCGCCACGTCGCGCTCACGCGCGACTGGATCGAGGGCCGCACGGTCATCCCCGAGATCGCGCATCTCTGGCCCGAGGGCCCGGTGGCTGCGGTTGAGATCGAGGCCCCGGCGACGGCCGCGCCCGGCGAGATCCTCGAGTTCTCGGTCTCGATTCGCAATCGCAAGGCCGGGCACAACTTCATCACCGGCCCGCTCGATTTCCTGCGCGCCTGGCTGCACGTGACGGTGGAGGACGCCGATGGACACCGGCTCGCCGAATGGGGTGGGATCGATCCAGTGACGCGCGACATCCTCGATGAGCCCGGCGCGATCCACGAGGCCGGTCGCCCGCGCGACGCCGGCACGCTCGTGCTCGAGAGTATTCCCGTCGACGACCAGGGCGCACCGATCCTCCGGCACGAGCTGTGGCGCAAGGCCGGTGCCGCCGCCACACGCATCGTGGTCGCGCGCTACAGCGACCGACAGGTCTACCGCGTAGCCGTGCGCGACGGCGCGCGGAGTCCGTTGCGCGTACGCGCCGACCTGAACTTCCGCCGCTACCGGCAGGAGTTTCTCAACCTCGTGCTCCCGGAGATGGAAAGCGAGAGCGGCGTCTATCAGCCGACGCTAACCAAGGACTCGGCCACGCGCGAAATCCCGCTCGCCGACGCCGTCGCTCCGGCCTCCGCATCCGCGCCCGCGGCCGCCAGGAGCGATGGACCGAGCGCTCCGCTCGCTGCCGCAGCACCCTCGATCCGCGCACGCTGAAACCGATGTCCGCCCGTCCGCGCCTCTCGCCGCGCCAGCGCCGTCTCGTGCTGGCCACCGTCGCCACCGTGGCCGGCACGAGCTTGATCGGCCTCGCCGTCTGGTGGATCGAGGCGCGCCGCAGCACCGATCTCGCCGACGCCCGCGCCGGCGTGACCTCGACCTTCACCGCGGAGGCGCGCGCCGCGACCACGCCCGTGCGCTTCACCGACGTGACCGCGGCCGCCGGCATCGCGATGCGTCACGGCGCGTCCGCCCGCCGACGCGCCCTGCCGGAGGACAACGCCTCCGGGCTCGCCTGGGGCGACTACGACGGTGATCGCTGGCCCGACCTCTATGTGGTCAACCACCCGGGAATCCTTGGCGATCCGGCCGATCCCGCCCACGCCAACCGCCTTTTCCGCAACCGTGGCGACGGCACCTTCGAGGACGTGACCGAACTCGCCGGCGTGGGCGACGCCGCCGGCTTCGGCATGGGCGCGACCTTTGTCGACTACGACGCCGACGGCCACCTCGACCTGCACGTGACCAATCTCGGCACCGATCGCCTGTATCGTAACAATGGCGACGGCACTTTCACCGATGTGGCCGCGCGGGCGGGCGTGGCCAGCCCGCTCTGGAGCACCGGCGCGGCCTGGGGCGACTACGATCGCGACGGGCATGTCGACGTCTACGTCTGCCACTACGTCGACTACGACGCCGCCGGACGCGAGCCGCCCGCCGCCGTCGGCAGCTCGGGTCGCGCCGGCGACTACGAGGCGCCCTACACCATCAATCCCAGCGCCTTCAATCCGCAGCCCAACACCCTGTATCGCAACCGCGGCGACGGCACCTTCGAGGACGTCACCCGCGCGACCCGTGTCGCCGACCCCGACGGCCGCAGCCTCTCGGCCACCTTCTGCGACCTCGACGGGGACGGATGGCTCGACCTCTACGTGGCCAACGACGTCTCGCCCAATCGCCTCTTCCGCAACACCGGTGGCGACTACGCGGCCACCGGCCCGGGCGAAACCGGGGAGGACTTTCCCGTCACTTTCATCGACCTCTCCGCCTTCACCGGCACGGCCGACACGCGGGGCTCGATGGGCATCTCGGTCGGCGATTTCGGCGGGCTGGCCGGGGAGGCCGACGATCTGCCCGACCTCTTCCTCTCCCACTGGCTCGCCCAGGAGAACGCCCTCTACCTCAGCCTGCGCGGCCGGTCGGGGCAGCTCGAATACCGCGACCGCGCCCGCCCGCTGCGTCTCGGTGAGGTCTCGATCGACCGCGTCGGCTGGGGCACGGCCGTGCTCGACATCGACCTCGACGGACGCGCCGACATCGCGGTGGCCAACGGCAGCACGCTCGAGCGGCCTGAGGACGGTTACCGGCTCAAGCCCGAGCCAATGTTTCTCTTCGTCAACGACGGCGACGGATTCCGCGACATCGCACCCATCGCCGGCGAGGCGACCGCCATCCCGCGCAATGCCCGCGGACTCGCTGCGGCGGACTTCGACTGCGACGGCGACATCGATCTCGCCCTCGCCGTCAACCAGGGCAGTCCGGTGTTGCTGCGCAACGACACCGAACGCGGCGGCCACCACGCACTCAGCATCAGACTCGCGGGTCCGGAGGCGCTCGCACGCGGCGCCCGCATCGAGGTGCATCAGGGCACCCGACATCAGCTGCGCTGGTGGGCGGCCGACGTTTCCTACCTCAGCGGCCATGCGGCGGAATCGATCTTCGGCCTGGGCGACAGCCCGCGCGCCGATCTCGTGCGCGTGCGCTGGATGGATGGCCGCGTGACGGAGATTCGCGACGTGCCGGCCGGAGACGTGCGCCTCGCGCACGCCGATGCTGTCATGCCCGCTCCATGACGGCACGGCGGACGCATGTCAGCGGCCGGGCCGCCGCCGGCACGGCAAGTGTCGTGTCCCGCAGGAAGCGAATCCAGCGGCTCGTGACGCCGTGGAGCGAGGCGTGCAGCGGACACGGTGCCATCGCCTCATTCCCGACGGCCCCGAGCGGGCAGCGCACATGGGGCTTCGCCGACTCGAACACCGCCGCTATCTCGGCCAGCGAGATGTCCTGAGGCGATCGCGAGAGGCGGTAGCCGCCGTGCAGTCCGCGCGTCCCCCGGACGAGGCCCGCATGCGCGAGCCGCCCGAGGATCTTGGCCACGAACGCACGCGGCAGCCGCTGCTGGCGCGCGACTTCGCAGGCGGTGAGGCAACCGGCGTCGGCACCGGCCGCGCGGGCAAGGCACGCCATGACCCAGAATGCCGACCAGGTCGTCCGACGACAGTGCATCAGGGACACAGTACGCCAGCGTCAACTTGCGACGGCACGCGACGGTCCCGCGGGAGCATGCCGGACCGAGACGATCCACGTCCCCTCGCCCGCGTATTCGCAGAAGTGCTCGAGCCCGCGACGCCGCAGGCCGCGCAGCACGGTGTCCGGCCGTCCACGCACACACCCGTGCACGACCGAGCCCTGCCGCCCGGTTTCGAGGGCCGCGAGCAGACGCCGGGCAGCCCGGTCCGGCTGCGGCGCGAGGCGCACGACCGAGGCCAGCGCCGGCGACCGCGGAACCTCGCGTCGATGAAGCGGATCTGGGCCCAGCCGGCGCACCGCGACGTGGCAGCGTCCGGCCGGATCACCCACCCGATTCCACGCGAAGACGCCCTCGCGGGAGTGGAAGAACTTGTGCAGCAGCGCCAGCGGCATCGTCGGAGCGACGAGCAGCAGCACCGTGCCGACCTCGAGGGCGGCCCAGGCAAAGGCCAGCGCTTCCTCGTGCTCGGCTTCGGGGATGGTGGTGAGATCCAGGCGTGACTCGGACATAGGCCAGGGGTGCGCGGGTTGGGACGGGGTTGACTGCGACCATGATTCCGACAGCAGGCGCATCGCCCC
>JACSRI010000247.1 GCA_014879845.1 Opitutaceae bacterium
TACCCGCCGGCCCGACCGGACCCACCCGAGGGCACGAAACTCGTTTCGTGCCCTTGTCGGGCTCGTACTCGCGACCCTCGCCCCGGCGGTGGTGCGCGGCGAAAGCGGCACGATCGCGTCCGCGCCCGAGGGCGTGGTCGAAGCCGGGGCCCCGTCGTTCGTCGTACTCGGACCCGAGTCGATCGGTCTCGCACGCAAGCCCAGCGACTTTCGCCTCATGCCCGACGGCCGCATCGCCGTGGTGGCCGGCGAGGAGCTCGCGCTCGGCGATGGCGTGCGCTGGAACGTGTATCGCGCCGTCGAAGGCGTGCTGACGCGATCGACCACGCAGCTGGCGGTCGACGCGGAAAACCGCCTCTATCTTGGCGCGGAAGGATCGATCCACCGCATCGATCTCGGCGCCGATGCACGCTGGCACACCTCTCCGGTCGGCTCGCTGCCGACCGACGCGCATGCCTATGCCTCCGCCCTGACCTTCGCCGCACGCGCCGGGACTGAATGGTACTGGCACGGCGGCAGCGGCGCCGTGGCCGCGTGGCGCCCCGGTGCCCAGCCGCGCATCGTGGGCACGATCGATGCCGTCGAGCATGTATTCACGCTCGAGGGTCGGACCTACATCAGCAGCCGGTCCGACGGCGATCTCTTCCGGGTCGAGGCCAGCGGGCCGCTGCGCATGCCGTTCCCGGTCGACCGTTCCCCCGGCGACACGATCACCTGCAGCGCACCCTATCGGCCGGGCCTGCGGCTCGTCGGCACCAGCGGCGCGGGCCTGCAGCTCTTCGACGGCACACGGCTCGAGCCCTGGATCACGAAGGGACTGCTCGGCTTGGGCCACCGGATCAACGACCTCTGCCAGGCCGGCCCCGGCTACTTCGCGGCCGCGGTCGACAGCGTCGGCGTGGTCTTCTTCGACGACGAGGGTCACACGATCCAGGTCCTCGATCGCATGCTCGACCATCGCCTCGGGCGCGTGCAGCGGCTGGATTACTCGCGCGACGGCGTGTTGTGGGCCCTGCTCGCCGACGGGCTCGCGCGCGTCGAGTTCCCGTCCCAAATCTCCCACTACGAACCTCTGCTGGCCAGCGGACTCGACTACGCCAAACCCGTGCGCCATGACGGCCGCCTGTGGTTCCTGGCCGACGGAAAAGTGCTTCATGCAGTCTACGACACCGGCGGTCGCCTCGAGCGCTTCGAGGAGGCCGGCCCGGCCGGTCGGTTCCAATACGCGCTGAGTCTCTGGGATGGCGACCTCGTCGCCTCCAACGAGACTGGAATCTACCGCCGCCAGGCCGGCACATGGCAGCCCATCCTTCCCGGCGTCGCAAACGCCCGGCTTGGTTTCGCCCGGGCACCCGACGGTCGTGCCTTCTACGCGGGCCGCGACGAGATCGGCTATGTCGCGCACGACGGAGATGCGGTCACGGCCGAGCGCATCCCAGTCCCGGGCCTGGGCAATGTCTACGGCGCGCTGCAGGATGCCGAGGGTGTGGTCTGGCTCGAACTGGGAGCGAGCCGCGCCGGGCGCATCGACCTGCGCCAGGCTGCGCCGACCGTCGAGATCCTCGGGCCCCGCGACGGCCTGGTCGAAGGCTGGGTGCAGCTCTTCCTCCTCGAAGGCGAGGTGCACGCCAACCTGCTGAATCACGTCCTGCGCTACGACACGGATTCCCGAAGATTCGTCGCCGCCGAGGCCGCGCTTCGCCGCATCCCCGAACTGGGTCAGTCGATCGGCCGTCCCGTGACGGACGCCGCCGGCACGATGTGGATCACCGCCCACGGCGGGCCCCTGCGTGTCCGCGTCGACCCCGTGAACGGCACCCGCACCGTCGAGCGTCCCCGCGTGGGTTTCAGCCCGGCGGAGTACACCGTCGAGGAAGACGGTGTGGTCTGGATGTGGGACAAGGGCCGGCTCGCGCGCTTCGATCCGACGCTGCCGGCCCCGCTCTCGATCGCGCCCCGCGTCATGATCACCTCCGTGCAGTTCGCAGCCGACGGCCGTCACGACTTCACGCCGGGCCCGTCACTCGGGGCGCTCACCTTCGCCGACAACTCCCTGGTCGTGCATTTCGCCGCTCCGGGCAACCCGTTCGCAGCTCCCGTCTCATTTGAGGTCCTGCTCGAGGGGTCCGGCTCCGAATGGGTTTCCACCGGCACGGTCGGCTCGGCGTCGTTCAACCGCCTGAAGGAGGGAAGCTACGTCTTCCACGTGCGGCCCGTCGCCGGCACGGATCGCGGCGCCGAGGCCACGCTGGCCTTCGTGGTGCGCCCCCCATGGTATCGCACCACCTCGGCCTGGATCGCCTACGCCGCCGCGGCGCTCGCGCTGCTCGCCTTCGCGGCCTGGCTCTCCTCCTACCTCGAGCGCCGCGAGAAGGCGCGGCTCGAGCACGTGGTGCAGGAACGCACGAACGAGCTGAACGCCTCCAACCTCAGGCTCGGTCGCCAGATCGCCGAGACGCTGGAAAAGTCCGACGCGCTCGCCGCCAGCGAGGAGCGCTTCCGCCGCCTCAATGCCGACCTCGAGCGGCGCGTCGGGGAACGCACGGCCGAGCTCGCCGCGACCAACACCGAGCTGCAGCGCGCGAAGGAGGTGGCCGAGTCCGCCGACCGCGCCAAGAGCGCGTTCCTCGCCAACATGAGCCACGAGATCCGCACGCCGGTCAACGGCGTGATCGGCATGGGCCATCTGCTCCTGCAGACGCCGCTCAACGCGGAGCAGCGTGACTTCGTGGATACACTCATCAGCAGCAGCGACAGCCTGCTGACGATTCTCAACGACGTCCTCGACTTCTCCAAGATCGAGGCCGGGCGACTCCACCTCGAGTCCATCGACTTCGACCTCCACGAGCAGCTCGAGCGGGCGCTGCTCCTGCAGTCTGCGCCGGCCGCCCGCAAGAAGATCGACCTCGTCCTCGACGTCGCCCCGGAGCTGCCGCCGGGCGTGCGCGGCGACCCGGTCCGCCTCCGCCAGATCGTGCTCAACCTGCTGAGCAACGCGGTGAAGTTCACCTCGCAGGGCGAGGTCGTGCTGCGCGCCACGCGCGGACACGCCCTGGACGGCACCCCGCGCATCCGCATCGAGGTGAGGGACTCCGGCATCGGCATCCCACCCGACGCGCAGCGGCAGCTCTTCCAGCGTTTCGTCCAGGCCGACAACTCCACCACGCGCAAGTTCGGCGGCACGGGGCTCGGCCTCGCGATCTGCCGCCGCCTCGTGGAGTTGATGCGCGGCGAGATCGGCGTCACGAGCACGCCCGGCCAGGGATCGACATTCTGGTTCGAGATCCCGCTCGAGCCCGGGAACGTGCCCGCCCATCCCGGCGATCGCAACCTGGAGCCCATCCTCGGCGGCCGACGTGTGCTCGTCGCTGAAGCCAACGCGACGTGCCGGCTCGCCTACGAGCGCCAGCTGCAACACGCCTCGATGCAGGCCTTTTCCGTCACGGACGGCACGATGGCCCTGTTCGAGCTGCGCCGCGCCGCCGAACGCGGCACGCCCTACGAGCTGGTCATCTTCAATCACAAGCCTCCCACGGTCGACGGGCCCGCGCTCGCGAGCCGCCTCGCGGTCGAGGCGGCGGCTTTCGGCTCCCCGTGGGTCGTCCTGCTGACCAACCACACGGAACGCCTCTCGCCCGACCAGGTCCGCCAGCTGCCGATCGCGGCGAGTGACGCCTACCCGATCTCCTCCAGCCGCCTGCGCCGCGTGCTGGCGTCGGTGATCGCACCGGAAACAACTCGCGCCAAGACCGCGGCCGAGGCGCGCGCCGCCCGCGCAGCCGGCAGCGAGCCCGCGTCCTCCCTGCACATTCTCGTCGCCGAGGACAACATGGTGAACCAGAAGGTCGCGCTGCGGTTCCTGCGCAACGCCGGCTACGACCCGGCCTTCGCCAACAACGGCCGCGAGGCGCTCGAGGCGCTCGAGCAGCAGAAGTTCGACCTCGTTTTCATGGATGTGCAGATGCCCGAGATGGACGGACTCGAGGCGACGCGGGAGATCCGCCGGCGCCAGGGCGCCGGAGTCGCGGGCTTCACGCATCGCCTCCAGATCGTCGCGATGACCGCCAACGCCATGCAGGGTGATCGCGAGATCTGCATGGACGCGGGGATGGACGACTACATCACCAAGCCCCTCTCGCCCGCCACCGTGAAGGCGTCGATCGATCGCGCCCTTGCCTCGCTCCCGCACGGACAAGCCGCCCGGGAAGGGGCGCCGCCCGTCGACGCCGCCACGCCTGGCGGGACTTGATCTCGGCCGCGACTGTGCCGTTGTCCCCTGAATCCGACGCCGTCGGATCTTGATGCGCCTCGTTTCATACCAGTTCTCTTCCGACACGAATACCTCGGTGGGTGCCGCGGTGTAGCGACACGCCGGCCCTCCGCACCCGGTCGGAACCTCCGACGTCCGTCGCTCGCCGGGCCTCCAACCGTCCCGTCCGCACCAAGCGAGCATCGTGGTGCGTTTCCACACCGGGGAAGACAACCGTCCGTACCGATGTTTTCCCTCCCATGTCGCATCAGCCCGCGCTGCGCGCCGTCGCCGCGTATTTGAAATGCCGACACTGTGGCCTCGAATTCTCGCTCGACGCCCCCGGCACCCGCCACCGCAACCACTGCCCGCACTGCCTCTGGAGTGTGCACCTCGACGACACGCCCGGCGATCGCGCCTCGCTCTGCCGCGGCGGCATGGAGCCGATCGCCGTCTCCGTCGATCCGCGCGGCGAGTGGCATGTCATCCACCGATGTGGCACCTGCCGCACGATCCACCTGAACAGGATCGCCGGCGACGACGACGAACGCGCCCTGCTCGCCCTGGCCGTCCGCCCCCTGTCGCGCGTGCCTTTTCCGCTCTAGGCCGTCACGTGGACCGACTGCGCCCATGCCACCTCGACGCGACTGCACCTAAGTGAAAGCGCCACGAACGGGGTTGCTGTCACTTGCGCCCGCGAGCGAGGATCCGCTCGAGCCGCGCCGCGTTGCGCATCCGCACACGACCTCCGACTCGTGCGTTCACTCATGAAGATCGGTCGCCAGCTCGTCACGCTCCTGCCCATCCTCGCGGTCGCATCCGCGTCCTGTCCCGCCGCGCAATGGCGCTACTCCTTCGGCGTAAGCAATCAGCGGGTACCCGAGGTCGATTCGGACACATTCGGCATCGCCGGCACCCTGATCGTCGAGGATACGACGCCCTCGGGCGTTCACCTCTACGGCGAGGGCGAGCTGTTCGTCGATCACGACCAGGACCATCTCGATCCCGATCACATTCCAGTCTGGTGGAGGACGCACCTCTTCGCCGATGGACGGATCTGGGAGATCAGTGATTCCCTCGACATCGGTTGGATCGCGGAATCCAGCACCAAGGCCAACACGGTCAGTTCGGTCGAACGCGAGATCAAGATCCTGCCCGGCCTCACCGCCAACTTCCGGTCCGGTCCGTTCGCGGCCTCGGCCAAGGTGGCCTCGGGAATGTTCTTCCTCGAAATCGACGACGACGTGCCGAAGGAGCGAGGCTATGCCCGCGGTGACTTTCGCAACACCGTGATGGCCGTTTCCTATGCCGCGAACGCCTCGATCGAGCTCGGCCAATCGTGCAGGCTCCGCGGTCAGGTCCAGACTTGGCGCGACCCGGACGGATGGCTCGAGAACCAGGTCGTCATCGACCTACACTACGACCTCTCTCGATGGATGGCCGACAGCGCGCTCATCTTCGGTTTCGAGCACACCGAATATAACCTGGCCGTGTATACGCCCGCTGACGCCGGGGATGACCCGCTGCCGATCCTGCCCTGGGATCACGACCAGTTCTTCAAGCTGGCGCTCGAGAAGCTCTGGTAGGCGCGGCGGCGCTGCCGCCCGGCCCGGAAACAGCGAGCCCCCGGCCTCCGTAGACGGCCGAGGGCTCTGAACCCCTACTGCTGAGGTTTCATTGTCGGCTGCGTGGTTCGATTCGTCAAATCGCGCCGCATTACAGTTTGGAAAGATCGGGCGCGCTCAGGCGCGCCGCCACCGTGCGCAACCACGAAGGCGCGGGCGACGCCGGGCGCCGGCGTGGCGCTGCGCCCGCGCGCCGGCGTGCCAAACGGTGCGAGGGCACCTTGACGACGATCACCGCCGCCAGGATCACAACCGCCGCCGCGATCGTGTGCCCGCCCATCGACTCGCCGAGCCACAACCACCCAAGGATGACGGCCACGACGGGATTCACGTAGGCGTAGGTCGAGACTCGCGCCGGTGTGCTGTTGCGCATGAGCCACGCGTAGGTCGGAAATGCGACAACGCTCACGACGAACAAGTGCAACCACGCGCCGAGCGACGCACGGCTCACCGTCCCGATGTCGAATCCGGCCAACTCGCCGCAGGCGACCGACGTGATGGCGAGCGCAGCCCCGCCCGCCAGCATCTGCACGGCGGCCGCGACGAGTACTGGCGCGGGCGCCCGGCTGCGATGCGAGGCGATCGAGCCGATGGCCCACGTCACACACGCGCCCAGCGCCGCGCACAGACCCGAGACCGGCCAGCCGCCGTCGCCCGCATGCCGCCATGGCGCCGCCAGCCAGGCCGCCCCGGCCAGGCCGACAAGCAGCCCGACGAGCACCCGCGACGTCGGCCGCGTCCCACCGGGCCAAGCCCAGCCGACCAGCACCATGAAGAGCGGACTCGCGGCCAGCAGGAGCGCGAGCACGCCCGAGGGCATGAACTGTCCTGCCCAGGCCACGAGGCCGTTGCCGCCGAGCAGCAGGAGCGTGCCGACCAGCGTATTCTCCCGCCATTGCCGCATCGTCGGCGCGGCCTGACCGCACACACGGCTGACGACGAACAACACCGCCCCGGCCAACACGAAACGAGCGGAAGCCATGGCGAACGGCGGGAGGGACTCCACCGCGATCTTCATGCCGAGGTAGGTGCTGCCCCAAGCGAGGTAGATGGTGCCAAAAGCCAGCGCGAGGGCGGCGCGGGAGGGTCGTGCGAAGGTCGCGGTATTCATGGCGGATGGCCGGCGACCCTACTGCACGGCGGGCCTCCGCGTCCTTTCCGCGCCCTGATCTTTTCCTGATGAAACGCCGGCAGCTGCGGCCCGCAGCCACATCCGCTGCGCGCGACTCGGTGTGACGGTCCCCGGTCGGGCGCATCGGAGATGCCGCCGGTTAATTCCGCAGGACGGACCGGAGTTGCAGGATCTCGCTACTCGCGCTCATTTCGGCGACTGGCCGATCGCTCCATCGCCGAATAGGCCGGCCTTGTTCCTGCTCGCCCGGCGCGGTCGATGCCTTTCCCTCAAACCCGCCGAAAACCATGAAATCCGAATCGGGTCGCCGTCGCATCCTCTGGATCGAATTCGCGGGATTCTCCCTGCTCATCGCCCTCGCCTGGCTGAATGAGGCCACCCGGCTGCCGCACCTGCTCTTTCACGAGCCCCTCGCCCCGCATTGGGGTCGCGCCGCGATGCGCACGGTCGTCATCGTGTGCGTGTGGTTCCTGGTTCATCGCGAGACCCGCCGTCTGCTGCACCGCCTGCACCATCTCGAGGAATACCTGCTGGTCTGCGCGTGGTGCCGCAAGATCGGCGATCACGGGCGTTGGTTCTCGATGGAAAAGTATTTCGGGTCGAAGTTCGACACGCGCACGACGCACGGCATGTGCCCGGAGTGCGCCCAGAAGATGGTGCAGCGGGCCCAGCAGATGAGCCCCGACGCAGAACGATCGGACGGCTGAAACCGTTCAGGGCGCGTCCCCGCCCGTCCGCTCCGGTCCGCCCATATCCGGCGCCTGCACGCGTCTGAAGCGGACGATCGCGAGATCGAGCCGCTCCTTCGCCGCGTTGCGTTCCGCCGCAGTGGCCAGGCCGGCAGAGTGGCGAGCCTCGACCAAGCGGTAACGCCGCCGTTCCTGATCCATGAGGATGTGGAACGGCGCCGGGATGTCGTCGCCGAGAAGCGCCACCAGCACGGCGACTTCGTCGCGGAGGTCATCGACTTCGCCGGTGTCTACCAGACCGGCTTTCGCACGGGCCTCGATGAGCGCGAGCCTGTCGCGGGCCAACCCAAGCCGAATCGCGATCAGGTCTCTATCGGTCGCGCCAGCCATCTCAGCGGCGATGAAGTCGACCTCCGCCTGCGCCTCGCCCACCCGGATCGCTTCGCTCAAGCCCGACTGAAACTTCGCCTGCTCCAAAGCCAGCGATTCGCGC
>JACSRI010000128.1 GCA_014879845.1 Opitutaceae bacterium
ACTACGACGGGCTGCTGCGCGCAGCCGTCGGCGGCTTCAGTCCCGCCTCGGACACCGACCGCTACCTGATCGTCCTGAGCGATGGCGAGGCGCAGGACGAGGCGTGGCGCAAGCAACTGCCCGCGCTCAAGGAGAAGGGCATTCACGTCATCGCCCTCGGCGTGGGCACGACCGCCGGTGGATTCATCCCCGACGTGAAGACCGGCGCCTACCTCAAGGACCAGCGCGGCGCCGTCGTGCTTTCCAAGCTCGAGCCAGCCACGCTGCAGGCCCTCGCCTTCGAGACCGCGGGGACCTACCGCGACGCGAGCGCGTGGGTCGACCTCGCCGCCGTGCTGCAGGAGACGGTCGAGCGCGGCCGCCAGGGCGTCTTTGGGGACAAGCGCGAGGCACGCGCGATCGAGCGTTTCCAGTGGTTTCTCTTCCCCGCGCTGCTCGCCGCCCTCCTCGGTGTCTGGCGCGAGATTCCCGTCCGCCCGCGGCCGCGCGTGATCCGGACGACGGCCGGTGCGCGCGCGATGCCCGCGATCCCGCGGGTCGCCGCGCGCACCGTCGCTCGCGCGGGCGCGCTCCTGGTGATCGCGGCCCTGGCCAGCACTCTCGCCCCGCGGCTCCGTGCCGCCGTCGCGGATACGACCCCGACCGACACCGTAGACAAGCTCCGCGCCACCGTCACGCGGCTGGCCGCGGTCGACGCCGTCGCGCCGGCCGGTTGGAAGGCCATGGCCGAGCAGACCCTAGCGCTCGGCCAGGAGTTGCTTCAGGCCAAACAACCGCTCGAGCCGGGGCTCGTGCGTGACGCACTCGCCGCGGTCGACCAAGGCGAAGCCCGCGATCCGCGCGCCGCGGATTGGAAGAAGCTGCGCGAAGACCTCCAGCGCTTGCTCGAGCCGCCGCAGCAGCAACCGCAGCCCGACGAGCAACAGAAACAGGATCAGCAGCAGAAGAAGGATTCACAGGACCAGCAGCAGCAGTCCGGCCAGCAGGGCGAGCCGAAGGACGAGAAGTCCAAGGAGAAGCAGCAGGAGCAGTCCGATCAACAGAAGCAGGATCAAAAGCAACAACAGCAGGCGCAGAAGCAGGATTCCGCGCTCGGCGATCTGGAGAAACCGCCGGAACTACAGCCGCAGCCCCAACCCCAGTCCACCCCGCAGAAGCCGCAGACGCGCAAGTTCGGCGGCAAGCAGGACACCGAGCAGAAACAAACCTCCACCGACCCCGAACTCGCCGCCGCCCTCGCCCGCCTCGAGCAGGTGCAGGAGAACGACTCCCCCGCCCGCCTGCACCAGCGCATCGAAGAGGAAGCGCGCCGGCAGGAAAAGCAGGGCCCCGCGCCCGCCAACCCGCACGACTGGTAGGCCACTCCCCATGTCTCTGTTTCGCACCACGATCGCCGCATTTGTCCTCGCCTGCCTCGCGCCGCTGGCCGCACAGGCCCAGCGCGTCTACTGGGACCCGCCCGGCGGCCGGCTCGGCCTGGGCAAGACCGAGCCGGTGAGCCTTGTCTTCGAAGACTGCTCGCCTGCCGAGGCGTTTCGCCTGCCGGAGGTGCCCGGGCTGGACTTCGGCACACCCTCGGAGGCGCAACAGACCTCGATCATCAATTTCCAAACCAGCACCAAGGTCGTGCTCACCTACCCGGTGCGCGCCGCGCAGAAGGGCAGCGCCGTGATCCCGGTCTTTGACGCGCTCACGACTAAGGGGAAGATCGCCGTCGGCGAAGTCCGCTTCGAGGTCGGCGAGGCCGGCGTCGGCCAGGCCGGCCTGGCCATCAGGGACGTGGTTTCCTCGCAGATCCGTCCCGCGCGCACGACGCTCTGGGCCGGCGAGGTGCTGGATTTCGAATACCTGCTCACCGCCTCCACCCGCTACAATGTCTCGCTCGCCAGCGAGCCGGAGTGGAAACCCACCGGCCTGGTCTTCGAGCCCTTTGGACAACCCGAGCGGGCCGAGGCGACCGTCGGTGGCGAGCGCCGCCAGGCCGTGCGTTACCGCGCCCGCGGCCTCTTCACCGAGCCCGGACAGATCGCCCTCGATCCCGTGCGCCAGCTGGTGAACGTGCAGACGGGCGAACGCGCCGTCGGCTTCTTCAGCCAGCCGCGTATCGAGCAATTCACGGTCAATTCGGACACCCCGGCCATCACGGTCAAACCCCTGCCGCAGGGAGCGCCCCCCGGCTTCAAGGGCGCGGTTGGCGCGTTCACGCTCGAGTCCACCGTCGTGCCGCAGACCGCGCGTATCGGCGAACCCATCACGTGGACGCTCACGCTCTCCGGCACAGGCAACTGGACCGCCGGGCTCAGCCTGCCGGAGCGCGAGGTCTCGACCGACTTCCAACTCGTGCAACCCAAGACGCGCACGGAGATGGAGAGCGGCCAGCTGTTCAACGGCCGGATGATCGAGGACGCCGTGCTCGTGCCGACGGTCGCGGGCACCTACTCGCTCGGACCGGTCGCGCTCACGTGGTTCGACACGGCCTCGGGCCAATATCGCACGCAGATCATTCCCGCCGTCAAAGTCCGCATCGACCCGGTGCCGGCCGGATATCCACAGAGCACGTCGCAAGCGGCGAGCGGTCCGGGGGAAACCCCGCCCATGCAGTCCGGCCTGCCGGGCTCGGCCATCGCGACTCCGCCTCCTCCGCTGCCGGCCGACATCGCGACGATCGCCCCCCTGCCGGGCGACCCGCTGCCCGTCGGCGTCGGCGCCGCCACACCGCGTCACCTGTCGCGCGTCTGGCTCGTCACGCTCCCCCTCGCCGCACCGGGCGTCGTGTGGCTCGTCCTCGCAATCGCACAGGCGCTTCGCACGGATCCCGCCCGCGATCGCCGCCTGGCCCTGCGCGAACTGCGGGCCCTCGTTCGCGCGCTCGCGCGGCACGGCACACCGCCCGATCGCGCGACGCTGGAGCGCTGGCGGACACTGACGGCACGGGTCTGGGCCATCCGCCGCGCTACGCCAACGGCCGACGACCTCGCCGGCGCCCTGGCTTCGGCGCGCGGTGCGGCACGCCCGGACGACTGGCTCGCGCTCTGGTGCGAGGCCGAACTCGCGATGTTCTCCCCCCACGGTGCACTTCCGGCCGACTGGCTCGCCCGCGCGACGGGCGCCGCGGCTGCAGTGCGTATTCGTGGACTGATGGCATGGTGGCCGGCCCGAGCCCCGCACTGGGCGCCGCGGCTCGCGGTCGTCGCATGCGTGGCCGGGCTCGCATGCGCGACCGACTTGGACGCCACGGAGGCGCGTGATGCCTACCGCGAGGGGCGCTTCGCCGAGGCGCGCGATGCGTGGCTCTCCCATCTGCAGCGTCAGCCCGACGACTGGGCCGCACGCATCAACGTCGCGCTTGCCAGCGCGCAACTCGACGACTGGGCGACGGCCAACGCCCACGCCACGGCGGCGCTCCTCCTGCGTCCGCGCGATCCCGACGTGCGGCGTCAACTTCGCCTCGCAGCGACACATCTCGATGGCGTCGACCCGGCGGTGCGGCGCCTGGTCTCGCCCGCGTGGTATGACCGGCCCACCACCTGGCTGTCGCCGGGCGAATGGCAAAACCTGATCGTCGGCGGCGCTGCCGTCGTCGGGCTCGCCCTGCTGGCCCTGATCAGCTCGCTCTATCTGCGTGCGGGCCGCATGCCCGCGCGTGCGACAGGCCAGGCTATGGTCGCGGTCGGCAGCTTGGTCATCTCGCTCGGCGTCACGGCGCTCTGGCGCTACGGGGCACTCGCTGAACCGCAGGCCGCCATGGTGGCGGCGCCGGGGCAGCTGCACTCCATCCCGAGCGACGCTGCGGACGCGCAGAAGAACGTGCCCATCCCGCCGGGGACGGTCGTAGTCATTGAGCGCGGCTTCCTCGGCTGGGACCGGGTGATGACGCACAGTGGCACCACCGGTTGGATACGCCGGGAGTCTCTCGTCCCCTTCTATCTGCCGCCCCCGGCGCTGACGCCAAGCGGCTGAGCCCGGCGGACGGTTCTTCGGGCAGCGGTCGATCTGCGCGGACGACCGCTTCGCCGCGGTGCCGCCCGCGTGGGAGCGAAAGAGGTAGGCCGGTCAGTCCAGCGCCTCGGGGATCAGCGCGAGGCACTGGATCGCCGCCAGGCCCCACTGCGAGGCATCATTGGTCGAGATCCAGGCGGCTTCCGTGACGGGGTTGAGTACCTCGGGGCCGGTCAGCTCCTTTGCGCGGCGCGGCGTGCGCGACCACTCGCGGGCAAATGTCGCGGCGGCCCGGCGCGCGAGTGCTGCGTCGCCGGTCTGGCGCGCGGCGTAGGCGGTGAGGCGCGAGTGGGCCTGCTCGAGGCCGTTGCCCCGCAGCGGTGCGCCCAGCGCGGCCACCTGCTCCTCGCGCGGCGCAGAATAGAGCCTGCAGTATTGCAGCCACGCCTCCCTGAACCCCTGATACTCCGCCTGCCCCTCGGTGAGCTGGATGAGTTCTGCGAAGGTCTCGACCGCGCCGAAGACGGAATCGAGATGCGAGACGCCGATGGGCGCGTCGCTGCCCCCGGCCTTGCCGCGCACCTGCAGCGGCTCGAGCGCTCCGGTTTCGAGATTCATGCCGTAGCGGTCGCTCGTGAAGAAGCCCGCCGGCATCGCCCCGAGGTCGCGCATCCCCCGCAGGAGTTTCTCGCGGCAGCGAGCCTCGCCGCCGCGCTCCCACTCCGTGAGCCAGATGGCCGCGAGGTTGCTCCAGTCCGTGCCGAAGCTGACCCGCGCGCCGTGGCCACCCCGCGGGGAGGCACCCTTGAGCTTGCGCGCCGGGTCGACCGAGTCGAGGCGCGCGTCGACGTCGAGAAGCTCGCGCATCAGGTCGCCCACGCGCTCGTCGGCGGTGAGGTAGTAGTAGATGCGCCGATACGCCGCAGTCGAGATGCGCACCTGCTTGGCGCTGCAACCCCAGTGCTGGACGTTGTGGCGGGTGCCGAGTCCGGCGAACCTCCCGGCGTGGTAGACATCAACCTCGCCGGTGTGCCGGGTCATCGCCTCGGCAAAGCGGAAGACATCGGCCCGTCCCGTGCGCAGGAAGTGATGCCAGAGCCAGAGGTCGGGCGAGAGTTCGGAGTTGTCCCAGGCGAAGCCGCCGACGTCGTAGCGCCACACGTGGCGGTCGGCGTCATAGGTGTGCATCACGTCGCCGTAATTCCAGAATCCGTACCAATGGCGCTGCTCGACCTGCCTCCGGTAGAAGTCGAAGTTGAAATCGAGCCGGGCCTCGATCGCCGCGCGCGCGGGTGTGCTCGCGTCGGGTAGCGCCCACATGCCGCCAAACACGCGGGCGCGCGCCAGCACGGCCGGCGCGCAGCAAAGCAGCGCGGGCGCCATGACGTGCCGTGCCATGTCCGCCAGGACCTCGCGCGACGGCGTGGCCGCGACCGCCCACAGCGTGATCTCGCTGCTGCGCGCGATGCCGTGCGGCGAACCCCAGCCCGGCTCGTAATCCTCGTAGGTGATCTCGAGGCCGCCGTTGTACTGTTTCTCGTAGGTGTCCATGCCCATGCCGTCATGGTAGAAGCGCAGGTCCATGGCCGGCGCATCGGGCGACCAGAGCCAGAGCGTCACCTCGGCGGCGTCGGTATGGGCGGAACGGATATCGAGCTGGGTGGGATGGCGCTGCCAGAAGTCGCGCAGCCCGAACGCCACGCCACCCGAGGGCCCGCCGATGTAACCGAGACCGGCCGCGCGCGCGCCTTGGTCGACATCGATCCAGCCGTGCCCGGGCTTGGTGCGCTTGCGGATCTGGAACGCTCCCGCCGCCGGTTGCACGAGCGTGTAGTCTCCCCACGCAGGGATATACTGCAGCCGGTCGCGCACCCGCGGGTCGAATGACGACACGGGCGGGCAGGCCTGGCCCGCGATCTGCGCGGCCCGGACCGCCTGGCCGGGATCGCGGCGCAGACCGGTGAGGCCGCGCACGGCCTCGGCCCAGATACCGCCCTCGGCCCCCGCGAACCGCACATGCCGGTCGTGCATCTCGTCGGTCAGCGGAACGTCGAAGCGCAGTCCCAGGCCGCGGATGAAGTCCTTGTGTTCGTCGCCATCGAAGACGAACGAATGCATGACGCGCACCGACTCGCCGCCCGCGTAGAAATAGAGCCGCACGGAAAACGGCAGCCACGCGCGCCCGTCGCCCGCGTGCTGGCCTTCGACCTTCACGACGGCGCGCACCGGACCGCGCTGCTCGACCGTCACGCGGTCGACCCGGCTGGCGAAACGTCGTGTGCGCACGTCCGTGCCCTCCGCCGCCGGTGCGTCGTCGCTCAACGCCACCAGGCGGCCGCGGCGTGCGATCTCGCGGTCGCCCCGCGTGATCGATCCGAGGACATGCTCCCCGGCGCGGTCGATCCGCGCGACGATGACGCCGGTATCGATGAGCACGGCTTCGGCGGTCTCGGTGACGACCAGGGCGCGCCCCGGCGTGGCGGGCGTTCCCGGCAGCACGTCATAACCCGCAGCGAGAGCCTCAGGTGTCGCCGGAACCGCGTGCGCCGACCATTTGAGTGTTCCGTCCGGCCACCAGGCCAGCGGCCAGCTTTGCGCGGGAACCGCCGCACCGCTCGGCGCATGTACGGCCAGTGCGGTGTCGCCCGCCAGCGTTCCGCGCGGCCAGGCCATGCCCCAGGTCGCGCCGCTCGCCAGCGCCGGTGGAGCGCCGTCGAGCCAGCGCGCGGCCGGGCCGTCGGTTGCCGGTGTGGTCGCGGCGGGTGTTGCGGTCGTGCCGCTCGCCCCCTCGGCTGCGCGCAGCGCGGAAGCCAGCGGGAGGACGGCGGCGGACAAAGCGGTCGAACGGACAAAGTCGCGGCGGGAAACGGGGTGGCGCTTCATATGGGGTGCCTCACAGGGTGTGCTGCTGCTTCAGGTGCGCAACGGGCTGAGGCGGCAGCCCGATGCACACACGGCCGGAGGATGCGTCCGACCGCATGCGGCGTGATTATCCGGCCCGCGTCGGTCTCGCGATCGTCGTATCAGTCGATGTGGAAGACCTCTTTCAGCCCGGTCGAGACCGGGCTGTTGTCCGGATTGCTCGGCATGATGTCGCCCATGAACTTCCACCAGCGCTGGCACACGGGCGTCTGGGCGATCGCGGCCCAGCGGGCCTCGTCCTCGATCTCCGCGTATCCGAAGAGTTGACGCGTCTCCGGGTGCAGGAAGATCGAGTAGTTGTGCACGCCGTGCGCCGTGAGCACGTCGTGCAGTTCCTTCCAGATCGGACTGTGGCGGCGCTCGTATTCGAGCTCGGCGCCGGCGTTGACGGACATCACGAATGCTTTGCGGATCATGGCGGGAGGGCCGCGGACACCGAGGTGGCCCGCGGCCGAAGTGGATCTCGGCTCAGAGCGACGCGAGTTTGAGCAGGCCGGCAAAGAGCGCGATGATCGCGCCCGACACCGCGCAACAGGCGAGGAAACCGACCGTGTCGACCTTGTCCCATTTCGTGAACTCCCAGGACGAATTCGCCCCGAGGAGCTTGGTGTGGTCGAAACGGCGCGGATTGCGGTGCGTCTCTGCGATCGCGGCCGCCTCGAGTTCGGGCGTGTCGCCGACCGGGGTCTTCATCTTGCCGTAGAAGAAGTCGACCCGCGCCTGGTCCTTGTTGCGCGTGACCAGGCCGACGAGGATCAGCACGACGAACGGGAAGATGCCGTCCCAAAGATAGCGGCCGGCGAGGCGGTCGTTGGGCGACCAAGACGCGACGTCGAATCCGACCTTGCCGAGGATGAAGCACTCCATGTTGAAGCGTCCCTTGCCTTCCATCGGGCTGTCCGGATCGTCGCGCCGGATGCGCACGACCTGATCAAAATAGACAGGGACGGGCTTGCCCTCGGTGTCGGTCGTCATCTGCACGAGCGCCTCCGCGCGCCGGATGGCGGGCACGTACTCGGAGCCGAGCGGGATCACGATGTTGAGCGCGATCGAGAGGAGCAGCGCGACCCAGACCGCCTGCACCGTGAGGCGCCGCCAGAAGAACATCGTCAGGATCGCCGCGCCGAAGGGCACGTTGACGGTGATCACATACCCGACGATCGTCTCCATACTGCGCATCGTCGTGGCGGCCGCGAGGCCGACCGCCATGACCGCGACGATCGTCCAGCGGGCGATGTTGACCCCGCGCGCCTCCGTCATCTCCGGCCAGATCAGGCGGCAGAAGTTCTTCACGAAGAGCGAGGCGATGGCCATGGACTTGGCCGCGAGGTTGGACATCACCGCGGCGATCACGCCGGCAAGCATCAGGCCGATGAGGCCCGGTCCGAGGAGTCGCTCGGAGAGCATGCCCCAGGCGGTGTCCGGCGAGGTCAGGCGGTTCTCCCCGGAGAAGATCGCGATCGCGATGAGGCCGGCGAAGGTCCACAGGATGATCATCAACCGCTTGCCGTAGAGGCCGACCACGCCCATGCGGGCCGCCATCTCATTCTTGGCCGAGCCCATGATGTTCATGTTCGGGCTGAGCGCGTTCATCTGGACGAGGCTCGGAATCGTGATGGCCAGAATCACGAGCGGCGTGAACTGCACGCCACCGCTCGCTCCGAAGAGGTTGAACATGTTCTCCGGCACCTTGACCGAGAGCTGGTCCCACCCGCCAATGGCGATGAGCCCGGTGGGGATGAGCATGACCGAGAAGATGATGATGAGGATGCCCTGCAGCGCCTCATTGATCGCGGCAGCCGTCATGCCGCCGAGGGCCATGTAGGCGGCGACCACGGCCATGAAGGCGATGTAGAACGACCACCGGATCCAGGCGGGATCCAGGACCGAGATGTAACCCTTGATCTCGCCGCGGGCGCGCTGGTCGCGCAACTCGTCCATGCGCGGCCGCTGTTCCGCGGTGAGCGTGCCCGCCCGGTCGAGGTCCTCGAGCTGGCGGAGTTCACGGTAGCCGGTGACTGCCGCCGCCTCGGAGGCGGTCCAGGCTGATTCCTCCTTCAGCACCAGCGAGGCGGTGATCGTGTAGGCTGTGAACGTGCCGAAGCCGATGAGCAGCACGGCCACGCAGACCTGGAAGGCGGCGTAGAAGAGCGCGAGCGTGCGCGAGTTGAACCGGTCCTCGAAGAGGTCGCCCATCGTCGTGAGTCGTACCCGGCGGAACCATACATTCATGAACCAGTAGTAGGGGTTCATGAAGATCGTCTGGAACGAGTACCAGGCCCCCGATGCGCCGCGCGTGTAGACAAAGCTCGCGGTCGTGACCGCACCCTGGGGCTCGGTGGCATTGCCGAAGTTCAGGAAGATCTGGTAGAGCTTGCCGAGTTTGCGACCGGCGAGGAAGTAGCCCTCCTCGCTCTTCGTCGAGTGCTTGGCGCGGCGGCCGATGTAGATGATCGCCACCAGATAGAGGAGGACGACGAGGATATCGATGGGGTGGATTCCAGTCATGGGAAGAGGATGTGGCTCAGGGACGATCCAGCGCCGGGGGCGGCCGGCAGTGTGACAGCCGGGGAGGCGCTGGCAGGCCTAAAGCACGGGGAGAAACACATGGGAGCGGTCCTCTGCGCGGCTCGCGAACACGGTGCAGCCGAATGCACGCACGCGCGCCCCGCGGAAAGGACGGCGGACCGTGAAACATCTTGCAGGCACGCGCGAATCAGCCTGTGTCTTACAGTCAGAGGTTGCCAAGCACGCCGGCTTCCCCATCAGATCGCCGCCCCCAACATCACCGCCGTTCATGCCTGCCCCTTCCCTTCGCGAACTTGCCCGCTCGCTCGGCCTGTCGCACACCACCGTGTCCGAGGCCCTGCGCGACAGCCCGCGCGTGCGCCCGGAGACCCGCAAGCGTGTCCTCGCCGCCGCCCGCGCCGCGGGCTACAAACACAATCCCCTCGCCGGCGCCCTCATGTCGGAGATCCGCCGTTCGCGCGCGGGAACCTTCCGCGGCGTCGTCGCGCTGCTCGATCTCGATGACCCGGACGCGCGGCCGAAGCACGTGCACCGTTTCCACGCCGAGTTGTCGCGCGGGGCGCGTGAGCGTGCCTCGGAACTCGGGTTCAAACTCGAGCCCTTCGTCATCGGTCAACGCGGTCTTACGGAGCAGCGCCTCGATACGATCCTGCAGTCGCGCGGGATCCGCGGCGTGCTTCTCCTGCCGGCGAACAATCCGCCGGACATGCTCGGGCTCGACTGGTCCAAATACGCCGCCATCTACGCCGACTACGTGATCGAGCGGCCGCCGCTCCACACGGTGTGCGCCGACCATTTCCGCTCGATGATGACCGCGCTCGTCCGGTTGCAACGCCTCGGCTACCGGCGCCCGGGCCTGGTGCTCGAGCAGCACCACGACGAGCGCCTGCTCTTCCGTTGGGAAGCGGCGTTTCGCGCGTTCCACGAGCATCACGATGAGGTCGAGCACCTGAAGCCGCACATCGTGCCGGCCATCAACCGGGAGACGTTTGTCCCGTGGTTCAAGAAGGCGAAACCCGACGTGGTGATGTGCCACCGCTCCGACGTGGTCGAATGGATGACGGCGGCAGGAGCCGAGGTGCCGAAGACCCACGGGTTCTGCTGCCTCAACGTGGTGATGAGCAACATCCCGGCGGCCGGACTCGACCTGCAGCCGCGCGCGCTCGGCGCCCGTGGTGTGGAAATGCTCATCGGCCAGCTTCTGCGCAACGAATACGGCATCCCGGACCCGCCCTCCTCGACGAGCATCCCCGCTGTATGGGTCGACGGCCCGACCCTGCGTCAACAAGGCGAGGTGCCGGCCACACCGGCCGACGCGTCGGTCGTATAGACCGCGATCAGTGTTGTGTGGTCAGATCGGCGGGGTGAACGCGCCGCAATGCGGCAAATGATGGTGCGCCGCGCGTCCACGCGGACGCGCGTCGAGGCGCGGACGGATTGATCGGATTTTTACCGCCCCGGTGAGGCGGCCCCGAGGACTGCGGTATGCCCCGGGATTTTCCCCGGCCACGCCGGGGAGGTGTCCGGTCAAATCCCCGCAAAAGCTCCCGCATGAAATACAAACACCTCTAAGGAAAACCGCCCACGTGCCGAAATTGAGAGAACACGCCCGGTTCCGGCCAGTCCACCCTGCCCTGTGTTCGCATCCGCTACATGAAACGCGTCGTTATCGTCGAAGACCAGACAGCCATCCGTGAAATGCTCGCGGAGGTACTGCGCCATGACCCCAACTTCGAAATCGTCGGTCAGGCCGGTGACGGTCAGGTGGCCTACCAGATGATTCTCGATGCCAAGCCGGACGTGCTCGTGCTCGATGCCCGCCTTCCCGTGCTCAACGGCCTGGAACTGCTCCGCCGGGTGACCAAGCAGTTGCGCAACCTGCGCATCCTGGTCTTCTCCGGCCACGAGAACCCGGTGCTCATCCGCGAGATGCTCGAGGCCGGCGCCCACGGGTTCGTGGAGAAGACCGCGGGATTGATCGAACTCAAGAAGGGCCTGGAAACCGTCGCCAACGGCGGCACGTATTTCGGCCCGGCCGTGAGCGGCCTGCTTCGCAACGTCGTCGCCAATCCATCGGTCACGACGACGACCAAGGACTTTCTCACTCCCCGCGAGCGCGAGATCCTCCAGTTGGTGGCTGAAAGCTACAGCACCAAGGAGATCGCCCAGAAGCTCAACATCAGCGTAAAGACGGTGGACAACCACCGCACCAACCTGATGCGCAAGCTCGACCTGCACAACGTGGCCAGCATCACGCGCTACGCCATGCAGATCGGTCTCATCGAGAACGAACCTTCCGTTTGAACGACGCGTCACCGTAGCGTGCGCCTGTCGAGGCGCACGATCGACTCCCCGGAGGCGGGCCCTTGGGCCCGCCTTCCCTGTATCCACAGGGCACCGTCAGGACGCGACCGCTGCGCGCAGCCGATCCGCCAGGATCTCGATCAGGCGCGAGTGTTCGCCCACGAGCGGGGTCAGGTGCACCTGCAGGCCCGGGCGGCTCCGTGCGGCCTCCGCGCAAATGGCCTCGATATCGCCGCCAGGACCGGCGTGCCTGCCCGGAGAGAAGAACATGAGAGCCACAACTCCCGGTCCCGAGACGCGCTCGAGCGCGCGTGCGAGCAGGGGCTCGTTGAAGGCGTAGTCCGCCCCGTCCCGCCGTTCCATCGACGCTGCGATGACGGAACTCGCCGTCCCTCCCAGCTGACGCGCCAGATCCGCGGCAACGGCATCGCGCACCGCAGCGACCGCGCGCTGCGGACTGCCGTGATCGACGAGGATGACCCACGGTCGCTCGATGGACCGCGCCGCCGCCGTGCCCCGCACATGCTCGGCCAGAATCGACGCCAGTCGGGAGTCGCCCGGTCGTGCCGGATCCACGACGGGGGCGGCCACACGCACATCAAGCCCGGGAAGGTCGGCCGTGAGCGCTCGGACGCGCTCGGGGATGTACTCCGTTAGCGCGGCGCTCGGACCGAAAAAAAGCGGCACGAGGACGAACTTGCGCCGCTCCGCTGAGTAGCGCCGCCGCAGCGCCGGCTCCAGGATCTCCGCCGGGATCCCGCCGAGCCGGGCGGGATCGATCGCGCTCGAGTGCAGCAGCGACACCGGCTCGACGCGGGCCCCCACCCTCACCTCCAGGCCGGCCGCGAGGCAGCGCAGGTTGAGTGTCGCCATCGGCTGGAGCGAACCGTTGTCGACAAGCAGGATGACCGGGGAGTCAGGCATGGCAAAGTCCATGAATGCGCGGGAGTTGCGGCGTCAATAAATCCTTGCCGATCGCATCGTGATCTCCTTTTACTCGCGAGTCCTTTGATCGCGAAGCCCACCTCCATGAACATTTTCCTTCGGTTCACCAGCATCGCTGTCGCATCCGTCGCGGTTCTTTTTGCCGCCGGCTGCAGCAAGAAACCGCAGCGTCCGAATCCCGGCATGACCATTGGTATCGGCGGCGCCGAACTGCAGCCCGTCGGCATCGAAGGCTCCGGCCTCGAGACCCGCGACCCGCTGGGCAATGTCGATCGCACGATCTTCGCGGCCAACACGGTCTACTTCGACTACGACTCCGCCGCCGTGAAGCAGGCCGAGCGCGCCAAGGTCCAGCAGGTGGCCGACTATCTCAAGTCCAACCCCGGCTCGCGCATCCTCCTCGAGGGGCACTGCGACTGGCGTGGCACGACCGAGTACAACATGGGCCTGGGCGATCGCCGCGCCAACGCGGTGAAGTCCTACCTCGGCACCCTCGGGATCGACGCCTCGCGCATCGAGACGGTCTCCAAGGGCGATCTCGACGCCAAGGAAGGCGCCAGCGACGCGGAGATGAAGATGGACCGGCGTGTCGACGTCGGCCTGATCCGCTGAGCCCGGCTCGCGTATCCTAAATTTCGAGACCCCGCGGTGCGAGCCGCGGGGTCTTTGGTTTTCATGTGTCGCGCAGGCCGCCCGGGAGCGGCGGCCTCGCACGACCGGGCGGATCAACCCACGGCGCCGACGCGGTGGCAGAAGTCGCCGAAGCGCTCCCCCGTGCTCGTGCGCTCGGTGGCGTAGCGCTTGAGCAGAGGTGCGAGGCGCTCGACCACCTGCGGATGCGTGAGCGATTCCGCCACGAGTGTGTTGAGGCGCGTGCCCTCGAAGGACGCACCGAGGTAGAGGTTGTATTTGCCGGGTGCGCGCCCCACCAGGCCGATCTCGGCGAGGTACGGACGGGCACACCCGTTCGGGCACCCGGTCATGCGGATGCTGATGGCGTCGTGGCGGAGACCCGCCTCCTCGACGACCGTCTCGAGGTCGGCGAGCAACTGCGGGAGTTCGCGCTCGGCCTCGGAGAGCGCCAGTCCGCAGGTCGGCAGCGCCACGCATGAGAGCGCGTTCAGGCGCAGGCCGGTGCGCGCGTTCTCATCAGCCAGGCCGTGCCGGGCAAGGATGGCTTCAATCTGCGCCTTCCTCGCGTCGGAGACGCCGGAGATCGTGAGATTCTGCGAGGGCGTGAGGCGGAAATCACCCTCGTGGATCTGCGCGATCTCGCGCAGCGCCGACTTCATGGCCCAGCCCGGCGCATCCTTGATGCGCCCACTCAGGATGTGAAGGCCGTAGAACCAGGAGCCATCATCGCAACGCTGCCAGCCCAGCGGGTCGGTGATCGTGGTGAAGGCGTAAGGTCGCGCCGGCGCGAGCGCCCAGCCGAGGCGCCGTTCGAGCTCGCCGACGAACCACGTGATCCCGCGGTCGTCGATCGTGTATTTGAGCCGCGCGTGCTTGCGGTCGGTGCGATCACCAAAATCGCGCTGGATCGCGATGACCGTGCCGCCGAGTTCATTGACTCTATCGGGCGTGATGAATCCGATCACGTCGGCGAGGCGCGGGTAGGTCTTCGCGTTGCCGTGGCTCATTCCCTGGCCTCCGCCGACACAGACGTTGTAACCGGCGAGTTTTCCATCCTCGACGATGGCGATGAAGCCGAGGTCCTGGGAGAAGATGTCGACGTCGTTGGACGGCGGGAGGGCAAAACCGGTCTTGAACTTGCGCGGCAGGTAGGTCGCGCCGTAAAGCGGCTCCTCGTCGGCGCGGAACTCGCCACCGGAGACGAGTTCATCCTGGATCCAAAGTTCATGGTACGCGCGGGTCCTGGGGAGCGCGAACTCGCTGAAACCCCGGGCCTGCTCGTAGACTTGGTGGAGCACCGCGCTGCGCTCGGGATTGGGTGGCGCCATGACGTTGCGGTTCACGTCGCCGCAGGCGGCGATCGAGTCGAGCAGCACGGTGTGCATGCCGCGAATCACCGGGCGGATGTTTCCCTTGAGCACCCCGTGGAGCTGGAAGGTCTGACGCGTCGTCAGGCGGAGGGTGCCGCTGGCCCGCTCGTCGGCGAGCTGGTCGAGCACGAGCCACTGCTGGGGCGTGCAACGACCGCCCGGGAGGCGCACCCGCAGCATGAAACTGTAGGCCTTCTCCTGCTTGAGCCGGCGCCGCTCATTGCGGAGGTCGCGGTCGTCCTGGAGGTAGAAGCCGTGGAACTTCGTCAGCTGGGCGTTCTCCTCCGAGATGGCGCCGGTCGTCGTGTCGGCGAAGTCGGCGGCGAGCGTCCCGCGCAGGTGGCGCGAGGCAGCTTTGAGGCCTTCATTGGCGCTGAGCGGCTTGGCAGTGGTGCTTTCAGACATGGGATGGCAAGAGGCCGGGGCGAATGTCGTTACTTCTGTTGTTTAGTCAAGAACACAAGATACATCATTTCCGGTCGCGACCTGAAAGAAAAACGGCCGGGTCCCAAGGGGACACCGGCCGTGTTGTATGCCTGGGAAAGCGGCCCGCTCAGTAGCGGTAGTGCTCGGGCTTGTAGGGCCCGTCGACCGGAACGCCGAGGTAGTCGGCCTGCTTCTTGGTCAGGACGGTCAGCTTGGCGCCGATCTTTTCGAGGTGCAGGCGGGCGACCTCCTCGTCGAGGTGCTTGGGAAGACGATAGACGCCGACCTTGTAGGTGTCGCGGTTCTTCCAGAGATCGAGCGCGGCGAGCGTCTGGTTGGTGAAGCTGTTCGACATGACGAACGACGGATGGCCGGTGGCGCAGCCGAGGTTCACGAGGCGTCCCTCGGCGAGCAGGTAGAGGCTGCGGCCGTTCGGCAGCGTATACATGTCGTACTGCGGCTTGATCTCCGTGTGCTTCACGCCCGGGGCGGTCTTGAGCCGGTCGACCTGGATCTCGTTGTCGAAGTGACCGATGTTGCAGACGATCGCCTGGTCCTTCATCGCGAGCATGTGCTCGAGGGTGATGATGTCGCAGTTGCCCGTCGTGGTGACGTAGATGTCGGCGACCCCCAGGGTGCTCTCGATCGTGTTGACCTCGAAGCCCTCCATCGCGGCCTGGAGCGCGTTGATCGGGTCGATCTCCGTCACGATCACGCGGGCGCCAAAGCCCTTGAGCGAGTGCGCCGAGCCCTTGCCCACGTCGCCGTAGCCGCAGACGCAGGCGACCTTGCCGGCGATCATCACGTCGGTGGCGCGCTTGAGACCGTCGGCGAGCGATTCACGGCAGCCGTAGAGGTTGTCGAACTTCGACTTCGTGACGGAGTCGTTCACGTTGATCGCCGGCACGAGGAGCTTGCCCTTCTCGTGGAGCTGGTAGAGGCGATGCACGCCGGTGGTCGTCTCCTCGGAGACGCCGCGCCACTCCTTGGCCATGCGCGTGAACACGAGGGGATCCTCGGCGTGGATACGCTTGAGGAGATTCTTGATCACCTGCTCCTCGTGCGAGCCGGAGGCGGAGTTGACCCAGTCGGAGCCGTTCTCGAGCTCGACGCCCTTGTGCAGGAGGAGCGTGACATCGCCGCCGTCGTCGACGACGAGCTGGGGGCCCTTGCCGCCCGGGTGGCTCACGGCCTTCCAGGTGAGGTCCCAGTACTCCTCGAGCGTCTCGCCCTTCCAGGCGAAGACCGGCACGCCGGCCTTCGCGATCGCGGCGGCGGCGTGGTCCTGCGTGGAGAAGATGTTGCACGAGGCCCAGCGCACGTCGGCGCCGAGCTCGACCAGCGTCTCGATGAGCACGGCGGTCTGGATCGTCATATGGAGCGATCCGGTCACGCGCACGCCCTGGAGCGGTTTCTGCGGGCCGAACTTCTTGCGCACGGCCATGAGGCCGGGCATCTCGTGCTCGGCCACGGCGATCTCCTTGCGGCCCCACTCGGCGAGGCTGATGTCCTTGACGTGATAGTCGGCGCCCTTCTGCGGCGCGGCGATGGTGGAAGTGCTCATGGTGTGGATACGGGTTACTTCACGGCGGCGAGGAGCTCGGCCGTGCGGTTGGTCTGCTCCCACGGGAGGTCGGCCTTGCCGAAGTGCCCGTAGTTGGTGGTCTGGCGGTAGATCGGGCGGAGAAGGTCGAGCTGCTTGATGATCGCGGCCGGCTTGAAGCTGAAGACCTTGCGGACCGCCTCGGAGATGCGCTCCTCGGGGACGCGGGCCGTGCCCATGGCATCGACCCAGATGCTCACCGGCTCGGGATAGCCGATGGCGTAGGCGACCTGCAGTTCGCAGATGTCGGCCAGTCCTGCGGCGACGATGTTCTTGGCGACCCAGCGGCACATGTAGGCGGCCGAGCGGTCGACCTTCGACGGGTCCTTGCCGGAGAAGGCGCCGCCCCCGTGGCGACCCCAGCCGCCGTAGGTGTCGACGATGATCTTGCGGCCGGTCAGGCCGGAATCGCCCTCGGGACCGCCGACGACAAAGCGGCCGGTCGGGTTGATGAGGAACTTCGTCTCCGCGTCCATCATACCGGCCGGGATGACCTTGCGGATGACATTCTCGACGAGGAAATCGCGGATCGCGGCATGGTTCACATGCGCGGCGTGCTGCGTGGAGATGACGACGTTTTCCACGCGCACGGGCTTGTCGTTCTCATAGCGGATCGAGACCTGCGACTTGGCGTCGGGGCGCAGCCACTCGACGACCCGGCTCTTGCGGAGCTTGGTCAACTCGCGACCGAGACGGTGGGCATACATGATGGCCGTGGGCATCATCTCGGGCGTCTCGTTGCAGGCATAGCCGAACATCAGGCCCTGGTCACCGGCACCCTGCTCGGCGGTCTCCTTGCCCTCGGCGGCACGCGCATCGACGCCCTGCGCGATATCGGGCGACTGGCGCGTGAGCAGGTTCGTGATGAACACCTTCTTGGCGTGGAAGACGTCGTCGTCGTGAGTGTAGCCGATCTCCTCGATGGCCTCGCGCACCACCGTCTCGTAGTTGATCACGGCCTTGGTTGTGATCTCGCCGGCGATGACGACATGGTTGGACTTCACAAGCGTCTCGCAGGCCACGCGACTGGCGGTGTCCTGGGCGAGGCAGGCGTCGAGCACGCTGTCAGAGATGAAGTCGGCGACCTTGTCGGGGTGACCTTCACCGACGGATTCGGAAGAGAAGACGAAGGAGGTGGACATATTGGGTGAGCGGACGATCGGCGAAAGCAGGCGATTCTCAAGAAAAATATCAACATATCCGGATTCTTTGATGCGATGATTCAAGCCCCACCCCGCAGAGGGGCGCTGCGACTCGGCGCGCGCGCAGCTATTGAGGTTCAGTTGCCCGCATCCGGGGCGATGAGGAGTTCTACCCGGCTGAGTCCCAGGATTCCGAACCCGGGCACGGACCGCGACCGGACCCTCACCCTCTTCCATCCCATTCATGGCCTTCGACCTACGGGCAATGATCGTCGACGATGACGATCACGTGCGGACGTTCCTGATCGTCCTGCTGCGCAAGATCGTCTCGGGGAACATCCTCGAGGCCCGCAACGGTGAAGAAGCGATCGAACTCTACCGGCGTGAGAGGCCCGACCTGCTCCTGCTCGACGTCAACATGCCAGTCATGGATGGGCTGGAGACCCTCGCCCGACTGCGTGCGATCAACCCCGACGTGGTCGTGATCATGATCACCTCGCTGGCCATGCGAAAGATCGTCGAGGACGCGGTGCGCGCCGGGGCGGCAAACTTCATCCGCAAGGACACTCCCCGCCCGCAGATCGTGGAGATCATCAAGGAGACCATCCTCGCCAGCTTCCCCCACGCCGTCGCCGAGGGGGCGGAGATGTGAGCCGATGAAACCTGAAGACGACCCGCGAACCACGCCATCCGCCGACGATCTCGACCTGAAGCGCTTCGAGATCCAGGAGGTGCGCTACTCGCTGCCCGAGATGCTGCGCGAGCTGCATATCGAGCGCACACATTCGTTCTTCGCCAAGGAGATCATCGACCAGGTCGAGATCAACAAGATCTTCGCCGAGGCCCGCGCCCGCCGTGCAAAAGCAAAATAACACCCGGTTCATGGACGCGCTCCGGCAGCCGCCGCACAGCGTGCCGGACGACCTGATCGCGCCGATCGTCGCGGAACACGGCGCGGGCACGCTCGAGTTTCTCGAGGCGCTCGTCGCCCGCAAGGTCCTGCCCAAGGACGTCGCGTGCAAGATCTGGGGCGACACGATCGGCGTAGCCTACGTGGAGCCGGTCACGACGATCATCAATCGCGATGCCATGGAGCTGATCCCGCAGGAGATCGCGCAAAAGGCGCAGATCCTGCCGCTCTATCTCTTCGACACACTCCTGACCGTCGCGATGCCGGATCCGACGGACAAGGACCTGCTGCAACGGCTCAGCCAGATCGCGCAGCATCCCGTGAGCGGCGTATTCTCTCTCCCCAGCGAGATCGAGGCCGGGATCGCCGTGCACTACCAGACGGAGAAGTCGGTGCGCGAGAGTCTCGCCGAACTGCGCTCACTTGACCTCCGGCTCAACGAGGAGATGACCGCCGAGCGCGTCTCGGAACTGACCGAGAACGCCTCGCTCATCCAGGTCGTCAACTCACTGATCTATTTCGCGCTGCGCGAGCGCGCCTCCGACATCCACATCGAGCCGCGCGAGACGTTCACGAAGGTCCGCTTTCGCGTGGATGGCATCCTGCGTGAGATGATCACGTTCCCGCGCAAGATCCACGTCGCGATCGTCTCGCGCCTGAAGATCCTCTGCAACCTGAACATCACGGAAAGCCGCTTTCCGCAGGACGGTCGGTTCACGCTCGCGCTCGGGGGCAACCGCGCCGACTTCCGGCTCTCGTTCATGCCGACGATCTACGGCGAGAAGGTGGTCATCCGCATCCTCGCCTTCGGCAACAAGAAGGACTTTCTCCAGCTCGACCAGATGCTGGTGTCGCAGACGATCCTGCAACCGTTCAAGCGGCTCATCCAGAACCCCAACGGCATCATCTTCGTCACCGGGCCGACCGGCTCGGGCAAGACCACCACCCTCTACGCCGCGCTCGCCGAGATCAACACCCCGGGCGTGAACATCGTGACGATCGAGGATCCGGTCGAGTTGCAGCTCGAGGGCATCAATCAATCGCAGGTCAACGCGCACATCGACCTGAGCTTCGCCCTGCTGATGCGATCGATCCTTCGCCAGGATCCCGATGTGATCCTCGTCGGCGAGATCCGCGATCTGGAGACGGCCAAGATCGCGACGGAGGCCGCGCTCACCGGTCACCTCGTGCTCGCCACGCTGCACACCAACAACGCGCTCCAGGCGATCACGCGCCTCGTCGACATCGGCGTGGAGCCCTATCAGGTCGCGCCCTCGGTCATCGGCGTGGTGGCGCAGCGCCTGGCCGCGCGCATCTGCCAGCGATGCAAGGAGCCGTATTACCCTTCCCGCGACGTGCTGCGGAAGTACTTCCTCGACGAGGGGCTGACGGAGGTGCCGTTCTACCGCGGCCGCGGCTGCGCGGAATGCGGGCACACCGGGTATCGCGGCCGGGTCGCCTTCCACGAACTAGTCCTCGTGACCGAGGAGATGCGCTCGATCATCGCCCGCAAGGGCTCGACCGAGGAGCTCGGCCAGGCCGCACGCAAGGTCGGGTATCGCCCCCTCCGCTACGATGGTCTCAAGAAAGTCCTGCTCGGGCTGACCACGATCGAGGAGATCGAGCAGAACACGTCGTTCGAGTGGGCGTATTGAGCCGGGAAGCCGGAATGGACGCAGGAGGCGAAATCACCACCTTCTGCGTCGCATCCACGCGGCGCTCCACGTTCCGCTGTTCCCGCGGCCCAGCCTCGTCACCCTGCGCCGCATCTCACCGCGCCGCAGTGAAGATGATCTCGAGGACGTCCTGCATCTTGGGACCGGGCGAGACCACACCCCCGCGCGTGCGGATGATGGACTGGCACGGGTAACGCTCGAGAATCGCACGGTCGTGGAACACGACAATGTTCCCGGTTCCCTGCACGGCGGCGGCCTCGCTCGCGTCGAGCGGCCACCAGGCCTTGGGTAGGCCGAACCACGTGAACTCGATCCGCCAGCCCGCGATGCCGGTGGCCGGCGGCGCAGCCTGCACGAGGTCCGGGTAGCGTTGCACGAAATCCGGCACGGCACGCGTCTTCACCACGACGGTTGCCGCCGTTGGCAGGGTCTGGATGTAGTCGCGCAGATCCTGCACGACGCCGCGGCGGCGCTGTTCCATGAAGTCGAGGAAGTCCATGCTCACGACGTTCATGCCGTTGAAGGTGCCGTGCTCGTTCTTCGACGGGTATTTCTGGCGCTCGTACCATGCCTGGAATCCGCGGCCCAGCCAGAAGCCGATTTCGATGTGCAGGTGGGCGCGCTCGCGCGGGATGCCGGTCGAGGCCGACCGCCCCATGATACCGAGCTGGGTGCCGGCCTGCACCTGCGCGCCCGGCTGGATGTCCGGCGCGATCGAGCCGAGGTGCGCATAGAGGGTGATGACCGCCGGCGAGAACCCGGTGTGCTCGACCACGACGTAGCGACCGTAGTTGCTGCGTCCCGACACGGAATTGACATGGCGCACCACGCCGGGGGCCACGGCGACGACAGGGTCGGTCGCCTCGCCGCGCCGGTCGCGGTTCAGCGCCTTGAGATCCAGCCCCTCGTGGAACTGGCGGCCGCTTGTGCGCGTGCAGCCGAACATCCCGGACTCGACCGTGCCCGACTCGGTGGGCTGGATGTAGTCGGCATGGGGCCGGCCCTCGTGCAGCGCCGGCCGCGGCGTCGGCCAGATCAGTTCCTGCGCGCCAATTCCACACGGCACCGCGAGGATCGCGGCGAGGCAAAGGACCATCCTCATGACTGCGGGCTATTTCTTCTTGCCGCGCCCCTGGGCCACGGCGGTTTGGACCTCGTGCGCCGTGCGCTTGAGGTTGATGGCGGTCTCGCCGAGTTCCTCGTCGGGGAGCTCGACGAACATGAAGAGCTGGCCGCCCTGGATCGGACCATCGATGAGGCGCGCGCCGAAGGGCTTGCCGTTGAGGGTCACGACCAGGCGGCGGCCGAGATTGGAAGCCGACAACCGAAAGAGGTCGCGGGAGCTCTCGGTCGTGAACTCGAACATCAGGCACAAGCCGAGGTCCACCTTGACGAGTTCGACGTTGCGCAGATCGGCCTCGCCGAGCACCGGCCGCGGCGACACGACGATCTGCACGCCGCTGCGTGGCAGCTGCGCGAGCGTCGAGCCCGGCACCTGCGGCGGAACCTCGATGTAGAATTGTGCGACGATCGGATCGTAGTCGTCCGTCGCCGTGCTCTGGCAGCCTGCCAGGGCGAGTGCCGCCGCCAGCGTCGCCGCCATGACGAGGAGTCTCGGCATCGAAAAACCTGCGGGAGTGCGGCGCGGCGACGGCATGCGGCGGAACGGTGCGCGGATCAAAGGTCGCGCCCACGGCTCCGGCCAGCCTGAAATCCGCCTCAATCCCGCCCCGCCTGGGCGAGCCCGAGCAACGCCTCGCCCACGGCATCGGCGACGAGTCGTCCGGCACGGGTGAGCGCGACCACTCCCTCCGCGCGCCGCTCGACGAGGCCTTCCTCCAGCAGCCCCAGCAACGCGGGCTCAAATGGTTCGGTGGCCGCGGCGCCGAATCGCGCGCGCAGGGCCGGGAGCGCGACGCCTTCGTTCATGCGCAGCCCGAAGATCAGCGCATCCTCGACGAGTTGCGCGGCATCGAGCGGGCTGCGGTCGACCTGGCCGCGGCGGCCGCGCGCGACGTCGTCGCACCATTGGGCGAGGTCGGCGACGTTGGCGCCGCGCCACGCGCGCTCCTGGCTCGCCGCGGACGGTCCGAAGCCGTGCCATCGGCCCATGCGCCAGGTGTTGAGATTGTGGAGGCAGGCATGGCCGGGGCGGGCGTGGTTGGATATCTCATACTGCGCGAGGCCGTGCGCGGCGAGGCGGTCCCAGGTCGCCTCGTAGAAGGCGCGCTCGCGCTCCACGTCGAGTTTCACCTTCCCTTGCGAGAGTCGCACGAAGAGCGCGGTGTCCTCCTCGAAGGTCAGGCAGTAGGTCGACACGTGGTCGGCGCCGACCGCGGCGGCCTCGTCGAGGTCTCCAATCCACGACTCCAGGGTCTGCCCGGGCACGGCGAAGATCAGGTCGATGTTGCGGCTGCGGAAACCGACGGCCTCGATCAGGCGCCAGGCCTCGCGCACCTGGGCGAGAGAGTGCCGCCGGCCGAGCGCCTCGAGCATGGTCGGCGCGAAGCTCTGCACGCCGAGAGAGACGCGCGTGACCCCCGCGTCGCGCAGGATGCGCAGCTTGTCCTCGCGGACCGAGCCGGGCGCGAGTTCGACCGTCCATTCCCGGGTCGGCTGGCCGAAACGCTCGACCTGCGCGCGCGCCAGGCGCTCCAAGTCGCGCGCAGGCAGCAACCCGGGCGTGCCTCCGCCCCAGAAGACGGTCTCGCAGCGTTCGGCCGGGACGAGGGCAAACTCGCGCTCGATCGTCGCGAGGTAGCGGTCGATGTCGTCGCGCCGCGGCTCGACCTGATAAAACGCGCAGAAGTCGCACGCGTGCGAACAAAACGGCACGTGCACATAAATGCCGGCCGCATCGGGCGTGCTTTTCTCCGGTTTTTCCGCAGGATCGGGAACCGGGATTTTGTTTGCCAATCCCATAAGGCTAAGATCATCAACTGCCACCCAAATGGACGCCTGCAAATCTCGTTTCGCGAGTCTTTTCACCCGAGTCCTTGCCGCCTCGGCCGCCGTGCTCCTGCTCGCCGGCTGCGACGTCAAGATCATCAACCGCACTCCGGCGACGTTCACGGAAAACCCGTCGGGAGTCTACACGATCACCGCCGAGGTCCAGGTGAAGAGCGGCGTGGTCAAGAAGGAGACGCTCAAGCCGAGCATCGTCATCGACGGCCAGATCTACCCGATGACCCAGAGCGATCTCGCGCCGAACATGTGGGAGTATGACTACCGTCTCCCGGCTGGCCGCAGCGAGGGCAAGTACTACTTCGTCGCGACCTTCGACACGTCGGCCAATGGCAAGGACAACCAGCGCGACTCCTATACGGATGTCCACACCTTCACGATCGCCAACCGCTACACGCTCTCCCTCGACGTCAATCGCGCGCCGGTCGGCTCGACGGTCACCGTGCTCGGACGCGGTTTCACCCCGACGGATGTGATCTACCTCGGCGACAGCGCAGCGCAGACCCAGTACAAATCCGCGAATACACTCACGTTCACCGTGCCTGCCGTCCCGGGTGGCCGCAATTACCCGGTGTCGGTCGGCGGCCCCGGCTCCAACCTCCAGGTCGGCACGATCCGCGTCGACGAGGGCGCGATCAGCGTGTTCCCGAACAGCCTCGCCCTCGCCACCAAGGGCCGCCGCCAGTTGGTCTTCACCATTCCGGCGCCAGCGCCGGACGGCGGTCTCCTGCTCGACATCACGACGGATGTGCCCGCCAGCGTGGTCATGCCCGAAGTCGTCGTCCCGGCCGGCCAGCAGTCGGTCAACGTCGTGGTCGAGGGCGGCAAGCCCGGCAGCGGCACGATCTTCATCAAGGCCCCCGGTTTCGGGGAAGCCACCGTCGCCGTCACCGTCTCGGGACGCTGATCGACCTACCCGCTCGTTTTCGTCACGCCGGCCGGCTTCGCGCCTGCCGGCGTGTTTGTTTCCTGGGGAGTCGATGGTGCGGCTGCTGAATCGGCTGGCGCGGCCGGCGCGAGATCGAGGACGAGCCAGACGAGCCGGTGGTCGGATCCGCCGAGCGCGCCGTCGCCGTCGTGGATCGTGGCGCGTCCGCCGCGCACCCGCTCGCGCAGGGCGGGTGATGCGAGCAGGTAGTCGAAACGATCATACCGATCGCTCGAAAGCTGGCGGTGTGTCCAGGTCTCGCCCCGGCTGTCGCTGGCCGGGATCGCCTCGGCCACGCGCCGTTTTCCCCGCATGGTCAGGCCCGCGAGCGCCGGTGAATTGGGCGCGGCATTGAGGTCGCCCGCCACCAGATACAACGCATCCCCATCGCCGCACTGGCGCAGCACGAGGTCGCGCACCGCCCGAGCCTCGGCCGTGCGGCGCTGCTCGGACTGCGGGTCGCGCGCGTCCTCGGTCAACGGGCTCTTGAGATGCACGACGAAGATGCTCCACGGCCCGATCTCGCTCTCGAACCGCACCTCGAGCACCCCGCGCTTCACCGTCCCGGTTCCTTCGAGGTAGGGAAATGTCAGGTCGGTGTGCGGAATCACCGCGCGCGGCGGCCGGCGCGAAAGCACGGCGACGTGCCGGAGCGGATCCGCGCCGTCGAGCAGGACCGCGTGCGGGTAGTCGAGGCCCTCGCGGGCAAGATCCTGCTGAAGCTCGTCGAGGAAAGGCTGCGAGCCCACTTCCTGGAGGCACACGATGTCCGCGTTCACTTCGTGCAGCACCGCGCGCACGGACGCCTTCTCCACTTCCGGTTTCGGATGACCGGGCGCAAATCGTCCGTCGACGCGGCGGTTCATGCAGAGGTAGTTCATGACGTTGAACGTCGCCACCCGCACGTCGTCGGCCGCTGCGCCCAGACTCGTGGCCAGCAGCGCCGCCACGCACGCGAACCGGCGCCAGCGGTTTCGTGCGATCGCGGCGCGCGGCGGGGTCATGGCGGGGCTCCGGTCCCGACTTCAACGACCGGCCGCGGCCGGCGAGCCCACGCGACCTTTCTCGAGCGCAGCCACGCGCTCGACCAGTGTCGGATGCGAGTAGTAGAACGCGCTGTAGGCCGGGTGCGGCGTGAGGTTGGAGAGATTCTCGCGCGCCAGGCCCTTGAGCGCGCGCACCAGCGGCGCGGCGGCCCCGACGAGATCGTGCGCGAACGCATCGGCCTCGTACTCGTGCTTGCGCGAAAGCATGTTGCCCAGCGGGGTGAACCAGAAACCGAATACGCCGCTGAGCAGGCCGAAGAGCAGGAACGCGACCGGCGTCGCGGGACCGGAGAATCCGAAGGCCGCGAAGAACGCCGGGGTGGCCATCAGCCAGCCCAGCAGCAGGAATCCGCCGAGCGTGAGCACGGCGCCGACAAGCAACCCCTTCCAGATGTGCCCGCGCCGGTAGTGCCCGATCTCATGCGCGAGCACGGCCTCGAGTTCCTCCACGCCGAGTTGCGCGATCAGCGTGTCGAACAGCACGATCCGGCGGAAACGCCCGAAGCCGGTGAACAGGGCATTGGAGTGCGCGGAGCGTTTGCTGCCGTCCATCACATGGATCGAACGTGCCTGGAATCGGCCGCGATCCGCAAGAGCCATGAGCCGGTCGCGCAGCGCCGCGTCGGCCAGCGGGGTGAATTTGTTGAACAGCGGCATAATCCACCAGGGAACGATGACCGCGAGCAGGAGCTTGACCCCTGTGAGCGTGATCCAGGCCCACAGCCACCAGAGCGGCCCCGTGCCTTCGACCACGACGATCAGAAGCCACAACACCGGCGTGCCGAGCGCGATGCCGAGCAGCGTGCCCTTGATGCGGTCGAGAATCCACAGGCGCTGTGTGGAGCGGTTGAAACCGAATCGATCCTCGAGACGAAACTGGGCCCACCATTCCCAGGGCAGCGACGGCAGGCCCAGGCCCAGCAGCACGGCGACGAGAAACCCAGCGCCCGCCCACGCCCCCGTGCCGAGCCAGCCCGTCCACATCGCCCAGGCCTCGGGCAGCACGCCGGAAAACAAGACCACCGCGAGCACGGCGGTCTCCCAGAGATTCTCCCACTGGCCGAAGCGCAGCTTAGCCAGCGAGTAGTCGGCCGATTTCGCATACGTGCCGGGATCCATGACACCATCGAGCGCGGCCGGTATGCTCTGCCGGCGTCGCGACACTTCACGGATGTTGAGCCAAGTCAGGAGCGCCTGGGTTCCCAGCCGCAGGGCAAGCGCCACCGTCGTCACGCACAGTATCACCGACATGCCGACACCATGCGGGGCCCGCCGGCGCGGCGGCGAGACAATCCTCGCACTACGGGTTTGCCTTAGGTGAGGGCGCTGCATTCCCCTTCGGACGGACTGTCTGCCACCCGATTGCGCCTCGGCGCCAAAGCTGCAACCATCCTTGTCCATGACCACGAACCGCCGTGCCCTCCCCCTCAGTCGAGTCGGCGTCGCCGCCGTACTCATACTCGCGCTCTCCGGGCCCACCCCTGCCCATGCGGCGTGGCCTCTGGCCGAAGGGGAGCTGTTTCTCTCGGTCGATGGGTCCATCGCAGCCGACTCCAACATCGCGAGCAATGCGACCGAGTTGTCTGACACGATTTACACGGTGACGCCGGGTTTCACCTGGGAGCGCAGCCGAGGGCGCGGATCCGTAACATTCTCCGCCAATTGCGCGATTGAGCGGGCAAGCGAATATTCGAGCTACGACTCAGAGAACTACTCCGCTGACTTCAGTCTTTCGATGCCCGCGACGGCGAGCGGTCGGCTAAAGGGCAATCTCGACCTCTCGTACTTCGACGGCTCGCGGGTCGATCAGTATTTGAACACACGAATTGCCGAACGCGGCTTCAACGGAAGTCTCGACGGAAGCTACCAAATATCGAACCGCATCAACGGTCGTGCCTCCGTGTCGTATGGCGAGTCCCAGCCGGAGAACGCGCCCAGCTACGAGGAGAGTTCAATGAGTCTTGGTCTCGGCTACAACCTGCGGCAGGCGATCTCGGCGTTTGTCGACTTTCGATTCACCGACTCGTCGTCAGAATCGAGCCCGGTTTTCGGACCCGGTTCCGAGACGTCCGGCAACGCGATCATGTTCGGCTTGGACGGCCAGATCACATCTCGACTCTCGGGGTCCATGGGAATCGGATACGACAAGAGCGAAAGCGAGGCTGGTTCTGAGCAAGATGAGACAAGCGGCATGACCTATGATGTCTCCCTGACTTGGACTCCTCGAACCCGGACGACTTTCAACCTACGCGCATCCAATGGTGTTCAATCAACGAGCGTCGGAAACACCGAGTATGTGACGATCGCCCTAACCGGGAGCCAGGAGATCGGTCTGAACATGACTGCCGATGTAGGCGTTTCATTTCGCAGCTCTGATTTCGGCGGCACCCGGACGGGCGGCAACGACTTCGTCGAAGCCTTCGCCTCGCTCGATTATCGCTTCAGTTCCCGATTCTCGATTTCCGGCAAATACACCTACAGCGACTCCGACTCCACGGATCCGATCGTCGTCTATCAACGGGATGTCTGGCTCCTCTCCGCCAGCGCCCGATTCTGATCGCTCGGCCGCGCCTTCCGTCGCCCACCTTCTGTTCCCTCTCCCGCCGCCATGATGCGTCTCCTTTCGTCTTGCCTCGCGCTCGTCGCCCTAGCGCTCGGCGCGCACGCGCAATCCGGCACGTCCGGCTCCGAGATCTACAAACTCAACGTGGGCGACGAGATCGCCGTCACGGTCGTGGACGAACCCGACCTCGATGAGTCGCTGCGCATCGATGGCCAGGGCAATATCAACCAGAAGTTCCTCGGCCTCGTGCATGTCGAGGGCCGCACGATCACCGAGGCTGAGCGATATCTCGAGCAGCAGCTCATCGAGCAGAAATACCTCCGCAAGCCCGTCGTTCGTCTCAAGCTCGTCGCCTACGCCCAGCGCGGTGTCGTGGTGTTCGGAGCCGTCTCGCAACCCGGGGTGGTGGCGTTCCCGCCGGAGACATTCTCGATGGACATCCTTGACGTGATCGCGCGCTGCGGCGGCTTCACCGCCAGTGCCCGACGCACCAACGTCCGCGTCAAGCGCCGCACCACGGAGGGCGCCGACGAAATCCTCACGGTCAACGTGAAGAACCTCCTCGCGGGCAAGGAGTCTGCCCCCTTCCTCGTCCAGGCCGGCGACGTCGTCACGGTCGACAGCTGATCCTGCCCTTCCCGCCTCCCGCCGCGACCCTGCGCCATGCCCACTCCCGCTCCGGATTCACCCACGCCGTCTTCCTCCGCCGCCGCGACGCGCAAGTCCGCGCGCCGCAAGCCCGCGCCACCGGTCGTGCGCACGACGCGCGACTACTTCATCATGGTGCGCGAGCGCTGGTACTGGGGCCTGCTCGCCGGCCTGCTGGTGGCCGCCGTGCTCGTCGTGCTCGAGATGCGCCGGCCGCCCTACTACAGCACGGCCGCCCAGCTGCTCTTCGAGCGTCCGTCCGCCGCCATGCGCATCGCTGGGGCGACCGACACCGGAAGCGAACTGAGTCTGGGCGCGGATTTCGTGCGGCTGCGCAGCGCCAAGTTCCTCGACTACGTGGTGGCGTCGTTCACTCCGGCCCAGATCGCTGCCATCCGCGAACCCTACTTTCAGCCCGAGTTGCCGCTCGCCGAGCAGCCCTCCGCACAGCATGTGATCCGTCCCCGCATGGTCATCGAGGAGGTCCGCGCTCAGCCGATCGCCCGCATCTGGATCTCCCATCGTGATCCAGCCACGGCCAAGCTCGTGGCCGACCAGTTCGCCCTCAGCTACATCAACTACACCCGCGATCGCACGGCCGAAGACGCCAGCCAGTCCCTCGAGTTTCTCCGCGAGGAGGAGCGCAAGCAGCGGCAGCGCGTCGAGGAGGCCAATGCCGCCCTGCAGGCCTACCGGGAGCAGCACAACATCCCGATGCAGCGGGAGAGCCAGGGCCTGCTCGCGCAGAACCTGCAGAACATCGGCGCGCAATATCAGGCGGCGAAGAACTCCCGCCTCGAGATCGAGTCGACACTCAAGCAGATCGAGGCCTTCCAGGAATCCGGAAAATACCTCGAGCAGATCTCCTACATCTCCTCCTACCGCACGGTCCCCACGCTGCAGCGGGAGATCGACGAGCTGCGCGCCGAACGTGCGCAGCTCGAGCAGCGCTACCTCGAGAATCATCCCAGGCTCCGGGCCAACACGCTCGCCATCGAGGCCAAGACGGCGCTCCTGAACGAGGTCATCTCGATGGCCGTCACGGAACTGCGCGCGAGTTTCGATCGCGCCCGGCAGCTCGAGGACGACCTCCTCCGGCAATACACGACCGAGGAGAAGAAGACGAAGGAACTCGCCTCGGTGCTGGACGACTACCGCGTGCTCGAGCAGCAGGCCGACCTCACGCGCGCCCACTATTCCGAGGTGCTCGCCAGCCTGAACAAGGCGGGGCTGAACGCGCCCCTCGACTCGCTCAACATTTCCCTCCTCGAGGCCGCGCCGGTGCCGTCGCGGCCTGATGCGCCCGACCCGATGAAGGCAGCGATCCAGGGCTCGGTGGCGCTCGTCGTCCTGCTTTTCGTCGTGCCCATTCTCCTCGGGTTGCTCGACAACCGGCTCACCGCCGCCTGGGAGATCGAACAGTTCCTCGACCAGACCCTGCTAGGCGAGATACCCGTGCTCAGCGGCGTGTCGCGCGCGGACAAGGCGCACATCATGGCCCGCGAGGTCGATCATACGGCGTCCGAGGCGTTTCGCGGCATCTACGGGCAGCTGCAGCTCAGCTCGGCGGTGCCATACCCGAAGACGCTCATGATCACGAGCACCGAGCCCGGCGAGGGCAAGAGCGTGGTCGGCAACAATCTCGCGGCCACGTTCGCCGCGCACGGCAAGAAGACGCTGCTCGTCGACTGCGACTTCCGCCGGCCCAATCTCCATCTCTACTACGGCAAGGACGACACCGCCGGCGTGCTCCGCTGGCTCAAGGCCTCGGGCGGCAAACCTCCGGCCAAGCCCGAGGACGACCCCGACCTCGCGATCCTCGAGGTGAAGACCAACCTCTACCTCCTGCGCGCCGGCGGCGAACATCGCCGCGCCACGGAGATCTTCGAGAACGAGGCCTTCGCCACGCTGCTCAAGGCGCTCAAGACGCAGTTCGACCTGGTCATCATCGACACGCCGCCGCTCGGTGTCTTTCCCGATGCGATGCTCGCCGCCAATCACTGCGACGAGGCCCTCTACGTGTGCCGTTTCAAGACGGTGAGTCGCGCCAAGATCCGGCGCACGCTCGAGCGCCTGGAGAAATCCACGACGCAGATCGCCGGCGTTGTCCTCAACGGCCTGCCCAGCGGCGGCCAGTCCGCCTACTACGACTACTACGGCTACGGATCGAACCAGTCGAAGCACTACAAGGCCTACTACTCGCAGAAACGCAGCTGAGCGGCGCCGCGCGATCGTTGGAATGACGGCGGGCGGGTTTGCCCTTCCGGGGTCGGGTGAGACGTGCTTGCATGGGCGCCTTCTCCCCGGTCACCCATGAGGAAACTGCGTGCAGGTGTCATCGGCTGCGGCGCGATCAGCCCGGCCTACTTCAAGGGATGCGCGATCTATGGCGCGCTCGAGATCGTCGCCTGCGCCGACCTTGATGTCAGTCGGGCCCAGGCACGCGCCGCCGAGTTCGGCGTGCCGCGTGCGCTTGCCGTCGACGCCCTGCTGGCCGATCCGGAAATCGACCTGGTGATCAACCTCACCGTCCCGCAGGCCCATGCTCCGGTCTGCCGCGCCGCGCTCGAGGCCGGCAAACATGCCTACGCGGAGAAGCCGCTTGCCCTCACGCGCGCAGACGCCGCGGACCTGCTCGCTCTGGCCCAGGCGCGCGGATTGCGCCTCGGCTGCGCGCCCGACACGTTTCTCGGCGCCGGCCTCCAGACCAGCCGCCTCGCGGTCGACGAAGGGATGATCGGCGAACCGGTCGCCGCGGTGGCGTTTTGCTGCGGCCACGGGCACGAGAGCTGGCATCCGTCTCCACAGTTCTACTACCAGAGGGGCGGCGGCCCCCTCTTCGACATGGGGCCGTACTACCTGACGGCGCTGGTCAATCTTCTCGGTCCCGCGCGCCGCGTGTCGGCCTCGACCCGCACGACATTCGCCACCCGCACGATCACCAGCCAGCCGCTGGCCGGCACGGTCATCCCGGTCGAGACACCGACGCACCTCGCAGGTACGATCGACTTCGAGTGCGGTGTGGTCGCGACGATGGTGATGAGTTTCGACCTGTGGCACCACAACCTGCCACGCATCGAGATCTATGGCAGCGAGGGCTCGCTCGTCGTGCCTGATCCCAACCATTTCGACGGCGCCGTGCTCGTGCGCCGGCACGACGAGAGAGAATGGCGCACGGTCGCTCCGCGTCACGCCGCCGGGATCGGTCGGGGCACGGGTGTCGCCGACATGGCGGCCGCGATCGTCACCGGCCGGCCGCATCGCGCAAGCGATGCGCTGGCGGCCCATGTGGTCGACATCATGCAGGCCTTCGACGAATCCTCGTCGAGTGGCCGCCACATCGCGATCACCTCGCGCGCCGAACGGCCGGCCGCGCTGCCACCCGGGCTGCCGCCGGGCCGGCTGGACTGATCACGCGGGCCGCGCATCGCGCCGGCACGTCACGCCAGCGTATCGAGCAAGGAGCCGAGGATCTGGTCGGCCGTGCGTGCGGCCACGACATTGGCCTTCACCAGCATCTCGGCCTGGATCTGTTGCACGACGTTCCCTGGACTGATGTCGCCCTGGGCGACCGCCTGGGCGGCGGTATTGAGCTGATCGACGCCGCGCTGGATCCCCTGGAGCGGGGCCGCGAAGAGATCCGGCATCCCGGATGAGTTGATGGAGGAGATCATGACGACGGGTCGTTGGAGCACCTTCATCATCGGCGCCGGAGCGAGCCGCTCCAATAGGGAAAAGGCCCCGACCGGAGCCGAGTCCTCTCCCCGCACGAACCACGCGCGCCGGTGCCGACCGGCGCGGCGGCGCGACTCAAGCCGACTTGAGTTGCGGCACGCGGGCGCGGGCCTCGGCGTCGCGCATCGCCTCCGAGACGGACAAGAATCCCGGACTGTGCCGGCGCGTGTCGGTCATCTGCGCGTAGCTGTGCCAGAGGCCATCGATCTCGAGGCACACCATGATCTCGTCGCGCATCCACTGGCCGGGGCCGGATTCACGCCAGCCCGCTGTGATTGCTTCCCTGCCCGGCCGGTGCCGGGGATGAGTCGCCAATATTGCCCTGGAAACCATAAAACCTCCCGAGTTGCGGTTGATCTACACGTGG
>JACSRI010000241.1 GCA_014879845.1 Opitutaceae bacterium
TCGCCCGCGCTCGCCCCGCCCGCCCTCACGCGCCGGCCACACGCACGCGACACGTCCAGCCGTCGCCTCCCGCCTCCTCGCACACCGTCATGCCGATGAGATCGAGTTGCCGCAGAAGCAGGGGTGAGCGCTCGGCCAGCATGGCCACGAGTTCGGCCCACGGAGGCATGCTGCCGGCCAGGCGCAGCACGCGCGCGCCGGCCTCGGCGGCCGCATCCCTGCGCACGTCGATCTCGATGCGGGCGAGGACGCCATCGTCAGGCAGCGAGACCGGCACGCCGCCACAGCCGCGCACCGCTCGCGCCTCGAAGCCCGCAGGGTCCCTGCGCAGGCGCTCGATACGAACGGCCGCGAAGCCATCGCGGTCGACCAAATCGATCCACGCAAAACAGCCCGGCACGGCGTGCGCGAACTGCGCGCGCAACGGACCGGGCCGGTGGTCGTTGACAAGCACGAAGAAGTCGCCGACCGGCAGCTCCGCCCAGCGCTGGAAGATCTGCGCGTGCTTGAGCGCGCACGACACGACACGCACGTCGAAGATCTTTTCAGGCGGGATCTGCGCCAGTTCCGGCGCGATGAACGGTGTCGGTGCTTCGTGCATAACGAGTGGAAATCAGTCGGCCTTGTCCGCGCCAAAGCGGGCGATGACCCACCGGATGCGCTCTCCGATCGACTCCGCGGCGGCGATGAGTTCCTCGGCCTCAGCGCCGCCGATATGCGCGCGGCAGTGGCGTCGCCACAGGTCGAGCCACGCGTCGAAGTGCTCCGGCGCGAGCCCGAGCGGCACGTGCTTGAACGGCATCGGACCCGCATAGCGTATCGGACCGCCGGTGACGTTGGACCAGAAATCGCCGATCTTCTCGAGATGGGCGGGCCAGTCATGGATGGTTTGGTTGAAGATCGGGCCGATCAGTCCCTGCTGGCGCACGTCGGCATAAAACCGCCGGAGCAGGAACATGAGGCTCTCCCGGCCGCCGAGCCGCGCGTAGAGCGTGCCCACCGGCGACACATCGCCGCGGGCATCGTGGTGCGGTTCTCCCGCCGTGGGCGCGGTCGGGGCGTCCGAATCCTCCTGGGATGGTTTGGGCATGTCACCGGGCATCGTTGTGAGCCTCGCGCCTGTTTCTCCCTACGGCAAGGCTCCGCCCGGCGAAGACGGCATCACGCCGCAGAGATCCTCCAGCCGGAATCCCTCGCCAGGATCGTAGGTCACGACGCACAGGCGCCTCTCCGTCGCGACGAACGCACCTTCCCAGCGCTGCGGCTCGGCGGCCCCGGTTTGCATCTCGATGGATACGACGCGTGAGCCGGTCGCGATCGGGACCCGCCACTGTGCGATGACCGGGCCGTCCTCGGAGATGCCCTTGGCACGGAAGGTCCGCTCCTCGCTCACGCCGTCGATCGTCAGCCGCACCACGACCGGCGCGCGATGGGGCTTTTCCGTGGACCGGCCACGCATGTGCAGCGGCTTCTTCGCCTCTTGCTCGGGATCGAGCTCACCGGCGGCCTGCATCTCGCCCAGCGCCTTGAAGGAGAAGACAAACTCCGGCGCCGGCGAGCTCGGGTTGACCACGCGCAGGTGACTCGGTGCGACGACGGCGGCGCCGAGCCCCGCCGCGAGCGCGACGCCCGCCAGCGCCAGGCGCCACGGCGCCGGGGTCGCCCGCGGCGTCGGTGCCATCGGGAGATCGCGTCCGGTGCGAAACGCCTCGGCCGCGCGCGTGAGTTCGGCCGGCCGGGCGGCATCAAAGGCAAGGACGCGCCAGGCCGCGGCGTTGTCGCCCGCGCGCGCCGGGCGGAAGGCCGGTTTGCGTGTGCCGGCCAGGCGCTCGCCGATCCAGCGGTTGCCGTCACGGGCGGCCGACTCCGTCCGCACATCGCGCACGACGACCACACCACGCACCCCGCGGGCGAGGAGGCGCTCGACGAACTTCGGCCGCACCCAGCTCGCCGTCGGGACAAAGTGCACCGAGTATCCGGCCAGCAACGTCGTCCATTGCCCGGAGGCGAAGCGTTCCCGCCCACCGTCGATGTCGCCGCCGACCAGCGCCACCCAGACCTCGCCGCCCGCGAGGGCCTCGCGCTCGATGCGCGCCTCCTCGCGCTGCGTGTCGAACCACGGCAGGTTCATCGCCTCGGAGTCGCACGAGCCCACGCATACCGCGCATCCCACGCAGCGCGCCGGGTCGACGAGCGCGCGGGTCTCGAAGCGCTTGCCGTCGCTGCGCGTCGTCATCGCCACGGCGTCGAATGGGCAATCCTGCACACACTGCGTGCAGGCATGACAGCGCGACTCGTCCACAAAAGTCTGCCAGTCGGCGACGGGGCCCGACGAGGCCCCGGGCGCCCGCCGCGCGCGCGTCGGACGCCGGCCGAGCACCCAGGGTATCAGACCGCCAAGGACGATCCCGCCGCCCAGTGCGAGCCACAACCCACCGCCCTGCAGGCGCAGGGCGAGCGCAAGCGGCGTCAGGTACCACGCGTCGACCGTGAAAGTCTCGGCCTTCTCCGCCATCCGGGCCGGGGCGTCGAGCGGCGCAGGCTTGAGCCAGGACGCGAGGGCCAGCGCCAGCACGAGCGCCGCCATCAGTCCGCGTGCGGGAAATAGACGCACGCGATTGAGCCGGAGCAGATGCACGACCAGTCCGACCGCGATCGCGAGCGGCAGGAGCATGTGCAGGAAGAAGACGACGAAGAAGAGCAGGCTCGGCACGAGTCGGTCGGCCAGGTAGAGCCGGCTCATGGGCTCCCCGAAGATCGGCACTACATCGAGCCCCCACATCGAGGTCACGGCGACCTGCTGGGCCGGTTGATCCCAGACCAGCCAGTAGCCCGTCCAACCGATGAACCACACCAGCGCAATCAACCCGACGCCCGAGACCCATGCGATCCAGCGCGCGCCCGCGAACTTGCGCGCAACGAGCATGCGGCCGGCGTGCACGAGGATGAGCAGCATTGCCAGGTCCGAGCTGTAGCGGTGCATCGCCCGCACCCAGCCGCCCAGCGTGCGTCCACCGATCGCCTCGAGCGAGCTGTAGGCGAACTGCACGCTCGGCGAGTACCAGAGGAGCAGCGCCACCCCGCTGACGACCGCGACGGCAAGGGCGAAGTTGGTCGCGGTGCCCGACTGCGCCAGCGGGTTCCAGGCCTCGGGTAGCCAGCGCCTACTCCACCCGTCGCACCACGCGACGACGCGGTCGAGTCGCCTGAACAGACCGTCGAGACGCGTGGGTGCACCTGGCGCCGAAGTGTCGTGACCGAGCAACGCGGGCTCGGCCATGAGCCCCGCACTCGGCGGCACGTCGTGTGAGCCCGCGCTCATCCGCGCGAAGCCTCGCCGGCCAGTGCCAGCACCGCTTCCCGCAGCCACGGACGCAGGCGCGCATCGAGCGAGAGCCGGTAGGCGATGCGCCCCTGCGCATCGACCAGGATGAAGAGATTGGTGTGGGTGATCACGCCGGTGCGCGAGTCCTTGACGCGCGAGAAGCCGAGCCGTGTGAGCACATCGTGCACCGGCTCGGGTTCGCCATTGAGGTAACGGAAGTGCGGATACTCCTGGTCATATCCCTCGGCGATTCGCTGGCGCAGGATGTCGGAGTCGTATTCCGGGCTGAGCGAGAGCGCGACGACCGTCAGCCGCGCGCGCACCTCCTCCGGCAGGGTCGCCTGCAGCGCCTGGATCTCCCGCAGGATCTCCGGGCAGCTCGTCGAGCAGTAGGCGTAGATCCCGGTCATCAGCACGACGCGCCCGCGCGCATCCTCGAGGCGGAAGGAATTTCCCTCCTGGTCGCCGAAGGAGAAGTCCGGCGGCTCGATCGCCGTGCGGATACGCTCGCCAGGGAACGGCGGCACAAGTTGATCGGCTGCGCCGGCGCCCCCGACGAGGAACATCCCGCCGATGGTGAGCGCGGCTGTCGCCAGCCCGGTGAGGACTGCGCGCCAGTGCGCACGCAATCCCGCTGGCGAGAGCAGCTCGCCCACCGCGCGCCTCCACAGCGCCACGACCAGGCTGGCGATGAACACCGGCTCGAGAAACATGATCCAGACTGCGGCCCAGGCCATGCCTCCGGTTCGCGGGTCGTAGCTGAAGCACCAGACCTTGAACTCCCGGGCAAACGCCCCGAAGGCCCCGGCCGCGTCCGGCACGAGCATGACGGCAGCCAGGAACAACTCGTAGAGCCCGGTGGCCGCGAGAAGGAACCCGGGCAACCCCGGCCCGGTGAAAAAGCGCCCGCAAGCCGCGGGCAGGCCGCGCTGTCCGCCATCCCCCCCGGGAATCGGACAGGCAACCTCCGCCGGGACACCCGCGGGCGCTCCTTTCACCGGAACAATCATTGGACCGGCCATACGTCGGCCAACGCCTTCCAGTTGGCGAAGTAGTAGACCGCGAACGAGGCGAGGAACACCGCCGTGAGGGCGATCGTGCCCTTCATCGCCCAGTGGTCGTGGTCGAGCAGACCCTCCCTCACTCCGGGCAGCCGCTGTGCGGCTCCCCACTCGGCCATGGCGCGGCCGGAGTTGCGCTCGCCGAAGAGCAGCGTACCCACGCACAGGAAACAGAAGAGCAGGAGCGCGGTCACGGCGACGACGGCGCCCACGCCCATGATCCCGAGGAAGAGGTGCGAGGCCGGTCCGAAGGCGCCGGACGGCTCGATGTCGTAGTCGCGGCGCGGCACGCCGAGCGAGCCGGCGAAGGACATGCCGAGCGACACCATGAGGATGCCGCCGCCGAAAAGCCACGGCTGCAGGCGCGCGGCGCCGCGCCAGACGAAGTCGCGCCGGAAGATCAGCGGGATCACGTAGTAGGCCAGGCCCATGAACGCCAGAGTCGTGCCGCCCACGACCGTGGCGTGGAAGTGACCGGTGATGCGCAGCGTGTTGTGCGCGATGATGTTGATCTGCTGCGTCCCGAGGGTCACGCCGGTGATGCCGCCGATGAAACCAAAGATCACCACCGAGAGCACCACGGCGGAGAAGGCCGGGTTGCGCCACGGCAGTGCCGTGACCCAGCCGAACAGGCCCTTGACGTAACCCTTGTCGCGCATCGCCATCTCGATCGAGGCGGGGACGGTGAAGCCGTGGATCATCGACGCGAGCACGGCGAGGTACATCGCGTAGGAGGTGTTCCAGATCTTCCACGAGGCGCCGACGGCCGGATCGACGAGCAGGTGGTGGGCGGAGGCGAGGTTGATGAAGAGGATGTAGAGGAGGAACGCGCCGCGGCAGACCGTTTCGTTGACCGGCTTAGCGCCGGTGGCGAGGTGGCCGACCAGGTACCAGACGGCGACCATGGCGCAGACATTGACCTGCTGCGACTGGTGGCCGAGGCCCCACCAGATCATGCGGTACCACATCGGGTCGGGCTGCGGCGTCCACCCCATCGAGTAGGTGAAGGTCGGGATCATCACGATCGCGCCGTGCAACAGCGTGACCACCGCGATGATCGCCGCAGCCAGCGCGCCGAAAGTCACGAGCGGAACCGAGCCCTCATAGGTGCGGTCGCGTTTCGCGATGTAGAGCGTGGCGAAGAAGTTGAACACCGCCGTGAGCGTGCCGACCGCGACGAGGATGATACCCAGATAGAAGGCGGGATGCGCGAGGAGCGGCAGGTAGCTCGTCATGAGCACGTCGGCGCGGCCGACGAGGATGGTGACGTCTACCATCACAGCCCCAGTGAGCATCATCGCAAAAGCGGCCCACGCGATCTTGCGCGAGAAGAGCCGTGCGTTCAGCGGGATGGTGCAGGCGAAGTAGAGGATCGCGACCTCGAAGAACAGGATCCAGAAGATGAGCATGTTCAGGCCGTGGAAGGTCAGGATGCGGTAGAACCAGTCCACGGGCAGCAGGTGGACGGCCTGCCAGCGCGTGAGCGCAAGCAGGATGGCGGCGATGCCGCCGAGCAGCAGGAAGACCACGGCGCTCACGGCCGAGAGTTTGATAAAGGACTGCGAGGAGAGGCAGACCTTCAGGCCGGTGGTGTCGCAGTGGCGGCTCTGCGCGCCCGGGGCGTCGAGTGCGGTGGGAATGGTGGCGGTCAGGGAAGTCATGGTGTCACGAGAAGATGGTTACGAGGTTCACTGTGAATCACTCGACGAGGATCTTGCCGAACATCCGGTCGTGCCCGATGCCGCAGAACTCGTTGCACACGATCGTGAACTCACCCTTCGAGGTGGGAGTGAGCGTGAGCACGTGGTCGTAGCCGGGCAGGACCTGGAAGTTCATGTTGAGCGGCTGGAGGGAGAATCCGTGGTTCAGGTCCATCGACGAGAGGTGCACCCGGTAGGTCTGCCCCTCGCGCAGGCGCAGGATCGGGTACCAACTCCACATGCGCGCGACCAGGTAGGCGTCGCCGCCCGGGGCCGGCTCGACAATCGGGATGCCGTCGCGCTCCCCCACCTTGTTCGCCTGCACAAACGTGTCGGCGCGCTCGAAAAATGCCGCCGGCGTCACGGCGTAGGCTTCGCCCCGGCTGTTCTGCTTCCCGCGAAAGTGCCAGTACGGCATCATCACGCTCATCACCAGGCACCAGGTCAGCGCGAGGCCGATCCAGAGTTTCTCCGCGCCAGCGGGCGCCTTGTACCAACCCCGTTCAGGAATGCTCAGGCTCATGATGGGCGCGTCTCAGGGGAGCGTGGCGGGTTTGACCAGGAGGATCTCGACCCAACCCCACGCGGTGTAGGAGAGCATCGGGATCGCGACGCCGAGGACGAGAAGCAGCCATGGGTTGTCCATGAGGCGCTTGAGGAAGGGCTCTTGGGTGGGTGGTGTCATGCGGATGGGTTGTTGGGAGAGGGCGAATACAGCGCGGGACGGCGCAGCCAGCGCGCCATTCCGCGGACCATGAGAACGAGAAACCACACGCCGCCGACGACCGCGACGAGACCACCAAGGCCCATGATGAGCAGGCCGGCGTATTCGCCGAGGCTGCGCACGTGCTGCTCGGCGGCATACTCCTTGCGGCCGAGCCCGTGCGCGCCTCCAAGCGCGAAGCCGAGGGCGAAGATCACCTGGCCGACGCCGTAGACAGCGAGCTGCCAGCGTGGCGCACGCCAGCCCGACCTGCCGGCGGGACGGCCGACCACGAGATGCGCCGCGGCCATCAGGGTCGCCGTGACCGCACCAAGCGAGGCGTGGTAATGCGCCGGGACGAGTGTGTTCGAACCCCGGATGCACGCGCCGAGAACGATGCCGAGCACGGCCAGTCCGGCGCTCGCCGCCAGGGCCGTGAGCAACGCCGTGCGGGCGGGCTCGCGCGCGTCGCGCCGCGCGACAAGATGCCGCACCCCCACCCCGATGGCGACCAGCACGATCGGGAAAATGCCCCAGCGCATGAGCTGCGTGGCACCGTCGTGGTAGAGATTGTTGAGCGTGCCCCGGATCGTCAGCACCGGCATGATGAAGTGGGGCGCGAGCAGCACCGACATGACCACACGCATCGCGCGCGGCGTGAGCGGCGCCCGGCCGGTCGCGCGTTCAAGCAGCCACATCCACACGGCCAGCATCGCGCAGGTGTTGGCCACCTGCAGCACGTGCCCGGGTCCCCAGGCGGAAAACTCGTAGTGGGTCCACGGATCGAGGCCCCGCGGCAATCCGGCCATGGCCGACACCCACGTCGCGCCGGCCAGCACGACCGCCACCGCCGCAGCGCGCAGGCCGACCATCGTGGCCCCTGGGACGATGCCCGCGCAGGTCGGACGAAGCAACAGCGACAACATCCCGCCCACCAGTCCCGCGAAGAGCAGCCCCAGGCCGGTGAGAAACACCGGGTGGTCGATCACCGGCACGTAATTGGCGAGCACCGGTTGCGCGCCGCGCACGAGACCGCCCGCGAGCATGGCAAGCACGCCGACCCCAGCCAGCCCGGGCCCGGCCCAGCCGATCAGGCCACCGGGCTGACGCACGGCCGCAGCGAGGAGTCCGGCGATGAAGGCGTAGAACCACACCACCAGCGCGAGGTCGACATGCACGACCAGGCAGCGCTTGAAGAAGAGCGGGTCGGCGATCCAGGCGGAGAGGACGGGCAGGCGCCCGACCACCACGGCAAGTGAGAGCAGGCCGGCCACGATCAGACTGCCCACGGCCAGCGCGAGCCAACCGCGCGCCACCGGCACGATGGCGGCCCCGCCCGCCGGGAGAACCCGAGCGGCGCGCGCCGTGTCGGACGGGGCGA
>JACSRI010000173.1 GCA_014879845.1 Opitutaceae bacterium
GTCGGCGAGCGCGAGGGCCTCCTCGCGACGGCCGAGCGCCGCGAAGGCGTAGGCCTGTTGCAGCGCCTCTTTCGGCGAGGCGGCGCGGCGCGTGCGGCCCGGTGCGAGCTGACGGCGCAGCTCGGTCTCGATCTCGGCGGCGAGGGGTTCCCGCGCCCAGCGGGCGAGGCGCAGGAGATGGGCGTTTTCCTCGGCCGCCTGGGTGGACCATCCCTCGGGGGTCGCGACGCTGGTGCGATAGGCGAGAAAGGCTTCGGCGGGCCGGCCGAGTGCGAGGAGCAGCTGCGCCTCGCACCACGCGACCGTGCGATCGCGGCGCTCGGCTTCAGGCAGCGCACGCAGGTCGCGCAGGGCGCGCGTGGGCTCGGGATCGGCCAGCCAGCGATACCAGGCGCGGACGAGCCGGCGGTAGGCCGGACGCGGGTCGATGCGCAGCGCGTCCTCGATCCACACCACGGCGTCGCCATACTCGCGCAAATGGCCGTGGACCCAGGCGAGGAGCTGGCGCGGCTGCGGCGAATCGGGCTCGAGTGCGGTGAGGCGGCGCTGCAGCGAGGCCTTGGCCTCGCGCCAGCGTCCCAGTTTGATCGCGGCGCGGCCGTGGATGCCTTGCAGGCGCACGTCGCCGGGCAGCTCGGCGGCGAGCGCGGCGAGCTGGGGCCAGGCCTCCGCGGCGCGGCCCTCGGCGTTGAGCAGGGTGATGGCGCGGGCGCAGCGTGTATCCACGCTCTGAGGATCGAGCGCCTCGGCCCGCTCGGCAGACTGGCGCGCGAGGTCGCGCCGCGCCTGCGTGGCATCGATGCCGAGCGAGACCATCGTGGCATGCAGCAGGCACAGTTCCGCGTGCGCCGCCGCCAGGTCGGGCGCGAGCTGGACGGCGCGCGTGAGTTTCGCGGTGAAGCCCTCGATGAGCGCGAACTGATACCCCTCCCGGCCCGCCTGGGCGCGCACCTCGGCGACGAGTCGGAGGGCCTCGGCCACCGGTGCCTCGGGGGCGTTCACCGGTGCTCCCGCGAGCCAGCGCTCGAGATCGTCGGCGACCTCGAGCGCGGTGCCGTAGCGATCGGCAGGCCGCTTGGCCAGGCAGCGCAGCGTGATCGCGTCGAGCGGAGGCGGCACGCCGGGACGAAGCGCTCCCGGAGGACGTGCTGGATCCGAGGTGACGCGTCCGAGCACTTCCAGCGCGGTCTCCCCCTCGAACGGCGGGCGCCCGGTCAGGGTGAAAAACAACAGGCCGCCCAGCGCATGGATGTCGCCGGCCGGTGAGCTCTGCCCGATCGCCTGTTCCGGCGCCATGAAGGCGGGCGAGCCGAGGATCTGGCCGGTGCGCGTGAGGTCGGCCGGCTCCTGTATCCAGCGTGCGATGCCGAAGTCGACCACGCGCGGCGTCTCGTCCGCGTCGAGCAGCACGTTGGAGGGCTTGAGGTCGCGGTGCACGATCCCGGCCTCGTGCGCGTGGTGGATGGCGCGCGCGACGGCGGCGACCAGCTGCGCCGCGTCATGCGGATCGAGCGGGTCCGGCACGCAGACGCGCGTGAGGTCCAGCCCGTCGACGAGGTCCATCGCATAGTACAATCGTCCCTCGAACCGGCCGGCGGCGTGCACGGCCACGATGTTGGGATGGTGCAGTCGCGCGATCGACACCGCCTCGCGCTCGAAGCGCGATTGCGCCTCCGGAGTCGTCGGCGTGGTGCCGCCGAGGACCTTGAGCGCGACGATGCGATTGAGGCCCGGCTGACGCGCCGCATAGACCACGCCCATGCCGCCGCGCCCGAGTTCTTCGATCAACTCGAATTCCCCGAGGCGGCCCGGCACGGTGAGCCCGGCTGGGGGCGCCCCGCCATGCTCGTCCTCGGTGCGCAGGGCCCAGGTCCCCAGGCAGGCGAGGCACAGGGCGCCGGGGCCGGTCGAGGTGGGCGAGCCGCAACTCCGGCACGTGTGCGAGTCGGGAGATGCGGGATCATCACGCATGGCGATGACTCAGCGCGCGAGCGCGAGGCGCAGGTGCGCCATCTCCGCGCGCACCGCGGTGGGATCGGCGACGGTGTCGGCCACCTCGCGGCGCACCAGTTCGATGAGGCGCTGGTTGAGGCGGTGGACGCGCAGGGCGACCTGCGTGCGCGAGATGCCCGTCTCGCGGGCGATCTCCGCGTAGCGTCCGGGCGCGACGTCGCCGCCCAGGCACGGGCGCAGTTGTGCGAAGGCCCCGGCGCGTCCCGCCTCGGTTTGCTCGGCCTCGAGACGGGCGAGCGCGCGGCCGAGCAGGGCATGCGCCCAGGCGCGCTCATAGGCTTCGTCCGGCCCCGGCGCCGCGTCGACCAGCGCCTCGAGCCAGGCCTCGGGCTCACCGGGTCGCAGCAGCAGCCCGGCGCCGCCGCCGCGTTTCTGGGCGGCCGCATGCTGGCGCTCTCGAGCGAGATGGCGGCGCAGCGCGCCGATCAGGTAGCCGCGAAACCGCCCGCGATCCGGGTCCGATCGATCGAGAAAATCGCTCTCAAGCAATTCGAGGAAGAAACTCTGCGTGAGGTCCTGTGCATCAGCCGGCGTGTAGCCGCGCCGCCGCAGGTAGCCAAAGACCGGCGGCCAGTAGGTGCGACAGAGCCGCTCGAGGGCCGCGCGACGCGAGGCACTGTCGGTCCGAGCCGCGATCACGAGTGTCCAAGCCGTCGACTGGAAGGCCTCGGGAGCCGGTGCAGCCGGGGGTGGCGAGGCTCGGTCCATGGGGGCAGGGAAAGAAAAGTGCGGGGGATGTCAAAAGCCTGAAATCGCCCGCCGGGTTTTGGCAGATCGACGCATGCACCACCTCATCACATGCGCTCACACTCGATCCTCCTCCACCTCTCGTTCGCCGCCGCACTCGCGGTTTCGGTCCTTCCGCATCCGACCCACGCCCAGTGGTCGGGTGTTCCCGGGATCAACAATCCCGTCGTCGTGGATACGTCGATCAACCCACAGGAGGTTGTGATGGTCTCGGATGGAGCCGGCGGCGCCGCGTTCCTCTGGCGCGACCACCGCGCCGGCGTCAATGATTCCAATCTCTACGCCCAGCGCCTCGATGCCAACGGCGCGCGCATGTGGGGCGACAACGGCTCCGCGATCTGCGCGCTCCCCGGGCACGTCGACACGCACGCGATGGTGCCGAATGGCGCCGGCGGCTTCTATCTCGCCTGGGTCGACCAGCGCACGATCAACGCGACCGCCACGCGCCACGTCTGGCTGCAGCGCCTCGACGCCGATGGCGAGGCGCAGTGGGAGCCGGACGGCCGGCTCCTGCGGGAGTTTGGCTCGATCGGGTATACCAACCTTGGCGGCCAGCTCCTCGCCGACGGCGCCGGGGGGCTCTATGTCTTCACCAGTCCGCAGCCGCTCGGGACGACCGACTATGCGCAGCGCCTGTGGCGCCTCACCGCCGACGGCCAGCCGCCCGTGGGCTGGCCGGGCTCGGGATTGGACGTGGCCGTCGGTTATGTGACCTACGCCGCGGCTCTGATCACCGATCAACCTGCGGGCGGGAGCGGGGAACACGGCGTGGTGCTCATCTTGATCACGCAGGGCGGAGGGATCATCGCCCGCCGCGTCACCGCCGCGGGGGCGCTGGGGTTTTCCGTCCCGATCGACAACTACTTCGGAACCTACGGCTTCAAGGGCGCGTGCAGCGACGGGCAGGGTGGGGCGTTCATCGTGACGGGCTCCAATGCCGACCTCTACTACCTGCATCTCCAGGCCGACGGCACGTTGGCGTGGCCGGAGAACAACCGTCGTGTCGCACTCCCCGGCGGCGTCGTCGCCAGTGGGGTCACGGTCGTGTCCGACGGGGCGGGCGGCGCCATCGTCACGTGGCTGGGGAGTGCGCCGGGCAGCACAAGCTATCGCATGACGGCGCAGCACCTCGGCGCCGACGGCTCCCGGCAGTGGGGCGACCTCGGCGTCGAGGTGCACGATCCCGGTGCCGTGTATGCGGGCGCGGCCGTGAGCGACGGAGCCGGAGGCGTCATCGTGACGTGGGGTGTCGCCGATCCGTCGCAGGTGCGCGCGCAGCGCCTGGATGCCGCGGGGTCGAGGCTCTGGCCCGCCGCTGGCGTGCTTGTGTCGGAGCCGTGGGGGCTGACCCAGCTGGTGACCGACCAGGCAAGCGGCGCTGTCTACTCGGTCGTCGCCGGCAGCGGCGGTGGCGGCACCACTTTTGGCGCCAAGCGCACGACGCTCACCGGCACGCTCGGCAGCAACACGCCCTCCGCGCGCCTGGCCAACATCTCGGCCCGTGCGCAAGTCGGCGGCGGCAGCGGCGTGCTCATCCCGGGCTTCGTCGTATCCGGCGGCTCACTTCAGCTGCTGGTGCGCGGCGTCGGACCGCGTCTCGCGGGATTCGGCGTGGGTGGCGTGCTGCCCGATCCACAGCTCTCGCTCGTCAACGGCTCCGGCGTGACGATCGCGACCAACGATGACTGGGGCTCCGCCTCCAACCTGGCCGAGCTCACCGCCGCGTCGGCGCAGGTCTATGCATTCGGCCTCGGATCGGGATCGAAGGATGCGGCCATGCTCGTGACGCTGCCGCCCGGCCTCTACACCGCGGTGATGAGCAGCGCCGTGGCGGGCGAGACGGGTGTGGGCCTGGTCGAGCTCTACGAGATCGACGGGGCGTCCGCGCCCGGCCGGCTGGCCAATATGTCCGTGCGCGCGCAGGTCGGAACGGGCGAGGAGGTGCTCATCCCCGGCATCGTCGTGGGTGGCACCGGCGCGCGCACGCTGCTCGTGCGCGCGGTCGGTCCGCGGCTTGCGAGCTTTGGCGTGGCCGGGGCGCTGGCCAATCCCACGCTGACGCTCTTCAGTGGCTCGACGGCGATCGGCACGAACGACAACTGGTCGACGCCGAACGGCACGCAGATCGCCGCGGTGGCCGCGCAGGTTTATGCGTTCTCGCTGCCCAATGGCAGCGCCGATGCCGCGCTGCTCGTCACGCTCGCGCCCGGCACCTACACCGCGCAGGTCAGCGGTGTGGGCGGCACGACCGGCGTGTGCTTGGTGGAGGTCTACGAGGTGCCGTAGGCGGGTGTTCGGGCGCGGACGCCCGCCTGGCGCGCCCTCACCCGCCGCGCAGCGCGCGGTCGAGGTCGGCGGGCAGGAAGGGCTTGGTCATGAAGGTGCGGATACCGAGCAGCGCGAGCGCGTCGGGATCGATCTCCATGACCAGGCCGCTCACCAGGATGATCGGCCCGGTGAAGCCCGCGGCGCGGGCGCGGTGCGCGAGATCGGAGCCGTTCATGCGGGGCATGACGACGTCGAGCAGCAGCACGTCGAACTCGTGCATGCGGCCCTGCAGGCTCTTCCACGCCGAGGTGCCGTCGAGCGCATGGATCACGGTGTGGCCGAGCCGACGCAGCACCGCTACGGTGCTGCGCGCGACCATCGGATCGTCCTCGGCGAGCAACACGCGCAGGCCCGCGGCGCACGTTTTGGAAGCTGGTGCCGCCGCGTCGGGGGTCGTGTCGGCCTCGCCCGGGACGGGGCGCGCACGGTGGCTCGGCGCCGGCCCCGTCGCCGGGGTGATCGCTCCCAGGACCGCCGGCGGACGCGACTCAAGGAACGCGCGCGGTACGCGGCGCTGCATGCCGCGGGAGGCTGCGGCGGGTGCGGCACGGCGTGCCTTGGGACGAATGCGGCTGGACGATGACGAGCGATTCACGGGGCAGGAGAACGTCGCGATTTAGCAGGTCTTTAACGAGCCGACCAGAATCACGGCGTCGACCGTAGCGCGGAGGTTGGACCTTGTTTAGAGGAATCTGCGGGGTCGGCGTGAATTCGGCGAGTCGGAGCCGCGCCGCCGTGCCCTTTCTCCATGCGATCGATCGTGTCACTGAATAGGCCGTCCCGCCGCTCGGTGAAGGGCTCCACTCACTCGCCCATGCCTCGCGGGCACGCCTGCAAGGATGAGCGGCAGGCCTGGCTGTAGTTCGGGCATGGACGTGCCTGACCTGCTGGTGAGGCACCTGCCCGCGTCGTCCGGATGACCGGCGGTGACGGGCGCGACTACTTCACCCAGGCCTGCAGCGGCAGCTGCTGGCGCAGGATCTCCTGCACGACCAGCGCGGCGACGCGGCCGGCGCCATAGGCGGAATAGTGGGTGTCGTCCTGCCATCCCTCGGGACGCCGCTCGTAGCGGCCGGCCGGGATCCACAGGTGCAGGCGTTTCGAACCCTCCACGCCGTGCGCCTCCTCGAGGGCTCGCGTGAGGACGAGCAGGTCGAACAGCGGCACGCCCTCCGCCCGCGCGAGGTCGCGCACCGCCGCCGGGTAGTCGCCGTGCGTCTCGACGAGCGCCGAACCGGCCTCGTCCCACTTGCGGCGGGCGACCGGTGTGCACAGGACGGGGTGGGCGCCGCGCCCCCGCACGTCGCCGACGAAGCGGCGGAGGTTTTCCGTGTATCCGTCGCGTGGAGCCGTGTAGCGCTTCGGGTCCTTGTCCTTTTCGTCGTTGTGGCCGAACTGGATGATGACCCAGTCGCCCGGCTGCAGCGCGTCCACGAGGGCCTGCCAGCGGCCCTCGTCGATGAAGCTCTTGGTCGAGCGGCCATTCTGCGCGTGGTTCACGACCATGTCCGGCTCGCTGAGGAACTGCGGCAGGAGCTGGCCCCAGCCGTGCTCTGGATTGGGCGGGGAGGTCGGCTTGTCCGCCGCGGTGGAGTCGCCGGCGAGGTGGATGCGGGGCACACGGACGGGGACGGATGCCGGCCCGGCGAGCGGCGTGTCGGCGCGGGCACTGGCGCTCAGGAACAGCACAACTCCGGCGAGTGCCGACACGAGGGTGGGGCGCAAAGGACGGGTCATGGCCACGAGCGTGGCGCGCTGTCCGGCCGGGCCAATCCGGAACCATCCAGCCCGCGGCTTAGGCGCGGGCGCCGACCGGCCCGGATCGGTCGGCGGCCGAGACCCCGCCGTCGCGGGCGAGTGCGGTCTGCAGGTCGCCTTGGAGAAACGGCTTGGGCAGGATGTAGTCCACGCCGAGGGCGCGGAGCGTCGCGATATCCTCCTCGGCGACACGACCGCTCATCATCACGACGCGCCCGGCGTAGCCCAGGCGGCGCACGCGGCGCACGAGGTCCACCCCGCTCAGGCGTGGCATGTTCACGTCGAGCAGCAGCACGTCGAAGGCGCGTGAGTTGCGCTCGAGCAGTTCCCACGCGGCCATGCCGTCGGGTGCGTGCGTCGCGCTGAAGTCCATCTGGGAAAGCAGACGCAGGGTGGTGCGCGCGACCATCGGCTCGTCTTCGGCGAGCAGGATGCGGCCGCACTCCCGGCGTCGCGGCACGGCCGGATCCGGCCCGGGGGCGTCGGCGCGTGCGGGACCGGCGTCCGCCGCGGTCTCGGGCGCATGCGGCAGCAGGATGTGGAAGCGCGATCCCTCGCCAGGGCGGGAGTCGACCTGCACGTCGCCGCCGGCCTCGGTCACGGTGTGCCAGACGGTGGCCAGGCCGAGGCCCGTGCCCTTGCCCGTCTCCTTGGTGGTGAAGAATGGCTCGAAGATGCGGTCGATCACCTCGGGCGCGATGCCCTCGCCGTTGTCCTCGACGGTGATCCGTACCCAGCCATCGACGACACGACCAGGGCCGGGCCTGCGCGGCTGGTGGGCCGGCGGCGGCAGTGCGCCCGCGGTGACGCTCAGGCGCGGCGTCCAGTCCGGATCGTGCGGGCGGGCGAGGCGCGCGAGCAGCGTGTCGCGCGCGTTGATGACGAGGTTGAAGAGGACCTGGTTGAGGTCGACGGGGTTGATGGCGGGCTTGGGCAGGTCGGCGGGCACGGCGGCGTGCCACTGCACGCGCCGGTCGACGGTGGGCTTGAGCATGTCGAAGCAGCTCTGCACCGCGTCGGCGAGGCGCACGGCCGCAGGGTGTTCCTCGGTGCGGCGGCCGAAGGTGAGCAACCGACGCGTGAGGTCAGCGGCACGGCGCGCGGCCTGGTCGACGAGGGCGAGGTCGCCCTGGAGCGGGGCGTCGTCGCGCCGTTCCGTGCGCAGGAGGTTGGTCGTGCCGATGATCGGCGTGAGCAGGTTGTTGAACTCGTGGGCGATCCCGCCGACCAGTTCCCCGAGTGCGCGGAGGCGTCGCGAGTGCGAGAGTTCCTCGTCGGCGAGGCGTCGGTGGGTGATGTCGGCCAGCAACACGCACACGCGGTGGCCTGACGCGCCGGCGTGTCCGAGCGACACGACGGTGGTCTCGAGCAGCTGGCGGCTCCCGGGCAAGCGCGACTCCCAGGTCTCGGGGGTCTCGCGGGTCTTGCCGCGGGCGAGTGCCTCGTGCATGAGCGCCGCGAGATCAGGAGCGAGCTGCAGTTGGTCGAGACCGGTGCCCGGCCCGGTCGCGGGTGGGAGACGCAACAGGCGGGCAGCCTCGGGATTGATCGACACGAGCAGGGGCGCCTGCCCGGGCGCGAGGGCGAAGATCAGCGTGGCCAGCGGATGGCGCTCGTGCAGCGCGGCGAGGAGGGATCGCTGCTCGGCCAGCTGGTCGGACTGGCCATGGATGCGGCGCAGGAGCGACCGCTGGCGCAGCAGCCCCCACATCGCGGTCATGAGCGCCAGCAGCAGCGCGGCGGACACGTAGGCCAGCACTTCCGTCCGCGTGTAGTGCCGACCCACGTGGCGGCCGAACCACCGCTGGAAGATCGCGTCGAATTCGCCGGTCGTGCGGATGATGGCGAGCCCCTCGTTGAGATGACCGAGCAGCGCGACGTCCTCCCTGCGCACGGCGAAACAGTAGCGCACGTCGTAGTCGTGCCCGGGTATCGGTGCATCGAGTACGCGCAGGTTGCGCAGGCCAAAGCGCTCGATCATCGACACGGCCGTGAGGCGCGAGAGCACGGCCGCGTCGTAAGTGCCGGCCGAAACCTTGCGGAGAAACTCCTCGGTCGTCGGGTCCTCGGCGGCGGTCGCGGTCGGGTGGTTTTCTCGCAGGTAACGTGCGCCGACGGTGCCGGGCTGGCCGATCGCCACGACTTTGCCCGCAAGGTCGGCCGGGGTCCTGATCCGCGGCTCGTCGCGGCGCACCACGATGATGGTCTCGAAGGTCACGATCGGCACGGAAAACGCCGCCCACTCGCGACGCGCCGGTGTCTCGCTCCAGAATTGGATGACCTCGACCTTGCCGCCGCGCAGCGCGTCGCCCAGGGCGGCGTTGCCCAGCGTGACACGCTCGATGCGCAGCGCCTTGGCCCGGGCCACCGCGTCGGTGATGTCGACAGCGAAACCCTTCAGCTGGCCGTCGTCGTCGCGGTAGGAATATGGGTAAAACACCTCCGAGGCGGCGATGACGATCGGCTCGTCCATCTCCGGCGCCTCGGCTGAGACTTCCGCGGCCGCTCCCCAGGCCCAGGTGAAGACGGCGAGCACGCCGACAGCCCGTCGCCACCCGGATCGCGACGGCGTGCTGGCGATGAAGGGCGTGACACGCGGCACACGATTCGCATCGGATGCGTTTACCATCGTTTCAATCAGGGACGGGCGAATCGGGTGACGACCGCATCCCGCGCTCGGGTGGACGCCGTAGTCGGTCGGGCGCGCCCCGTGGAGGAGAGCCTCGCGGTCCAGCCCCGGGGCAGGCGCCGCCTTCCGGGTCCGCCCGACTGATGAGCGTGAGCTGCGCCGGGGCCCCGGCTCAAAAGGGAGTGGGGCGGCGCGGGTTCTCGACCGACACGACACAAAGTCGGCGCCGATGCTCGCCGGTGCTCAGCGGACGCAGGGTGGTCTCGAGTGTGCGGCGCGAATCGAGCAGCGACTGCGTCAACACGACGGTGCTGTCGTCGTCTGGCCAGCGCGCCTCGATCTCGGCCAGGCAAGCCTGGATCTCCGACCGCAGGCCGAGCCCCGCCAGTGTGCACCCCGCGGACACCGCGGAGTCGATTCCGTAAAGCGAGGCGGCGGCGCGGTTGGCTGAGACGAGGCGTGCGGGTGCACCCGGGGCGTCCGCCTCCAGCACCAGCACGGCGGCGGGGTGCGTGTCGAAGAGCATGGCCTGGAGGGTGCGTTCAGCGCTGAGTTCGCGAGCCTGCTCCACGAGCCGGCCCGACAGCCGCCGCTGGCGCAGGACGGGGATGAGGAGGATGACCAGGCCGAGGGCCAGGGCCGCCGCCACATAGGCGACCACCTGCTCGCGAGTGAAGCGCCGGGGCTCGTGCCGCCCGAACCATGCGTCGTAGATCCGGGCGTAGCTGCCGTCGCGGTGGATCAGCGTAATGCCTTCGTTGAGACGAGCGAGCAGGCGGTCGTCGCCACGCCGCACCATGAACCCGTAGCGCACGTCGTAACCCTCGATGCCCTCGTCAAGGATGCGGAGGTTCTTCAGCCCGAGGCGATCGATCCGCGCGGCGGCAGTAAGGCGGGAGAGCACGGCGGCATCGGCCAGGCCGGATGAGACCTGCATGAGGATCTCCTCCGGATGCGTGGCGAACACCTCGGTGGCGCCCTTCACGTGGTCGCGCACGTAGGTCGAGGCGACCGTGCCGCGCGAGCCCGTGGCGATGACGCGTCCCTCGAGGTCGGCCGCGGTCCGGATGCGCTGTTCGTCCGCGCGCACCACGACCACGGTCTGCAACGTGAGCAGCGGGGTGGAGAGGGACATCTCCTTTTGGCGCTCGGGCGTCTCTGCCCAGAAGAGGATCAGGTCGATGCGGCCGGCCATGAGCATGGTGCCGGCGTTGTTGTTGTTGATCGGCAGGCGGCTGGCTTTGATGCCCATCTCGCGCGCCACCGCGTCGAAGATGTCGACGGCAAAACCCTGCAGACGTCCGCCCTCCTCGTAGGCGTACGGATACATGTTGGTGGCGGCGCCGACGATCACGGCGGCGTTGGATGGTCGGCCCTCGATGGATATGCCGCCGGCTTCGTCCTGCGCGTGGGCCGGCGCACACAGCCAGCCGACGACGAGGAGCGACACCGCCGTGGCCCGGACGCTCCGCGTCACGATTCGACATCCAGCCGGGAATGGGGTGGTTGCGCACCAGCGGGCGGCTTGCATACCGGGAATGAGGCTATCGTGCCGGGTGACTGGTTCAATGTCCGAACGCGTGCGCGTTTCGGACGCGACGTCGTGGACGGCGTGTCCATGGTCGGGCGCATGATTCGCGAATGGATCCGCACCCTCCGGGCCCAGTGTCCGCCGTGGGCGCGTCAGCTCGATCTCGTCTATGAGCATGCCGCCATCGCGGCGCGCCATCGGCGCATGCGCACAGCCTGGCAGCCGCACCTCGCGCGCAGCCGCGAGATCGTGCTCGAAGGAGCGGGGCGTTGCACGAGCTTCGGCCGGGCGCTGGTCATCGGTGCGGGCGACTGCCTCGACGTGCCGGTCGACGACCTGGCGGCTCGTTTTGGCGAGGTGGTCCTGGCTGACATCGTCGTGAGTCCGGTCGCGCGGGCGCTCGCCCGCCGCCATCCCGGCCGGGTCCGCTGTGTGTCGTGGGATGCCACCGGGGCCCTGGAAAAGCTCGCGGCCGTGCGCGCCACGGTCGTGTCGGCCGGAGCGCGCCGCATCTTCGAGGAGGCCGATCCCGGTCCGCCACCGGGCGGAGAACCCGACCTGGTCGTCTCGGCCAACTGCCTCTCGCAGCTCGGCCTCGTGCCCGGCCACGCCCTGCCGGCCGCGCGTGTCGATGACGCCCTGCCGGATCGCTGCGGCACGACGGCGGCGAAGCAGCATCTCGCCTGGCTCGGGCAACGTGTCGGGGCCGTGCGTGTCCTTCTCGCCGACACGGCCCGCCTCGACCTCGGACCCGACGGCCGCGAGATCAAGCGCGAGAACCTGCTCGCGCGACTTCCGCTGCGCCGCCCCGACCACGCGTGGCGCTGGAACCTGGCTCCGATTCCCGAATACAGTCCCGACATCGCGCGCATCCACGAGGTGGGGGCGTGGATCGACGTTCCGGCCGCTTGAGTCGGGTCTGCTTCCGTGGGTCGAGCGTCCCTGCCTGACACTCTTGCCGACCCGTCCCTCGAGGGCCGTGCAGGCGCCTACTCCAACGGCACGAGCAGCGTCTGGTCGCCTAGCGCGAGTGTGTAGGCGGTCTTCGTCACGCCTGCGATCGTCACCACGTAGTCACGCTCGAGCTTGACCGTGATCGTCTGGCCGGCCCGCAGGCGCTGGCCGTCGAGCAGCAGATGATACTCCGAGCCGATGAGCGCCGTGCCCATGGGACGCAGCCGGCTGCGCGCCGCGGCCAGGACCTCGGCCGGCGTGCGCGGCGTGGGCGCAGGCGGCGCGGCCTGGGGCATCACCGCGACCGCGGCGATGTCGAGCTGGCGCACGAGCGCGGCCTTGCGGGCGGGCACCTCCTCGGCGAGGAGCTTGTCCCAGCGGATCTTTACGGCGTCTAGCTCGCCGAGGATCAACTCGGACTCCTCGCGCGTGAGCTGCGTGCAGCCGAGGATGGCGCGGCGGCTTTGGGAGAGCTGACCGCGCGTGAGCGCGAGGGTTTCGAGAAACGCCAGCTGCTCGCGGGCCTTGTCCGCCGAGAGGCGCGTCACATCCCTCTCCAGGGCGGTGAAGGCCGCGGCTTGTTTGCCGGCGGCGGCGAGCACGTCGGCGACGAACTCCTCATACGCGGCGCGCGCCGTGGCGCTGCCGAGCCGGCTGGCGAGCGGAGCGGGGGAGGTCGCGGGTGACGTGTCGGCCGCGATGGCGGCGAGACACGACGCGGCGAGTGTGAGAAGCAGGAGTGCGATGCGGTTCATGGGCGTGCGGCAGGAGGATCAGTTCTTCGGCGGCGCCTCCGCGGCGGCTTTCTCCTCGTAGAACGCGCGCAGCACGAAGAACGCCTTCTTGCGCGAGCCATTCTCGCCGATCAGTCCCTTGCGGTTCCAACCGTCCTGGATGTGCGGCAGCGGGCGGCGCGGCGAGCGGAAGTCGCAGAGGATCCACGGTGTGAGGCCACGCAGCTGCGGGATGCGCTCCAGCATGGGCAGCGTCTTGCGGTAGAGGTCCTCCTGATACTCTTCGGTGAAGCGCGCGAGCCGGTCGCCGTGGCGGCCCTGCAGCGCGTCGGCCCCGAATTCGCTGATAAGGACGGGCTTGTTGTAGTTGACGACCCACTTCACCTTGGCGCAGTCGTCGGGCAGGCCGGTGTACCAGCCGATGTACTGGTTGAAGCTGACGATGTCGGTGAACTCGGCCAGCGGGTCCTCGACGACCTTGGTGTTGATGTCGGCCGGGTCGGCGTGCACCTCCATCGCCGCCGAGATCAGGCGCGTGGGGTCGGCGGCGCGCGTCTGCTCGCACAGGCGACGCAGGAAGTCCGTGCGCGCCGCGGAGACCGGCGTCTCGTTGGCCATGGACCAGATGATCACGCTGGCGCGGTTTTTGTCGCGGGCGATGAGCTCGCGCAGCTGCGCGCTGGCGTTGGCGAAGGTGGCGGGGTTGTCCCAGTGGATCGTCCAGTAGACGGGGACCTCCTCCCAGAGGAGCAGGCCCATTTCGTCGGCCACGCGCGCGACGTGCTCGTTGTGCGGGTAGTGGGCCAGGCGCACGAAATTGCAGCCGAGCTCGCGCGCCCAGCCGAGGAGCAGGCGCGCCTCGCCCGGCGTGGTGGCGCGGCCGCCGCGCAGCGGGTTCTCCTCGTGCAGGCAGATGCCGCGCAGGAAGACCGGCTGGCCGTTGAGCAGGATGTCGTGGCCGCGCGTCTCGATCGTGCGGAAGCCGATGCGCTCGGCCAGGCGGTCGCCCGCGGCGGAGACGGTGACCTCGTAGAGCCGGGGATGCTCCGGCGACCAGAGTTCGAGTCCGGGGATGTGCAGGTCAAAGGTGGCCACGCCCTGCGCGTCGACCGCCGCCTCGGCACTGAAGGTCAGCTCCGCGATTTCGAGCCGCGCCGTCGCGCCGGCGGCCGGGGCATCGAGCCGCACGCTCGCGGTCACGCGGTCGGTCGTGCCGCGCTGCAGCGTGAAGGTCGCGTCGTGGATGTAGCGGGCCGGCGTCTCGAGCAGCGCGATGTCGCGCGTGAGACCGCCGTAGTTCCACCAGTCGGTGTTGACCGTGGGCACGCCCTCGGGGTGGCGCTGGTTGTTGACGCGGATGACCAGGCTGTTGCCGGTCGGGCGGAGCTGGCCGGTCACCTCGAACTGGAATGGCGTGAAGCCGCCCACGTGCGCGCCGAGCTTTTTCCCGTTGAGGTAGACGTGTGCCTCGTAGTTGGCGCCGCCGAAGTGGAGGAAGTGCCGCGCGCCGGGTGCCGCGGGCGGCGCGTCGAAGAGCCGCCGATACCACACCGTGCCCTCGTAGTAGAAGAGCCGGTCGTCCTGCGAATTCCAGTCGCCCGGCACGGCGAGGGACGGGCTGGTGTCGAAATCGTATTCGATCAGCTCGCTCGGCGTGGCGGGATCGCGGTCGAGGAAGTAGCCTCCGCTCGGCCGCTCCGCCGCGTCATAGGGCTGCAGGCGGTAGTTGAAGTAGCCGTTGTCGTAGGGATCGACGATCACGTGCCAGCGGCCATTGAGCGAGAGCACGGCACGCGCATCGGCGTGGGTCATGGCGGTCCCGGGCAGCGATGCGGCGTGGACGACGGGAGCGAGGAGCGACGCAAGAAGAAGGGCGTGAAGTCTCATGAAGATCCGGGGTGCATGGCTGGAGGCGAATCGCAGCGCAGGCGGCATGCTTCCGCAAGCGGGGTCGCGGTGCGAGCCTGGAGCATGCCTGCTGCCGCGGTGCCGCAGCGGTGCTCCAGTGTTGGTCCGGGTTCCGCGTTGTGCCGGGCCGCGCCGTGGGATTGTCTCCGCGGCAGCCCCCCGCCTAGACCCCATGTTCAACCTCGCCCTCTTCGGACCACCCGGCGCAGGCAAGGGCACGCAATCCGAGGCCCTCATCCGCCGCTACGACCTCATCTACATCTCCACCGGAGAGCTCTTGCGCAAAGAGATCCGCGACGGCACGCGGCTCGGCCAGGAGGCGCAGGCGATCATCGCCTCCGGTGGACTCGTCTCCGACGAGATCATCGTCCAGATCATCGAGAAGACCATCACCGGCAACCCCGGCGCGGGCGGTTTTCTCTTCGACGGTTTTCCCCGCACCTATGTGCAGGCCTACATCCTCGACGGCCTGATGCACAACCTCAACACCTCGCTCCACGCGCTCGTCAGCCTCGAGGTGCCGGAGGAGGAGTCGGTGCGCCGCCTGCTCGATCGCGGCCGCTCGTCCGGCCGTTCCGACGACAACGACGCCGTCATCCGCACGCGCCTGCGCGAGTATCGCGACAAGACGCTGCCCGTCCTCGCCTTCTATCGCGAGCGCGGTCTCTGCCACGAGATCGACGGCACGCGCTCCGTCGAGGAGGTTGGCGCCTCGATCCAGTCAATCGTCGCCCATGAGCTGCGCAAACGCCTGCTCAATGTCGTGGTCTTCGGCTACCCGGGCTCCGGCCGCGGCTCCCAGAGCGCGGCCCTCGCGCAGAAATACGGCCTCGAGTTCGTCGCCACCGGACGGATGCTCGAGGAGGAGATCCGTCGGGACACAGCGCTCGGCCGCCGCATCAAGCAGCTCTATGAAAACGGCGAACTCGTGCCCGACGAGATCGTCATCCAGCTCATCGAGCAGCGCCTCGAGCAGACCCGCGACACAGCCAAGGGTTACATCTTCAAGGGTTACCCGCGCACGCTCGTGCAGTCCTACATCCTCGACGGCCTCCTGCGCAAACACGGCTCGACGCTGAACATGATCCTCGAGATCGAGGTGCCGATGCTCGAGTTGATCACGCGGCTCGATGCCCGCTCCAAGACGGACCGCGCCATGCCTTACGACAGCGCGCTGCCCAGGATCGTGAGACGACTCAGCGAGCACGAGACCAAGACGCTCCCGGTCATCGAGCGCTATCGCAAGCTGCGCGGCGTGCAGGTGATCGACGGCCGCGGCTCGTTCGAGGAGGTGTCCGCGCGTGTGTCCGCCGCCGTGGAGGAGGGCTTCCGTCTGCTGCGCTGAGGCGTCGCGACCGGCGGGTCGCGCGCTTGAGTCGGCCCGTTGCTTCTCGCGAAAGTCTGCGTCCATTGCAGATCCCGTGCGTCTTCACCGGTGTCGAATCCCACACCGGCCGTGATCATGCCCGCCCCATCCACGCCTTCGTCCGCCGTCGTCCCGCCCGCCCAGACGGGCGAACTCCGCGCCGCCGTGCGGCGTTTCATTGGCGCGCGCGTCCGCGGCGCGGCCACGGCTGAGGACCTCACGCAGGAGGTCTTTCTCAAGATGCAGCGCCACGTGGCCGAAGTGCGCGACCCGCGCCGACTCATGGGCTGGGTCATCCAGGTCGCGCGCCACGTCATCGCCGACCACTTCCGGCGCACGCGCCCGACGGAGTCCTTCGATGAGGCGCACGTCGCGGCCGACGCCACGGCGCCGGCGACCGACGACCGCGAGGAGGCGCGCCTGCGTGACGAACTCGCCGCCTACATCCGCTGTGTCGTGCAGGGCCTGCCGCCGATCTACCGCGAGGCGCTCGAACTCACCGAGTACGACGGCCTCTCCCAGGTCGAGCTGGCCCGCCGCCTCGGCCTGAGCGTGTCCGCGGCCAAATCCCGCGTGCAGCGCGCCCGCGCCCTAGTGCGCGCGACGGTCGACCGCTGTTGCCACTTCGAGGTCGACCGATACGGCACCGTGCTCGACTACACCCCGCGCCCGCGGCGCTGCGGCTGCGACGGTCGCGGCTCTGGCTGCTCGTAGGCGGCCCGCGAGCGGGCCGCCTACGGGACGACGGTCGCGCCGGGCGACCACATACCGATTGACGAATATTCCCGCGCAGGTATATAAATGGGGCATGGAGCTCGTCCAGATCTACGAATGCCTGTGCGACCGCACGCGGCTGCGCATCGTCCACCTGCTCACGGGCGGGCCGCTCTGCGTCTGCCACCTCCAGGAGATCCTCGACGAGCCGCAGGTGAAGGTCTCCAAGCACCTACGCTACCTCAAAGAGCACGGCATGGTCGAGCGTGAGCGGCAGGGCGCGTGGATGATCTACCGCCTCCCCGGGAAACCGCCGCGCGAACTGCGCGCCAACCTCGCGTGCCTACAGGACTGTGCACGCGAGGATGCCACCTTTGCGCGTGATGCGAAACGTGCGGCCAGGCTCCGGCCGGCGCTGGCGAAGAGCGGCCCGTTCTGCGCGTGCTGAGCGCGGCAGCCGGCCGCGCCCTTCCCAGGATTTTCCTCTGCCGATGACCTCTGCCTCCACCAAACGCCTCGATTTCTTCGAGCGCTATCTCTCCCTCTGGGTGCTCGCCTGCATGGTCGTGGGCGTCGCGCTCGGGAAACTACTTCCCGGCCTCACCGCGACACTCAGTGGTTGGGAGTTCGGGACCGACTCGCACGTCAACATCCCCATCGCCGTGCTCATCTGGCTGATGATCACCCCGATGATGCTCAAGATCGACTTCGGCGGGCTCGTCGGCGTGGCGCAGCGGCCCAAGGGCCTGCTCGTGACGCTTTTCATCAACTGGCTGGTCAAGCCCTTCAGCATGGCGTTGCTCGGCTGGGTGTTCGTGCGGGTCCTCTTCAGCGACACGCTGGGCTGGATCACGCCGGAGGCGGCGAAGGACTACTCGGCCGGGCTCATCATCCTCGCGGCCGCGCCGTGCACGGCGATGGTGTTTGTCTGGAGCTACCTGACCGACGGCGACTCCGCCTACACGCTCGCGCAGGTCGCGATCAACGACCTGATCATGCTCGTGGCCTTCGCGCCCATCGTGATGTTCCTCGTCGGTGTGAGCGGCGTGGTCGTGCCCAAGGGCGTGCTCATCACCTCGGTCGTGGTCTTCATCGTCGTGCCGCTTGCCGCCGGCTGGCTCACGCGCACGGCGCTCATTCGCACGCGCGGCGAGGCGTGGTTCACCGCCAGTTTTCTCCCGCTCTTCAAGCCCGTGACGATCCTTGCGCTGCTCGCCACGCTCGTGCTCATCTTCGCCTTCCAGGCCGAGAATCTCCTGCGCAATTGGTTCGCCGTCGTGCTCATCGCAGTGCCGATCGTCATTCAGGTCTACTTCAACTCCGGCCTGGCCTACCTGCTCATGCGCCGACTGCGCGTGCCGCACAATGTCGCGTCGCCCGGCGCGCTCATCGGCGCGAGCAACTTCTTCGAACTCGCGGTGGCCGTGGCCATCACGCTCTTCGGCGCGACTTCCGGCGCCGCGCTCGCGACGATCGTCGGCGTGCTCGTCGAGGTGCCGGTCATGCTCTCGGTCTGCCGCATCTGCAACCGTTCGCGCACCTGGTACGGCCGCGCCCTCGAGCCCTCCGCCTGAGCGAATCCGGAACGAAGAGAACCACAGATTGCACAGATGACACGGATAGGGGCGAAACACACGTGGAGCTGAGAGACTGCCGGCCGGCCTGCTCCGCTCCTCTCCATCCGGATCTGTGCCCATCCGTGTAATCCGTGGTTCATCATCTTCCTTCGAGTGCGTCTTCCGTATCCCTCTGTGGTTAACCCGCCTTTTTCTGCATGAAACCCAGCGTCCTCATTCTCTGCACGGGCAACTCCTGCCGCAGCCACATGGCCGAGGGCATCCTGCGCGCCGCGGCCGGCGATCTCGTCGACGTGTTCAGTGCCGGCTCCAAGCCCGCGGGTTTTGTGCACCCGAAGGCCATCGCGGTGCTGGCCGAGATCGGCATCGACATCTCCGCGCACACCTCGAAGCACATGAACGAATTTCTCACCCGCCCGATTACGACGGTGATCACGGTGTGCGGCCGCGCCGACCAGCTCTGCCCGGTGTATCCCGGCCAGGCCTACCGCCACCACTGGGGCTTCGACGATCCCGCCCACGCCATCGGCTCGGAGGAAGAGATCCTCGCCGAGTTCCGCCGCGTGCGCGACGAGATCCGCCTCGTCTTCGGCGCCTACGCCGCCGGCCTGCGCGAAGGGCGTGCGCTCCCGTGATCGACGGAGACGGGTCTTGGCCACGGAGACACGGTGGCACGGAAAAGGCCTCGTAGAAGGGATGGCCACGGCCGGCACAGCAGGCTCAGGATTTCGAGTCAGTTTCTTGTGCCTCTTGAGCCCATTCCTGTCCTCCGTGCCTCGGTGCCTCCGTGGCCAATTCCTCCTCTTGACCGACCGGCCGTCGCAAAAACCCTGCGTCCTTTTGCGGCCTGGCCCGTCTTCCTGGGTGTATGAAGACTACAAACACGCTGGATCCTGAAGTCATCCGCGAGGAAGTGCGCCGTCGGTATGGCGCGATCGCCCGCGGCACCGCCGCGGCGACCGGCCTCGCCGAGTCGTCGTGCTGCAGTGCGTCGACGTCCACCCCATCCGCCACCTGCTGCGCCGAGCCCTCGGCTGCGGCCACCACGTCGCCGGAGAGTTGCGGTTGCTCCGCCGATGCCCAGGCGCGCACGCTCGGCTACTCCGACGCCGAACTCGCGGCCGTGCCCGAGGGCGCCAACCTCGGCCTCGGCTGCGGCAATCCCGTGGCCATCGCCTCGCTCCAGCCCGGCCAGACTGTGCTCGATCTCGGTGCCGGCGCGGGCTTCGACGCCTTTCTCGCCGCGCGTGCGGTCGGTCCGACCGGGCGCGTGATCGGCGTGGACATGACGGCCGACATGGTCGCCAAGGCGCGGGCCAACGCGAAGAAGTCCGGGCACACCAACGTCGATTTCCGCCTCGGCGAAATCGAGGCGCTTCCCGTCGCCGATGGCATCGTCGACGTCATCCTCTCCAACTGCGTGATCAACCTCTGCCCGGACAAGCGCCCGGTCTATCGCGAGGCGTTCCGTGTGCTGCGGCCCGGTGGCCGCATCGCCGTGTCCGACGTGGTCGCGCGCGGCGAGTTGTCGGAAGCAGTGCGGCGCGACCTCGAGCTCCGCTGGACCTGCGTTGGCGGCGCCACGCCCCACGGCGAGCTGCAGGCCATCCTGCGTGAGGCCGGTTTTGTCGACATCGTCATCCGCCCGCGCGGCAATACCGACGAGGTGATCGGCAGCTGGGACGGTCAGGGCGGTCTCGCTAAGCAGGTCTTCGCCGCCGAGGTGCTCGCGCGCAAACCGGTTGCCGCTGCGTCCACCGCCGCGCGCTGCTGCGGCTGAGCGCGCCCGACGCGCATCCCGACTGGCCTCCGTCGTCCGTGCGATGACGGAGGCCAATCTGGCGGCCGCCTGCGCGCTCGGGTCGACGAGTTCGAGCCTTCCGTCCTTTGCGCCTTTGCGCTCTTTGCGCGAGAACGGGTCGAGGCCTTTTCCGAGCCGAGTTTCTCGCCCGGCGCGCGCAGCCCGCGCCTCAAGACGCCCGAGCCGCCAGTGAATACGACGGAGGACGTACCGAGTACCGATGACTGAAGGTCGGAGACAGAGGACAGTCCATCTCTGTGCTCTCGGTGACTACCCCTTGCCCGTCGTGTCCCTTCCGATCCCGCTCAGGTGAGGTAGAGCAGCTTCGTGGCGAACTCGGGGTCGCTCGTGAGCTGCACGCCGAGCTTGCGTAGGCCGGCGGCGTCGCCGGGCGTGGGGATGTGCGTGAGGTGCACGTCGCAGCCGCTCAGGTCCTTGAGTTTATCGATCGCGGTGGCGGCGGCGGGATTCATCGTCGCGCTGATGCTCAGGGCGATGAGCGTCTCCTCGAGGTCGAGGCTCATGACGTTGCGCTTGAGCACGTCCTTTTTGAAATGCGCGAGCGAGGTGGTGATGATCGGCGGCAGCAGGTGCATGCTGTCGGGGATGTCGGCGAGCAGCTTGATCGCGTTGAGCACAAGGCTGGCGGCGGCGTGCATGTGCGGGGAGTTCTTGCCCGTCACGATGCGGCCGTCGCGCAGCTCGATGGCGGCGGCGCAGCAGATGCCGCCGCGGCCCTTGCCGGCGGCGAGGCCGGCGCGCGCGGCTTCGTGCGCGGGGCGCACGACCCGGCGGTCCTCGGGCGAGAGGCCGTGGGTCTCGAGCAGCAGCTCCACGCGCTGCACGGTCTCCTTGTCGACCAGGCCCATGGCGTATTCGCAGGCGTAGCTGTAGTAGCGGCGGATGATCTCCTGGCGGCCGGCCTCGCGGCAGGCGGCGTCGTCGACGATGCCGAAGCCGGCGCGGTTTACCCCCATGTCCGTGGGCGATTTGTAGAACGACGGCTCGCCGGTGATGCGCTCGATGATGCGGCGCAGGAGGGGGAAAGCTTCGAGGTCGCGGTTGTAGTTCACGGCCTGCTGGCCGTAGGCCTCGAGGTGGAAGTGGTCGATGAGGTTCACGTCGCGCAACTCGGCCGTCGCCGCCTCGTAGGCGACGTTGACCTCGTGCTTGAGCGGGAGATTCCAGATCGGGAATGTCTCGAACTTCGCGTAGTGGGCCTTCACCCCGCGGCGGTGCTCATGGTAGAGCTGGCTCAGGCATGTCGCGAGTTTCCCACTACCGGGACCGGGGCCGGTCACGACCACGATCGGGCGATCGGTCTCGATGAATGGGTTGGCGCCGTAGCCGGCCTCGCTCGCGATCGTGTCGATGTCGGACGGGTAGCCGCGCGTGGCGCGGTGCGTGTAGACGCGGATGCCGCGGCGCTCGAGGCGGTTCTTGAAGGCCACGGCCGCGGGCTGCTCGTCGAAGCGCGTGATCACCACGGCGCGCACCTCGACGTCCCACTCGCGCAGGTCGTCGATCGTCTTGAGCGTGTCGGTGTCGTAGGTGATGCCGAAGTCCGCGCGCATCTTCTTCTTCTCGATGTCGCCGGCGTAGATGCAGATCACCACCTCGGCCTGGTCGCGCAGGCGCTGCAGCAGCCGCATCTTCACGTTCGGGCTGAAGCCCGGCAGCACGCGCGAGGCGTGGTAGTCGAAGAGGAGTTTCCCGCCGAATTCGAGGTAGAGCTTGCTCGCGAAGCCCTGCACGCGCTCGAGGATGGCCGCGCTCTGCTGCTCAAGGTAGCGTTCGTTGTCGAAACCGGTCCGGGGTGCCATGGGGAACGTCGACCATTGCGGACCTGCGCCGCCCCGGGGACAACTGCCGAGTGCGTGGCACGCGGGCCTGGCCGCGAAGCGACTCTCGGAAAACACGAGACCCGGACACCTCCCCAGGTGTCCGGGCCGTGATTTCCTGTTGAACCCTGTTTTACCCAATTACCCCTGCTGCGCAGGGCGTGAGGGGAATGTGGCCCGGCGCCCTGCGTGGGGCAAGCGAACCCGTCCAAGCTTACAGAGTCGTAATCCGCAGGTAAGTTTTCCCCGGGGCGATCCTTTCCGCGCAACGAAGCGACAGGTCCGGCGGACGCGCATCGGGTGTCGCGTCCGGGTTTTCTCCATCCGGTATTTGATCGGACCCGACGTCTCTCGCGCGTCTCACCTGGGGACTTCGGTCAGGTAGACAGGTGTGATGCCGACGGGCACGGTGAGCGTTCCGGCGGTGATCGTGACCATCGGCGTCTCGCCGAGCGCGTCGAGCGCCTCGGCCTTGTCCCATGTCGTGGGGAGGGTGAACGTGACGGCGGGCGCATCCTCGCCGCTGAAACGATCTCGGCGCTCCCACACGACCAGCGCAAGGCCGCGGGATCCGCGATCCACCTCGAAGAGCACGATCGAGGGATGCTCCGGGACGGGAGTGCGCCTCACGGACGTGACACCGTCCAGGACGGAAACCATGCGCCGATACGCGGCGGCGGTGATCGTGGGCTTCCACGTGCCGTCGCCGTTCTCCACGAGGCTGAACTTGGCGAACATCAGCCCCATGATGTCGTCGCGTTCATTGGTGGCGGGTGAGTATTGCCAGTACAACGACCGCCGCACGCCGGCTGCGAGCGCGAAGACGTTCTGCATGACGAGCGTGCGCGACTGGATACGGCGATATTTCGCCTCCAGTTCCGGCGGACAGCCCCTCATGAACATCTGCGTCTGCGGCGCAAGCGTCGCCATCGTGTCGTAGAGGCGGGCGATGTCCTGGCCGATGCTCGGGTCGACCACGGCATTGCCGTGATCGTCAGGCTTGACCGCCCACCGCGTGACGAGGTCCAGGTATTTGTAGTTTTCCGGGAACTCGAAGAAGCTCGGTCCGCCGTATTCGCCGCCGAGGATCGGCTTTTCGCAGCCGTGCGCGCGCATGCGCTCGCGGATGTATTCGACGCGCGGCGCGATCAGCTCCGGGTCGAGGTAGAGCCGGAGATCGAAGACATCGAAGGCATCCGGGGCCTCGGCCATGACGTGCTCGAAGAATCCGAGCGCGGCATCCTGGTGCGGTATCGGCGGGATCGGATCGCCGGCCGGAGTCTTCATGCCGGGAGGCACGAAGATCCCGTCGCAGCCGCCGAGCACGACGAGGGCCTCCGGGTCCGCCGCCTTGACCGCACGGTGAAAGATGCGGAGTTGCTCAACGAACTTCTCCTTGCCGCCCGACCAGAACGCGGGATTGGTCGGCTCGGCGTCGTTGCCCCAGTAGCGCACACGGCCGCGATGGCGGCGCACGGTCTCGTAGACGAAACGGTAGTAGTCCTCCGGATCCTTGGCCGGCGCCGCCGGCATGAGCATGGCCGGGACCTGCGTGGCCCACATCGACGCCGCGTAGAGCGTGATGAACCCTTCGTCCGGGCTGCGCAGTTCATTCACGTAGGTATCCAGCACCGACCAGTCAAACCGACCCTTCTGCGGCTCGAGCTGGTGCCAGAAGAGGATCACCCGGCTGAAGCCCGCGCCGTAGTCGCGCACGGCCGGCAGGTACGGGCGAGTCGTGGTACCCAGATGTCCATACAGATAGCCCCAGTCGATGCCGAAGGGTGATGGCTCGGCGCGATCGGGTGCGCCGAGCGCGAGTCGTGATGAGGTGAAGAGCGCGAGGATGGCGCCCAGCGTGGCGATGTGACGCAAGGACTTCATGATGTCTTGGCCTTTCGAATCGTGCTCGTGCGTGTGTCTTTCCGGGTGGCGAGGTCGAAGGTGGTCACCAGCTCGGTGGCGTAGTCGCTGAGGGACAGGCTCGGGTCGGCGACCCACTGGCTCAGCGCCCCGTTCACGGCCTGGAGGATCGTCGCCGCCATGGGTCGGACCGAGAAGGAGCGGAACTCGCCGCGCGCCTGCCCGTCTTCGAGGATGGTGGTGATCGCCGCGAGCGCGTCGTTCTCGGCCTTGGTGCGGAGGTGAAACTCGCCGCGCCGGTTGCGGTGGTTGACCAGGATGTAGGACACGGCGAGCAGGTGTGCGCGGTGCTGCTCCAGGAACAGGAGCTGCGACTGGATGAACGCCCGGAGGCGACCGCGCGCCTCCGGCTCCGCGAGGAGACGCGGCACGATGAACTCGCTCAACTCGCGGAGAATCTCGTTCACGGCCATCTCCACGAGCGCGTCCTTGTTTCGAAAGTGATACAGGACCGCTGCCTTGCTGATGCCCGCCCGTCGCGCGACGCTGGCGAGCGAGGCGCCGGCGTAGCCCTCCTCGGCCACGCTGGTGATCGCGCACGCGATGAGCTGGCGATGACGCGCCTGCTCGATGAACGAAGGGCCTGGCATTTTCGAGCGCCGCTTGGACCGCATGGACAAAATACTGACCGATCGGTCAGGAATGTCAATCGTCTTGAACCGGCGCGGGCCGAGGTCTCCAGGCCATAGACCGCGGGAGCGGAGGACGCGCGCGCCCACGGCCAAGGCTCCCGCTGCCCGCATGTTTCGAGCGGTCGTGGCCCGGGTGCGTGCCCCTGAGGGCCGCGAACGCCAGACCCGCACACTGGCGTCAACGTGGCGCGCGTGGGGCAGGTGGAGCAGCGCGTTGGCTGCGAGGTGAGGCACCGTGGTGCGCCCTGGGAACGCAGTCGGGCGAGCGCGATTTTGCGCAGATGCCGGGGTTGTCAGACTTGGCACGGAAGCCGCTAAGGAAAGCATGTCCCGCTTAGCGGGACTTGGGGTAACACAGAAAACTATGGCCCGGACGCTTAGGGGTAGGCGTCCGGGCCTTCTGTTGCCTGGGCGGGGGGACGTTCCGGCGTCCAAACTCGCAGTTGCTCGCCCATGGCACCGGCTGCCGGAACGTGCGACCACGCCGACCGGTGAATAGGAGGCGCCATGCCGCCGTCCCAGCAGGAAAGGATTCACCATGACACGATCTCTTTTGCTCTTCGCCCTAGTCGCCGCGCTCGGTTGCGCGAGTGTCTCGCACGCCGCCGATGCGACCACCAACTGGAAGGCGCAGTGCGCGAAGTGCCACGCGTCCGACGGCTCGGGCAAGACCAGCATGGGCGCACGTCTCGCCATCAAGGACTACACAGTCGCCGCCTCACTTGCCGACATGACGGATGCGCAGCTCACCGAGGCCATCGCCAGCGGCGTGAAAGTCGAAGGCAAGTCGGTCATGCCCGCCTACGCGGCCAAGCTCACCGCCGAGGAGATCGCCGAGCTCGTTGCGCACATCCGCGCGATGGCGAAGTCGTAGGTATGAGGCCGGGCGCGCGCGGACCGAGTGCCGCACGCGCGCGGCGAGGCTCAGAATGGCACGCGCTGCTGCTCGCGGCGCGGGCCGGCATCGAGGGTGAGCACCCAGGCGCCGCCTTCGAACTGCAGGGTGAACGACTCGCCCTTTTCCGGATGGCGAAACGCGTATTCCTTCAGCACCTCGGGCGCGACGACCGTGCCGGTGATGCGCGACGGGACGCGTTCCGCCGACATGTCGTGGTCGGGCAGCACTCCGAAGCGCACGAGATAGCCGAGGGGGATCGTCACCTTGCGGTCGCTGCCGGCGGGCGCGATCGTCCAGTATCCGTTGTCATGGTTAGTCAGTACGACTTTCGCGCCGCGGCGCACGCCGTCCACGCCGAGGGCGGTGAGCCGGGCGGGGTCGGCCACGGTGGCCGTGACCTCGTCGGTCCATTCCGAGTGGTCGGGCAGGCCTTCGGACGCGAGGCCGAGAGCGGGGCCGTAGTAGCTCATCCAGGCGCCGGAACTCTCGGGCTCGGCACGGGCGGTGCCGAGCGCGGCGGTGATCGCAAGAACTCCCGCGAGGACGGTCGCGGGCGACAGACCCAGGCGATGGTGTGCGTGCATGGTGGCTGGTCCCCGCGGGTGGGGAGTCTGAACTATAACTCAACCTGTTCCGTTCTCACGCCCTTCGCAGCGGAGCGAGCGAGTATCAGCCGCCGTCACCTTCCCCATAAACAGGCTTGAGTCGCGCGGGAAACCGCCGGCGTGGTAGTGGGCAGCGATGAGCCGAAGCGACGAGCCTGGATTTTGGGAGGAGCGCTACCGCGCCGGTCGCATGCCGTGGGATGCGGGTGGCGTGCCTGTCGCGCTGCAGAGGTTTCTGGCCGCCGACCTCACGCGCGGGCGCGTGTTGATCCCGGGATGCGGCTCGGGCTACGAGGTGGCGGCGTTTGTCGCGGCGGGGTGGATCGTGGATGCGATCGACTTCTCGCCGGCGGCGGTGGCGCGTGCGCGACAAAGCCTCGGGCCGCACGGTGCGTGCGTGCGCGAGGGGGATTTCTTCGCGGAGCCGGGCCCGGCCCGCTGCGATCTCATCTACGAGCGCACCTTTCTGTGCTCGCTGCCGCCGGAGCGCTGGCCTGAGTATGCGGCGCGCATGGCGGCGCTGCTGCGGCCGGGCGGGCGGCTGGTCGGCCTGTTCTACTACGGTGTCGAGCCGGAGCCGCCACCGTATCCGCTGACCGATGGCAGCGCGCGGGCGCAGCTCGGCGAAGCGTTCGAGCGCGTGGAGAGCCGGCCCGTGCCGGCCGCGCAATCGCTCCCGCTCTATGCCGGCGCCGAGCGTTGGGAGATCTGGCGCCGCCGGCCGGCATGAGGCCGGAGCGCGTGGGTGGATCGGCGGCTGATTCGGGAGCGAGGGGTCTGCCATTGCCTTTGGCGCGCCGTCTGTAAACGGTCGCGACGCATGAGCCTGTTTCGGACCAAAACGGTGGCCGCGCTCATCTCGGAATCCAAGGGCGGCACGCATGGCGGCATGAAGCGCGAGCTGGGATCGATCAATCTGATCAACCTCGGCATCGGCGCAGTGGTCGGCGCGGGCATCTTCGTCCTCGCCGGCACGTCGGCCGCCAACTACGCCGGCCCGGCCATCGTGCTGTCGTTCATCCTCTGCGGCATCTCGTGCCTCTTCGCGGGGCTCTGCTACGCCGAGTTTGCCACGATGATCCCGGTCGCCGGCAGCGCCTACACCTACACCTACGCCACCATGGGCGAGTTCCTCGCCTGGATCATCGGCTGGGATCTCATCCTCGAGTACCTGTTCTCTGGCGCGGCGGTCGCTGTCAGCTGGTCGGGTGCGATGCAGGGGTTTCTGAACGAGTTCGGTGTCACGCTGCCCGCGGCCTTCGGTTCGGCGCCGTTCGCGATCGACCGCGCGCAGATGGTCACGACCGACCTTTTTCTTTTTTCGTTCGAGCATCACCCGCTCGTCGCGACCGGCACGCTCGTCAATCTCCCCGCCGTGTTCATTTCCCTCGCGCTCACCGTCGTGCTGGTGATCGGCATCAAGGAGTCGGCCAATTTCAACAACACGATGGTCTTCATCAAGGTCGGCGTGCTGCTCGTCCTCGTCGCCTACGGCGCGTGGTGGATGATCGGCCACCAGGATGTGGTCGCGGCCAACTGGACGCCCTTCATTCCGGAAAACAGCGGCCGGTTCGGCGAGTTCGGCTGGAGCGGCGTCTTCAAGGGTTCCGCCGTGATCTTCTTCGCCTACGTCGGATTCGACAACGTCTCGTGCGCGGCGCAGGAGGCGCGCAATCCGCAGCGCGACATGCCGATCGGCCTGCTGGGCACGCTGGGCGTGTGCTCCCTGCTCTTCATCGCCGTGTCGCTCGTGCTGACCGGTATGGTCAACTACACCGACCTCAACGTCGACGCGCCGTTTGTCTTCGCGCTGCAGCAGGTCAATGCGCCGCCGGTCCTGCGCTTCAGCATCGAGATCGCCACGCTGGCGGGCCTCACCTCCGTGGCGATGGTGTGCCTGCTCGGCCAGCCGCGCATCTTCTACTCGATGGCGAAGGATGGCCTGCTGCCGTCCATGTTCAGCCAGCTCCATGCGCGCTTTCGCACGCCGCACAAGGCGACCATCCTGACCGGAGTCGTCTGTGCGATCGTCGCCGGCGTGATGCCGCTCGACCTGCTCGGCGAGCTCATCTCCATCGGCACCCTGATGGCGTTCGCCCTCGTGTGTGCGGGCGTGTGGGTGCTGCGCGTCAAGCGTCCGGACCTGCCCCGGCCCTTCCGCGCGCCCCTGCTCCCCGTCGTTTCGCTGCTCGGCGTCGGCACCTGCGTGCTGCAGATGTACATGCTGCCGGGCGACACCTGGCTGCGCCTCGCGATCTGGATGGGGCTCGGGTTCGTGATCTACTTCGGCTACAGCCGCCGCCACAGCAAGGTCGTGCACCGGCACTGAGGGCAGCGGTGGTGTTCAACCACGGATGGGCACGGAGTCGGAGGCAGGAACCGCCGATTCGCGCTGATCATCGCTGATAGCGGCACGAGCCGTTGTCGTCCCCGCATCGCGTGAGGACGGCTATTCCAAAAGCGTCCATCAGCGCAGATCAACGGTTCGTTGATTTCGCGGTGCTCAGCCGCGCTTCGTGCGCTCGATCTCGTCTTCGCCGGGCAGCTCGCGCCAGTGATGGCCGGTCTTCGTGACCGGTCGTCCGTGCGGATGTCTGGATTGTCATCCACTGTTCACCGATTGTTCAGGTGGGAGCGTGTACTATTGCGGGCGGTATCAACCACCCATGAAGACGACCCTGATCTGGGACCTACCCATCCGCCTGTTTCACTGGGCTTTTGCCGCTTCGTTGACTGCGTCGCTTGGCTTCGCCCTGGTTGTTGATGACGACAGTCCGCTCTTCCAGCTCCACATGCTTTTCGGGCTCGTGGCTGCTTTTCTGGTCGGCGTGCGGGTGGTGCTGGGACTGGTGGGTTCGCGGCATGCTCGTTTTGCCAACTTTCCGCTCCGACCCGCGGAGACGGCGCGCTACTTACTGGGCGTCTTCACCGGAGGCGCGAGGACCTATGCCGGGAACAACCCCGGCTCAGCCCTGGCTGCGCTGGCGATGTTCGCGCTCGTCCCATTGCTCACTCTGACCGGAGTCGCGGGCGGTGGCGAATCCTCTGAGGACGTCCATGGCGTGCTCGCCTACATCCTGCTTGGCGTGATCGGGGCGCATCTCTTGGGCCTGGCTCTGCACGCCATCCGACATCGCGACAACGTCGCGGCGGCGATGATCACCGGCCGCAAGGACAGCCCCGCGGGCGACGGCATCGCGTCGGCACACCCCGTCTGGGGCGGTGTGGTCTTCGCGGCAGTCGTGGCCTGGGTGACCGCGCTCTTTGCCGGCCACGATGCCGGGGCCGCGACGGTCAAGGTGCCGCTGATCGGTGCGATCGTGCAACTCGGTGAGTGCGAGGACGGCGAACACGAACGCCGCGGCGGCGCAGACCGGGGTGAGCACCGCGATCACGATGACGATGACGACTGATCTGCGTCGGTGTCACGTCGGGGCGTGATGGCTCGCGCCAGCCTCGGCCCGGCCGCGGAGCTCACCCGCGCCTCATGCGCTCGATCTCGTCCTCACCGAGCGGGGCGCGGCCCTTCACGCGCAGGCTGTCGACGAACTCGCGTGCGAAGTCGCGCTGGAAGCGGACGTTGAGCGCCGCGGTGATGAGCATGGCGATCATCGCGCCGGTGGTGGCGAGCAGCATGTCCTTGTGCGCGTCCCAGATGTCGCCCTGCGTGCCGAGGTAGGCGGCACCGAGTTCGCCGCCAAAGGCCTCCGCCGCGAGCCACTCGATGAGCTCGTAGATCATCGAGGTCGACATGGTGACATCCAGGGGCAGGAAATAGGCCCATAATCCGCGTGCCTCGGCCACGCGTACGAAGACCTCGCGGACCGGATACGCGAGGAGCAGGCCGTAGGAGAAATGCACGAGCCGGTCGAAGTGGTTGCGCTGCCAGCCGAGCATGTCGTTGAGCGACGTGCCGAAGAGCGTGCGGGTCCAGTCGTTGTAGGGCACCTCCGAGTATGTCCAATGTGCGCCCGTTTCGTGCAGGCAGAGGAAAAGGAAGATGAGCGTGTAGCTCACGCGCGAGAGTGGCAGTCGGCGGTAGGTCGCGGCAAGGAAGGCGATGAAGCCGAGCACGAGCGCGTTCTCCAGCCACCAGTCGTGCGGGTAGTGCGCGCCGATGCCGGAGAGGACGACGACGATCACGAGCAGGACGGCGAGCGCGCCGATGTAGCGGCCGCGGGGCAGGCGGGTCAGCAGCATGGCGGCAGAAAATCCCCCGAGGCCGGTGCGCTCGAGGGAAAAGTGGACAAGGAGCTGCAGCAACCCGGGCTGAACCTGAAAAATACAGTTGAAACCACGGATTGCACAGATGGCACAGATGAGAAACGAGATGCGTTGAAGGTCCTGCTCACCCTAAGAGTGATGAACTTCGCATCTGCTTTTGGGTTCGTGTCCTTGTATCCGTGTTATCTGTGCAATCTGTGGTTCACTCCATCTGCTCCATTTGGGCTGAAACTTCAGGGTGCGGGCCGGCGTAGCAAGGTCGCGAATTGACGGCCTACGTTGGTTTGATCGAGAGCGGTACGTGCTTCGGGCGAGAGGCCGGCGGTGACATCGTCGTAAACTCGCTGGATGCGCGCAAAGCGCGCTTCGAGACCCTCCTCGGGAACACGATCGAACACGGTCAGGTAGATGCGGCGCCGGTTCAGGATTTCCGCACTCGACAGATTGGCGGACTTCAGAATCTCGATGCCTCCTCGGAAGGTCCCTTCCCGGCTGAATGCGTAGTCCAAGGCGGCGTCCGTGCCGCCGATGCGCTGGACGAGGTCGACCTCGAGGTTGACCTGCTCGGTCCCGGCTGAGGGCGCGTCCTTTCGTGCGTCCTTGAGCGCGTGGTAGATGGCGGCGTATTGCTCGTCGTTGATGTCGGTGGTGATCAGCGCGCGCTGGAGTTCCTTTGCCTCCTGCGAGAAGTAGAGCATGTAGTGATCGTATTCCTCCGGGCTGAGCACGGCGCGAATCGGATCCATCGCCGCGACCCTCGCGGCCTCGAGATCGGTGGGGAGTTGCGGGCGCTGGCCGGTGCGATATATCTCGGACCGCGCCCGGCTTTGCTCGACCTGGAGTTGGTGGAGTTGCTCGCGCTTTTCCAGGGGAATGGCGGCGAGGCGAGGGTCGTCGATAAATTCGCGTGGTGCACCGGTTGACTCGACCGAGCCGGCAAGGATCTCGCGCACAAGAGCCTCGCGTTCTTCGTCGAGTGCGTTCTGGCGGTCCGCTGGCAACATGCGGCCGGCGTCGATCTTCTGCCATTCATAGTGCACGAGCGCGCTGGCCTCGCGTCGTGCTTTTTCCGCCAGCGCCTCGTTGGCGAGACTCTGGGCGATGATTCGCAGGGTCTCGTCCGGCACGCCGTTGGATCGGAGTCGCGTGATCATGTCCCGGAACTCGGCCATGACCTCGTCGCTGGAGCGCGAAGGTGTCGTCGGAGATGGTTCACTCGACTCGGGCGCGACCGTGGTTGGAGAAACGGCCCGCGGGATCTCGTCGGCAAGGGCGGCGTGAGCGTCCGCGGATGCAAGCGCTGCGGGCTGCTCGGAGCCGACGGTGTGCGAGCGAAGATACACGGCACTCGTCAGCGCGACGTTCAGGAGGACGGACAGGGTGAGGAGAATGCGATACATGGACATGGCCTCCGGCATCACGGTGTGCGGCGCTTGGCGTTGGCGGCACGTTTAAGCCGGCTGCCGGCACTGGAGCGCTCGAGCGCGGTGCGTTGTTCGTCCGAGAGCCCGGCTGTGACGGCTTCGTAGTCGGCCGCGGCTCGGGACGTGTCCTGGGGCGGCGTGCGGTAGGCTTGCAGCACCAGGTAGCGGCGCGCGATTTCGCCGGCCTCGAGCCCGGCAGACTCGAGCACCACGAGGGCGGACGGCTGAGAGCGGTCCATAGTCCTGGCATAGGTGAGGGCCGCCTTCGGACCGGCCTCGGCAAGGATGATCTCGACGAATGGCGCGAGCGTCTCGTTCGACGAACCGGTCCCGAGCGGATCGGCGGCCCGGGCGCGTCGGCTGATGGCCGCGAACTGCGCGTCGTCGACGTCGGCGCCGGCGAGGCCGCGCCGCAGCAGATACATGGCGGGAGCGGTGGCGGCCTGGTAGCGCTCATACTCCTCCGGTGTAAGTATGGCGCGGATATCCGCGTCCTTGTCGCCGGCGACGCGAACCGCGGTAGCGTGGGCGGAGTCCATGCTGCCCTGGCCCATGGTGAGAGCCTTGGCGGCCGAGTAGTCGGTTTCGATCAGCAGAACCTGCCTGACCTTTTCCGGGGGGAGTCCGCCAAAACGCGGGCCCGAGACCATCGAGTCGGGAAAGCGACCGATGAGGTAGTCGTCGCCCATCAGGGCGAGCATGATGTCGTCGCGCTTGAGTGTGTGCTCGCGGCCGGCGGCCATCTTCTCGCGGGGGAGATTTCCGCCGGAGACTCCATACTGCCAGGTGTAGCGCACCTCTCCGAAGAGCATGTGTCGCCTCTCGGCGAAGAGCCTCTGCAACACGATCATCGAGCCGGCCATGTAGCGAATCTCCGGGGAAAGGCCTTCCGCGCGCATCGCCTCCAGGATGCGCGCCACGTCCTCAAATCCTGCGAGCACGTCGCCTGGGTTGGCGTGTTG
>JACSRI010000268.1 GCA_014879845.1 Opitutaceae bacterium
CAGGGTAGGGCGAGGCCTCTGGCCGAGCCGAGGATGAGGAACGATGCGCACGCGCGGCTCGGCCAGAGGCCTCGCCCTACCCGCGAAGGCTCCGATCCAGCTCCACCCACGCGGCCACGGGCACGCTCTCCGCGCGCACGTCGTCGCGCAGGCCGGCCGCGGCGAGCGTCGGCAGCCAGCGCGCGGCCGCCTCAGGCGCGGCCTTGCGCACGAGCGGGGCCAGTTGCTTGCGACGATGCTGGAAGATGCCGCGTATCAGCTCCCGCCCGGCGGGCGAAAACGCGTAGGGCTGCGGCAGGCGCTCGAGGTTAAGCAGCGTTGAGTCGACATCGGGCACCGGGAAGAAGCAGGTGCGCGAGACACGGTGCCCCGGGGCGATGCGATACGCCGCCTGCAGGAACACGCTGATCGCGCCAAACGTCTTCGAGCCCGGCGCCGCCGCGTAACGCTGCGCCGCCTCGAGCTGCAGCATCAGCACCATGCGCTCCGGCAGCGGGCCGGCGAGCACGGCCTCCATCCACGGCGAGGAGATGGCGTAGGGCAGGTTGGCGACGATCTTGAAGGACGCCCCGGCCGCGCGCTGCGGCAGGTCGGCGAGCGGCGTCTCCACCGCGTCGCCCTCGAGCAGGTGCAGCCGTGCCGCGTGTGTGGATACAAGCGTGCCGCGCAGGTGGGCGACCATGGTGGCGTCGCGTTCGACGGCGAAGACCTCGGCGCCCGCGCCGAGCAGCGCGGCGGTGAGCGTGCCCAGTCCCGGGCCCACCTCCACGACGCGGTCCCCGGCGGCGACCTGCGCGAGCTCGAGCGACTTGCGCACGATATTGCCGTCGACGAGGAAGTTCTGCCCGAGCTGGCGCCGCGGCCGGTGTCCGAGTTGGTCGAGTAGGGCGCGCGTGGCGGTCGGGGTCAGAGGAGCAGACATAGAGGCGTGACTCTCGGTCGAATGGCCGCAACGAGGCGCAGAAGGCGCAAAACAGGAGGACTTTTTCTTTTGCGCTTTTTGCGCCTCGTTGCGGCGAGTCCTTCGGGCCTGCGACTACACCGCGTGAAACTCCGCGATCAGCGCGGCCGGGTCCGGCGCGCGCATGAGCGCCTCGCCCACGAGGATGGCTCGGGCCCCGCAGGCCTTGGCGCGCGCGGCGTCAGCCGCCGTGAAGATGCCGCTCTCGCTGATCGCGATGACGTTGCGCGGGATGAGCGGGATGAGTTGCTCCGACAGCGCGAGGTCGGTCTTGAAGGCCGCGAGGTCGCGGTTGTTCACGCCGATGATGTCGGCGCCGGCCCGGAGCGCGCGTTCGATCTCCGGCTCGCTGTGCACCTCGAAGATGGCGTCGAGGTCGGCGAGGATGGCGGCATCGTGCAGGTCGGTGATCTCGTCGTCGGTCAGCGCGCGCACGATGATGAGGATCGCGCTCGCGCCCGCTTGCACGGCCTCGACCACCTGGATCGGGTGCACCATGAAATCCTTGCGCAGGCAGGGCACGCGCAGGCCCTCGGAGTCGAGCCGGTCCGTCACGGCCGTGAGGTCGTCGAGCGTGCCGCCGAAGAACTTCTCATCCGTCAGCACCGAGATGGCGTCGGCATGGGCGCGGGCGTAGCGCTCGGCCTGCGCCACGGCCGAGGTGGTTTCGGAAATCGCGCCGGCCGAGGGCGAGCGGCGCTTCATCTCCGAGATCACGGCGAGGCGGCCGTCCATGCGGTCGATCGCCCGATGAAACGACGGGCGCAGCTCGGCGGACGGCGCGAGAGCCTCGAGTTCGCTGGCCGGCACGTGGCGCACGCGGCTGGCGATCTCCTGGCGCTTCCAGGCCATGATTTCGGTGAGTTTGTCCATCGGAAGCCGGGTGCATAGAGGATCGCGCCGCACTTGGGGAGGGGAAAAGCGCCGGGCCGGAGCGACGGCGCCGGGCGCGGATATCCCGCAGAAACGCGTGGCTTTCCGGCGCGCCGGTTTGCTCAATGGCGGACCGTGAACCCACACCCTCCTGCTGAAGTTGAACGCCTCCGCCAGATCATGGCGCGCCTGCGCGCCCCGGACGGTTGTCCGTGGGATCGCGAGCAGACCCACCAGACCCTTGCGCCCTACCTGGTCGAGGAGTGCTGCGAACTCCTCGACGCGATCGACCGCGGCGACTTCCCCCACATGTGTGAGGAGCTGGGCGACGTGCTTCTCCAGGTTGTCTTTCATGCGCAACTCGCCAGCGAGACGGGCCGCTTCGACCTCGAGGCCGTGGCCAAGGGGATCGCCGACAAGCTCGTGCGCCGCCACCCGCATGTCTTCGGCGAAGAAAACGCCAAGCTCGGCACGAGCGGCGAGGTGCTGCGCCAGTGGGACCAGATCAAGAAGGCGGAAAAGGGCCTGGCCCACGACGCGCCCGAACCGCTGGTCAAACCCCTCCCGCCTGCGCTGCCCGCGCTGCTGCGCGCGCACGACGTCTACAAGACGCTGGCGAAAAAACACGCCCTGCCGACGGCGAGCGGCGTGCACGACGAATTTGCCGTCGAGCGCACCGCCGCCCATCTCACCGAGGAGGAGGCCGGACGCAAGCTCTTCGAGATCGCCGCCGCCTGTCGCCGGGCCGGGATCGATCCGGAGTCGGCGCTGCGCCGGCACACCCTGCGCGTGATCGACGCCGCCGAGGCGGCCGCGCGCTCCGCACGCGGATGACGGGCGGAGACGGCCACACCGGGGCGGCGGAAGCATTCGCCGAGTGGGGCGGTCCGTTTGTCGATCATCTCGCCGGCGAGCGCCGCGTCTCGCCCTACACGCTGCGCAACTACACGCACGCCGTGCTCGGTTTCCTGCAGTGGGCGGAGGCCGGCGGCCGCTGGAGCGGTGACCTCGCCGGGATCACACCGCGCGACCTGCGCGACTTTCTCATCGAGAGCCAGCGACGCCTCGCGCGCCGCACCGTGCACAACCACATCTCCGCGCTGCGCGCGTTCTTCCGCTTTTGGATGCGGCGGGGTCGACTCGCGAAGAGCCCAGCGACCGGCCTCGTCCTGCCCAAGCTCGAGAAACCCCTGCCGCGGTTCATGACCGAGGGACAGGTCGACCAGCTCCTCGCCATGCCGATGCGGCTGCTCGAGAACGAAGGCGCCGACGCGTTCACGGCCTGGCGCGACCGTCTCGCCCTCGAGCTGCTCTACGGCGCGGGCTTCCGCATCAGCGAGCTGTGCGCGCTCACCTACGGTCAGGTCGACATGGGCGACGGCGCAGGCGTCGCGCGTGTCACCGGCAAAGGGCAGAAGACCCGCCTCTGCCCGCTGGGACGCGTGGCCACGGCCGTGCTGAAAAAATGGCGGGAGCAGTTCGCCCGCGACAACGGCCCCGGTGACCGCGTGCTCGTCACCGCGCGTCACGAACCGATGGGGCCGCGCCAGGTGCAGAAGATGTTGAAGCGCTACCTCGCGCTCGCCGGCCTGCCCATGGACCTCACCCCGCACAAGCTGCGCCATTCCTTCGCCACGCACCTGCTCGACCGCGGCGCCGACCTGCGCCTCGTGCAAGACCTGCTCGGCCACGCCAGTCTCGCGACCACGCAGGTCTACACGCACGTCACGATCGCGCGGCTCAAGGACATCCACCGCAAGGCGCACCCGCGGGCGTGAGCGCCCGGCCAGTGCGGTGGCTCACGCCAGCCGTCCGTAGAGCGCGCCGAGCTCGCGCAGGTAGGACGCGCTGGAGCGGCGGAGTTGCTCGAGCTGGACGGACCGATAGCGCCAACTCCAGTTGCCCACGGGCTGGCCCGGGGTGTTGAACCGCGCCTCGGTGCCGAGGCTGAGCAGGTCCTGCAGCGGGAAGACGGCGAGCCGGCTCACGGCCGCGTAGGCGCAGCGCACGAAGTCCCACGCGATCTCGTCGCCGTTGATGCGCAGGTAGCGGCGCACGTGGTCCTGCGTGGCCGAGGGCATGGAGCGGTACCAGCCGCGCGAGGTGTCGTTGTCGTGAGTGCCGGGATAGAGCACCTGGTTGGCGGTGAGGTTGTGCGGGAGGTAGAGGTTGTCGGCCTTGCCGCCGAAGGCGAACTGCAGGATCGCCATGCCGGGCAGGCCGGTCTCGTCGCGCAGCTTGAGCACGCTCGGCTTCAGGTCGCCGAGATCCTCGGCGATGATGCGGGCGCCGGGGAATGTCTGCTTCACGGCCTGGAAGAACGCCAGTCCCGGTCCCTCGATCCAGGCGCCGGTGCGTGCGTTGGGCGCGCCGAAGGGGATTTTCCAATACGTGTCGAACCCGCGGAAATGATCGATGCGCACGACGTCGAAGAGCTCGAAGCAGGTGGCCAGGCGGCTCAGCCACCAGGCGTAGCCGTCGGCCGCGTTGGCCTCCCAGTCGTAGAGTGGGTTGCCCCAGAGCTGGCCGTCCTCGCTGAAGTAGTCGGGCGGGCAGCCCGCGACGGCGAGCGGCTGGTTCTTCTTCGTGTCGAATTGGAACAAGTCGGGGTTGGCCCAGACGTCGGCGCTGTCGAGCGCGACGAAGATCGGGATGTCGCCGACGACCGAGACCTTCTTGCGCCGGGCGTAGTCGCGCAGTTCGCGCCACTGGCCGAAGAAGAGATACTGGCTGAACATGTGGCTCTCGACCTCGACCTCGAGTTTGCGGCGGAGAACCGACTTCGCGGCCGCGGCGTAGCTCGCGACCGTGCGCGGCCAGTGCATCCAGGCCTGCCCGTCGAAGTGGTCCTTGAGCGCCATGAACAGCGCGTAGGGCTCGAGCCAGCCGGCGTGCTTCGACTTGAAGGCCTCGAAGTCGCCATAGGGCAGGGTGGGCTTCTTCGACGCGGTGCGCCAGGTCTCGTATGCGGCGCGCAGGATCGGGCGCTTGAGCGTGTATATGCCGCCGAAGTCAACGTGGTCCTGGTTGAGGAAGAGCAGCGGGCTGATCGCGTCCTGGCGCACGAGGCCGGCGCTGCACAGCGCGAGCACGTCGATGAGGTAGGGATTGCCGGCAAACGTCGACGGGCTCTGGTAGGGCGAGTCGCCGTAGCTGGTCGGCCCGAGCGGACAGAGTTGCCAGTAACCGATACCCGCCTCGTGGAGGAAGTCGATGAAGGCGCGCGCCTCCTTGCCGAAGGTCCCGATGCCGAAGTCGCCGGGCAGGCTGGTCGGGTGCAGGAGCACGCCGGTGGCGCGGTGGTCGAGCCAGTTGAAGAGGGGGAGCGAGGTGGACGAGGCCATGGGTGGATGGGACGAAACGTATCGGCGGGTCGACGGCAGCCTGACAGGTCGGCGCCGCGAGCAAATCACGATCTGCAGGACAACGCTTCGATGACACGAAAAAGCCCGGGGCGCGTGCCCCGGGCTGAAAGACGTCTCGGCGAACGCCGGGTCAGATCACTTGATCAGGCGCAGCGCGAACGGGTAGCGGTAGGCGACCCCGTCGTTGGCCTTGAGTGCCGCGATGATGCAGAAGATGAGGTTGACGATGCCGATGACCGGCATCAGCAGGCCGCCGATGACGACGAAGATCAGGATGATCGAGATGAAGAAGGCGATCGCGACCGTGATCTGGAAGTTCAGCGCCTCCTTCGCCTGGTCCTCGATGAAGGGGCTGTCCTGCTTCTTCACGAGCCAGATGATGAGCGGCGGAATGAACCCGAAGAAGATGGCGAGCAGATGCGCGAGCATCGCCATGGTCTTCGCGTCTTTGGAGATTTCCGAGGTGGGTGCGGCTGCGGGAGCTTCCATGATGTGATGGTGGGTTGAAGGACTGGTGCGGAGCTTGTCAGATTGGCCGGTGCATTCAACTCCTAAGGGGTTGCCTTCAGTCCTCGATATCGGCGGTCCGTATGCAGGCCACGTGCCGGCCGTCGCTGGATTTCTCCAGGGGCGGCACCTGGCCGCGGCAGGTCTCGACGGCCCAGCGGCAGCGCGGGTGAAAGGCGCAGCCCGGCGGCGGGTCGATCGGCGAGGGCGGATCGCCCGGCAATACCATGCGCTGGCGGCTGCGCTCGCGGGCTGGATCGGGTGACGGGATCGCGCTGATCAGAGCGCGGGTATAGGGATGCGAGGGCCGCTCGATCACGTCGGCCGCGGTGCCGAGTTCCACGACCTTGCCCAGGTACATCACGGCGATGCGGTCGGAGATGTGCTTCACCACCGAGAGGTCGTGTGCGATGAAGAGCATGCTCAGCCCCATCTCGCGCACGAGCGAGGCAAGGAGGTTGAGGATCTGGGCCTGGATGGAGACGTCGAGGGCGGAGACCGGCTCGTCGGCGATGACGAGCCGCGGACGCAGCGCGAGCGCACGCGCGATGGCGATGCGTTGACGCTGTCCGCCGGAAAACTCGTGCGGATACTTGCGCGCCAGCCGCGGCGCCAGCCCCACGCGCTCCATGAGCTCGGCGACCTGCGCGGCCGCGTCCGCCCGCGAGGCGCGCCCGTGCACGAGCAGGGGCTCGGCCAGCGTGTCGGCCACGGTCATGCGGGGATTGAGCGAGGCGTAGGGATCCTGGAACACCATCTGCACCTGCGTGCGCAGCGTCCGCTGCTCGCGCCCGCGCAGGGTCGTGAGGTCGCGCCCCTCGATCCGGATACTGCCCGAGGTGGCGGGCACGAGCTGCACGATCGTGCGCGCGAGGGTGGACTTGCCGCAGCCGGATTCGCCGACGAGCCCGAGGACCTCGCCACGGCCGACGGTGAACGAGACGCCGTCCACCGCCTTGACCGTGCCGGCCGCACGCTGGACGAAGAAGCCGCGCCGCACGGGGAAATGCACGCGGAGGTTCTCGATCTCGAGGATCGTGTCGGAGGCGACGCTGTTCACGCGACCAGCTCTCCTCGTTGCACGCGCAGACAGGCGCTGTGATGGCCTGGCGCGACTTCCATCAGCCTGGGTGGGATGCTGCGACACGCCTCGACGGCCTCGGCGCAACGCGGGGCGAACGGGCACCCGGCGAGCGGGCGCGAGAGATCGGGCGGCAGTCCGGGGATGGTGAACAACGCACGGCCCTTCGGCTGCAGGGCCGGGATGGAGCGTTGCAGGGCGCGCGTGTAGGGATGTTGCGGCCGGGCAAAGACGTCTGCGGTCGCGGCCGTCTCGACGATGCGGCCGGCATACATCACCTGCACGCGGTCGCACAGGCCGGCCACGACGCCGAGATCATGGGTGATGAAGATCACCGCCATGCCCCGCTCGCGCTGCAGGCGGCCGATGAGCTCGAGGATCTGCGCCTGCACGGTCACGTCGAGCGCGGTGGTCGGCTCGTCGGCGATGATCAGTTCGGGGCGCGTGATCAAGGCCATCGCGATCATCACGCGCTGGCGCATGCCGCCGGAAAATTCGTGCGGGTGGAAATGCACGCGCCGCGCCGCATCCTGGATGCCCACCTCCTCGAGCGCCGTGATGGCGCGGGTGAGCGCCTCTCGCCGCGAGAGTTTCTCATGGATGAGCAGCGGCTCGACGAGTTGGTCGCTGATCCGCAGGTACGGATTCAGCGACGTCATCGGGTCCTGGAAGATCATCGCGACGCGCCGGCCGCGGATCGTGCGGGCGACCTTGGGTGGACAGCGCAGCAGGTCCACGCCGTCGAGCATCGCCGTGCCGCTCTCGATCCGGCCGGGCGGTTGCGGGATCAACCCGAGCAGCGACAGGCAGGTGACCGATTTGCCCGAGCCGGACTCGCCGACGAGGCCGAGCGTCTCGCCTTTCTCGACCGAGAAGGAGACGCCGTCGACTGCGCGCACCACGCCGTCGCGGGTATGGAAATACGTGCGCAGGTCGGTGACGGTGAGGAGGGGCATGCGGTGCGAGCGGGCCAAGTCAGGCGACCCGCCGGCGATTCGGCGACATCGTAGTGCGGGTTGGGTGCTCCTGCGTGGGGGCCAAGGCAGACTGCCCGCGAGCGGGCAGTCTACGGCGACTCACCGCGCATACACGTCGGGCAGGTCCGGCCCGCGGCGTTTGAAGCGCCGGTGCACCCAGAAATATTGCTCGGGCGCCCGGCGGACGAAGCCCTCGATGATCTGGTTCACACGCACGGCGTCGGCGCTGTGATCGCCCGACGGGAAGTGCTCCAACGCCGGCAGTATCTCGAGTTCGTAGGAGCCATCCGGCAGGCGACGGCCGACGTAGGGCACCACGGCGC
>JACSRI010000152.1 GCA_014879845.1 Opitutaceae bacterium
CCGCCACCGCCTCCTCCTGAGCACCTCGAGTGTCGCCGGTCCCTGCACCGCGGCCCGATCCAGGTTCGAGGAACAAATCCCTTTACTTCACATCATCACATCCGAATATCTTGATGCATTGTGAAAACTGATCCGCGCATCGACACCCTCCTCGCCGCCGGCCGCCCGCTTCGCTCTCTCGAGTTCTTTCCTCCCAAGGATGACGCTGGCGTGGAGGCGCTCCGCCAGACGGCAGCCGCGCTGCAGGCGATCGATCCGGCGTTCGTCTCGGTCACCTACGGCGCCGGCGGCAGCACCCGCGAGCGCACGACCCAGGTGAGTTCCATCCTGCGCGAGGCATTTGGCTACGCCGTGATGCCCCACCTCACCTGCGTAAATCACACCCGCGAGGAGGTCCTCGCCATCGCCCGAGCCCATCGCGATGCCGGCATCCGCAATATCATGGCGCTGCGCGGCGACGTGCCGAAAGGCGTGGAACCGAGTGCCGCCTTCAAGGAAGGCCTGCGTTACGGCTCCGACATCGTGGCCCTCCTGCACGAGCATCTTCCTGAACTGTGCCTGGGCGTGGGTGGATATCCCGAAAAGCACCCGGAGGCGTCGACGCCCCTGGCCGACATCGACGCGCTCAAGCGCAAGGTCGATGCGGGTGCCTCGTTCATCACGACGCAGCTGTTTTTCGAGAACGACATTTACCACCGCTTCGTCGACCGCTGCCAGCTGCACGGCATTACGATCCCGATCGTCCCGGGCATCATGCCGGTGCTTTCGCTCAAGCAGGCACAGCGCATGACCAGCCTGTGCGGCTCCACCCTTCCGGTGAAACTCGCGCGTCGTCTCGAAGTGGCGGGCGAATCGGCCGAGGCCGTGGAATTCGTCGGCCTCGAGTGGGCCATCGGCCAGATCCGCGAGCTCCTCGCCCGCGGCGCGCCGGGTTATCACCTCTATATCCTCAACCGCGCGAAAAGCGCCCTGGCGCTCGCGGCCGGGTTGGCGGCCTGAGCCGGGCACCGACGGCGGCCGCGGCCACGGCTACATCGACGGGTGCGTGATCGCCTGCGCGTGCAGCTGAGCCTGGGCCTGCGCTTGCTGCTGTTGCTGCGCCTGCTGCTGCACCAGCGCCACGGCCATGCGCACCGACGGGTCGATCTGCGCCGGCAACGTGGTCGGCAGAACCCACTGCACGGCTTCCACGCGACCGCGCGCGGCAGCCCGGGCCTTCGGCACTTGATCGACCCCGAAGGCGATGCGCTTGCCTCCCAGGGTGAACTCCGTGAACCGGCACGCGAACTCGGGCGACACGCCGACCTGACGCTGACAATACGTCGTCAGCATCTCGTCGATCTGGCACGGACCCCGCAGTTCGCCGCCAGGCAGACTCCAGAGCAAGGAGCCGCGGCGACGGATCAGCAGAATCATGCCCGCCTGATCGCTCAGCAGGGCGAAAACAGCATTCGGATGCGACATGGTTGGGACCTGCCCCTGTATCGGCCTCCGACACGAAAGGCTTACGAAAGTCCCGGAAATTCTTAAGTTTTACAGGGACACTCCCCAGGAGACCCTAAGCTAAAATCCCTGATCCCACCTCGGGCGCATGGCGCCGCGGAGTCGCACACAAAAACGCGCGACCCGCGGCGCGTCGTGAAACGCCAGCCGCGGGTCGACATCAGAGGGTGTGCTGGAAAAGTGGTTACTGCGCCGGTGCGCGCGCGGCCTTCCACTCCATCTTGCGCACGCCGCCATCGCGGTCGGGACGCTCGACGGTTCCGGTGATGGTGTCGCCCTCGAGTTTGCCGTCGTACTTCATGGAGAAACTCCGCTCGCCCCAGGTCATCGCGACGGTGAACTTCACCGCGTCGTCGGCAAACGAGGCATCGCTGATCGGCAGCTCCTGTCCGCCGCGGCCCGTGACGGTGCCGCTCAATTTGCCGTCGGCGAGCGTGAGCTTGAGCACGCTCTCGCGCGGCTGGCCGTCGCGGCCAGGCACGCTCCACTTCCAGGTGCCTGAGGGGTCGCCGGCGAAAGCGCTGGCGACAGTGAGAAAAGCGGCCGCTGCGACCGCGAACAGGGTGCGAGGGATCTTCATGGTGTGAACCTGCGTTTGGGTAACTCGACGAGGAAAGAGACGGCACGCCATCGGTGAAGTTACCGGGCGGCCCGGTGCGGCCGGATGCACACGACCCAGGCCGGATCGCGCGGAAACTTCTTCGCCTACCCCGTGCCCCCTGGAATACTGCCCGCCAACACCACACCGGCATGCGATACGACTACGCGAGCGACAACACCTCGGGCGTCTGCCCCGAGGCCTGGGCGGCGATGGAGGCGGCCAACCGCGGCCGCGTCCCTTCTTACGGCGACGACGCGTGGACGACGCGCGCGGCCGACATGATCCGCGCGACCTTCGAGACCGACTGCGAGGTCTTCTTTGTCTTCAACGGCACGGCCGCCAACTCACTCTCCCTCGCTTCGCTCTGCCAGAGCTACCACAGCGTGATCTGCCATGACCAGGCTCACGTGGAGCGCGACGAGTGCGGCGCGCCGGAGTTCTTCTCCAACGGCACCAAGATCCTCCTCGCCGGCGGGCCGCAGGGCAAACTCGACCCCGCCGAGGTGGAGTCGGTCGTGACGCGGCGCAGCGACATCCATTTTCCCAAACCACGCGTGATCACGCTCACGCAGGCGACGGAACTTGGCACGGTCTACACACCCGCCGAGGTGCACGCGCTCAGCGACGTGGCGCGGCGACACGGACTCGCCGTGCACATGGACGGAGCGCGCTTCGCCAATGCCGTGGCTTCGCTCGGGCTTCCGCCCAAGGCGCTGACCTGGCAGGCCGGCGTCGATGTCCTCAGCCTCGGCGGCACGAAGAACGGCATGGCCGTGGGCGACGCCGTGGTCTTCTTCCGCCGCGAGTTCGCGCGCGAGTTCGACTACCGCTGCAAGCAGGCCGGCCAGCTTTGCTCGAAGATGCGTTTCCTCGCCGCGCCGTGGGTCGGCTTGCTCGAGGGCGGCGCGTGGCTGCGCCACGCCGCCCAGGCCAATGCCATGGCCCGCCGCCTCGCCGCGCGCCTTGAGAGGATCCACGACGTGCAGCTGATCGCGCCGGTCGAGGCCAACGGCGTGTTCGTCGAGATGCCCAAGTCCCTCGCCGATGCGCTCATGGCGCGCGGCTGGAAGTTCTACAACTTCATCGGCGAGCGCGGCTACCGCCTCATGTGCTCGTGGGAGACCACCGACGCCGTGGTCGACGAGTTTGCCGCCGAGGCCGAGGCCTGCGCCCGGGCGCTCGCGTAGCCGGCGGCGTCACCGAACACCCGATACACGCCGGGCGACCTGCGCCCGGCGCGCGTCGGGCCAGCGCCAGAGCAGCTGGACGAGCAGCCGCGCGTGCAGCCAGACCATGCGGACATTGTCCCGCACGTAGTGAAAGTGCGAGATGCCGCCCTCCTCCGCCGCGCGGTAGCGGCACGCCGCCGGGAGGTTGATCGTCGGCACACCCGCCCAGACGAGCCGCACGGCCATCTCAGGATCGAAGTCGTAATGGCGCGCACCGCGCGTCCGCAGCATCGCCGCTACGAGCGCCATGAGCGGATAGACGCGAAACCCGAACAGCGGATCGTCGATCCCCGGGCCGAGAATCTCCCACCGCACGAGCCCGACGCTCAGCTTGCGTCCCTGGAGCCGCACGAGCGGCGCCTCGGGCCCGAAGACAGGCCGGCCGAGCACGAGGGCGCGCGGCGACTCGAGCGAGGCCCGCATGAACGCCGCGATCCGGTCTGCCGGGTGTTGCCCATCGGCGTCCATCACGAGCGCATGGGTGAATCCCGCGGCGAGCGCGGCTTGCGCGCCCGTGAGCACGGCGGCGCCCTTTCCGCCGTTGCGCGGCCGGATGATCACGCGAAGGTGGGCTTCGGTGCGCGCCAGCTCCAGCACGGCCCGCTCGCTGCCGTCGACGCTTCCGTCGATCACGACCCAGACCGGCCGCCATTGCGCGAGCGCGGCGCGAACGGTTTCAAGCAGCAGCCGGCCCGAGTTGTAGCTCGGGACCAGCACAAGGTGCGTGCGGGCCGCGTCGCTCACGACAACACCTCCCGCAGGTGCGCCTCCAGGCGCGCGGCGAACTGCTGCGCATGGCACGAGCGGTCGACCTCCCAGCGACGATCCAGGGTCACGTCGACGCAGGCGGGCAGCGACTCCGGGAACTTCCACCAGGGCCGGCCGCGGGCCACGAGCCCGGGCGTGGCCCGGATGATCACCGCCTGCACCGGCGCCCGCCCGTGGGCCGCGATCACGGCGAAGCCGGCCTTGAGCGGCCCCAGAACCGCACCGGTGGCCGTGCGCGTGCCCTCGGGAAAGATCAGCAGCGAACGTCCGGCCGCCACCTTGCGCGCGACCGCCCGCACCGTATCCACCCCACCGGCACCGGAAGTGTACCCGGCGAGCAACGCCGCCGGTCCGACGAACGGGTTGCGCATGAGCGCCCGCTTGAAGATGCAGGTGGCATCGGGCATGCGCGCGAGCAGCACCGGGGCATCGATGAGCGTGGGATGGTTCGCCACCACGACCACGCCGCCCTCGATCGGCCGGTCAAACCCGTGGTAGCGCACGCGCACGATGCCGCAGGCATTGAGCCACTTCACCCACCAGGCAAAGAGCCAGCGCACAACACGGCGCACCCGCGGGCCGAGTCGCTCACGGCGCGGGATGAGAAGGAGCGGCAGGCACACGAGATTGAGCCCGAGCCCCACGAGACCGAAGAGCAGGAACGACAGGTAATACGCGACGATGTAGTAGGCCCGTCTCATCGCTCCTCCCTCTCGTCTCGCACCCACTCCGGCCGGCGGGAACGCGAGCGAGTCCCGGCGACCCGGGAAGTTGGCAACAAGACGTGGACGTGGACCATGACCGGACGCGGCGATCCGCCAGTCAGCGGCCATGCCCGCGCTCCCGCAAGCATCGACGCCACGCACGTCGCTGAATCGCAGCCACGCCTCACGGCAGCCCGACGCGGATTCGCTCGGAAAAATCGGGACCGTCACCGGCCGCCAGCGCCCGCGCGTTGACCAGGCTCCGCTCCTTGAGTTCGGCAAACGGCAGGGTCTGGTCGAGCGTTCCACGCTCGTAGGCCATCTCGTCGATCCGGCCGTTGATCAGCATGCGCCAGTCGAACCGGCTGTCCCTGGCGTAGGGCTTGGTGTGGCCGCGGATCATGGTGGTGCAGTTCGCCGTTACGACGTTGTACCACTCCGGTCGTTCGCGCAGGCGGCTGGCCTGCGCGAGGTAGTCAAGGAACACCTGCCGCGCCACGTCCATGTCCGTGCGAAGTCGATACACGTAAACCTGCTCGCCGCGGAAGTTCGTGCGCAGACGCACGAGGTCGCGCTCATCGGCGATCACGTAGGTCAGCTCGAACTGCCGGAAGAATCCCTTGATCGCCGAGTACCCCTCGCCGATCTCCTTGCGCGTCTCGATCGAGATGCACACATAGCTCCCGTCCGCGAAGCCGAAGCTCATCATGGTGTGGGCGATCGACGGGGCGCCCCAGGTGACGACCATGAAATCGACCGAGCGCAGCGTCGCCAGGTCGAGGGTGCGGTCTTCATGTCGCACGGTATAGTCGCCCTCGCTGCGGTAGTCGCAGTGTCGGATGTTGTGGATGGTGACGCGGTCCCCGGTGATCTCCGCCCAGGGCAGCACGGCGACATCGGGCTGCCACGCGCGATCGTTCGAGGGTGCGTCGAGCAGGAACCACACGATCACCGCCGCACACGCCCCGAGGTGAATGCGCCGCGCCAGCCGATGCGGTCGCACGAAGATGGCGACCGCGACCAGTCCGCCGACAAAGACCGCCGTCAGGACGCTCCGCCACGCCGCGGACTCGATGTCCGCGTAGTAGACGGCGCCCGCGCACCACAGGCCGAGTGCGCCGAGGACCAGGATGCCCGCGATCGAGACCGCGCCCCTCACGACGCGTCGGAACGGGGATACGTCGACCCGCTCGCTCATGATCCCGGCGCCTCCCGCGCACCGTCGATCGAGCGGATATGTTCACGCAGGATCCTCAGGACCTCCTCGATTGTCGGGGGTTTGTCCTGACACGAGTGGCCGCTGCGCACGATGTACTCCGACTCGACGCAATCGAGGTGGGCGCTCGGGTAGGCCACCAGCCCATCCTTGCCCTCCTTCGGGTCGCCGTCGCCGCGCACCGCGATGATCGAGTGTCCCGCCACACCGGGCGCCAGCGGGATCTCGGCGAGCGCGAGCAGCGCGGGATTGTCCGGCCGCATGCTGTCCAGGCTCGTCGGCGAGGACCGCACCTCGCGCGGCAGATCGAGGACCTCGCTCTTGCCGGCCAACTCGCGTGTGGTGTCGGCGAACCGCTCCGGCAGCGCCACGACCTTGTGGGCGAGCGTCTGCACGAAGCGGTTGGCGACGTAGCTCCCGCGATGCGGCGTGCTGATGAAAACCACGCGCCGCACGAACGGCAGCGCCTCGAAGACGCCGTAGCGCCGGATAAACTGCTCCTGCTCAGGCGCGAGGTCGAGCGAGGCCAGCTGCCCGGGCGTGAGCACCGCATGCAGGAGCCGGTCCCCGGTGTTGGTCGCAGTCAGCTTGGTCAGCAACCCGCCCTGGCTGTGCCCCACCACGACCATCTGGCGCAGGGCTGCATCGGTGCCGCCGGGATCGAGCTCGGCGAGCTTGCGCCGGAGGGACTCGCGCAACTCCACCGCCGAGTACATGACGGGGTTGCCGCTGTTGTAGATGAAATACCAGAACTGGCACCGCCGGCTCAGGACCGGATCCGAGCCCAGCGCGTTGGCCATCTCGGCCCACCACACCGGGCTGCTGAAGGTTCCATGCACGAACACGATCGGGATGCGTCCCGGTCGGTAGGGTTGCGTCAGATACACATCGGTCGGGATGCGTTCCTCCGAGGACAGGAACTGGAGCATGCCCAGCTTCCACACGTAAGCCTGGTTGAGCACGTAGGCGGTCGGGACCGTGGTGTCGGTCTCGAGTGGCGCGACCCGGCCGGCCATCTCGACCGTCGACTGGTCAAACGGCGAGTGCAGTTCGAGCGAGCCCCGCAGCGTGCCGGCGGCCACATCATCGACCCGGCTATCCAATCGCAGCACGACCGTGCACGGCACGGCGCGCGCGAAACCGGTCGCGTCGTCGACGCGGGTGAGGCCGACGAGCGTCGCACCGATGCCGGACTGGCGGTTGCGCGCCGTCAGGCCGCGCACGAGGAGCTGGTCGGCGACGGCGAAGTGGTCGAACTCTCCCAGGGGCCATGGAAAACCCGGTTGGCCGAACTCGAGCGTGATGCGCCCGCCCGGGATCCGGCGCTCCCCGCCCGCGAGCCGGGCGCGGGCTGAGACGTCACCGCGGTCGTTGAGCGCGCGTCCGAGGCCGTAGTTGTAGATATCACACGCGACGCGGAACCGGTGGTCGAACGCGCCGGGCGGCGCCTCGTCCATCTCCGGCGACGCGTCGAAGAGGAACAACCAGGCGTAGACCGCGGCCGCGAGGTAGTAGTCGCGCGCGTCGTGCTCCCGGGCGGCAGGGTCCCTGGCCCGCAGACGCTCGCCGATGAGGAAGTTGAGTTCGGCCAGCGCGAAGAGGAGGCCGCGCTCGTGATTTTCGCCGACCTCGCGCCGCAACAGCGCCAGGGCGGTATCCGGTGATTTGCGAAACTCCTCCTGCTGCTCGAAGCGGTGGAGGGCCGATCGCGTCTCGCGGCTCGGTTCGCCGGCGAGGACGGAGTTGTCGTGGATCTGCTTGTAGACGTCCTCGAACTTCGCCTGCTCGGTCCCGATCGGTGCCGAACACCCGGCCAGGACGGCGAACGCCCCCGCCGCGATGAGCAGTCTCGGCGATGTCGCGCCCAGGCCTGACTGCAGCGCAGACGAGAGCCAGGCGGTTCGTGGAGAGGGCGTGCCGGGCATGGTGGAATCGTGGCCCGCAACGTCCCCCCGACTCCGCGGGGTCGCAATGGCATTCTCGCATACCTTGGTGCAGGCGATCTTCGGCATTGTCGCGAACTGCCGGGCGGATCAGGCTGCGATCCACCGAGATGCAAGACGCCACCGCCACCACGCCCTCCGCGCCCGCTCCCGCCCGTTTCGCGCTCCATGCGCTGACCTACGGTGGCATCGCCGGCGTGCTCGGCGGCGGCCTCATGATCGGCGAGTATGCGCTCGCGCAGAGCGCGGAGCACGCCGAGATCGTGCGCTGGACCTTCATCGCGGCGATGATCATCCCGATCTCCGCCGTCATCCTGGGCATGACGTCCTGGCGTAACCGCTACCTGGGCGGCCGCATCCGGTTCGTCCAGGCCTTTGGCATGGCTCTCGCCATCGGCCTCGCCTTCTCCCTCGTCGTGGCCGGCGCCGCCTGGGTGCATGCGACGAAGATCCATCCCGACCTGATCGAGAAGTCCATCGACCAGTGGGCCATCCTGGCCGCCCAGCAACCCGAGGCGCGCCCCGACGACATCGCCAAGCAGGCCGAGGAATACAGGCAGACCACCACGCCGGTGGTTTACGCCCAGGACCGATTCTCGCGCTCGCTCATGCTCTCGTTCTTCATCGGCCTGATTGCGTCGATCACGGTGCCGAAGAAACGCCCCGGGCTCGAGTGAGCCACCGTCAACCGCCGCCCCGCCCCGACCGAACCCGCGCCGTCCGGCTCATTTCGCCGCACCGAGCCGGTCGATCACGCGCAGCAGTCCGTCGAGGATGGTGAGTGGATGCGGCGGGCAGCCCGGGATGTAGAGATCGATCGGGATGACCTCGTCGGCCCCGTGGTGCACCTCGGGATGGTCGACGAACGGGCCGCCCGCGATGGCGCACGCGCCGACGGCGATCGCGATCTTCGGACCGGGCACCGCCTCCCAGGTCTTCTTCAGCGCAAGCTCCATGTTGCGCGAGACGGGGCCCGTGATGAGCACGCCGTCGGCGTGGCGAGGTGAAGCCACGAACTGGATACCAAAGCGTCCGAGATCCCAGCCGATCGTGCCCAGCACGTTGGTGTCGGCCTCGCAGGCGTTGCATCCGCCGGCGCTGACCTGGCGCAGGCGCAGCGAACGTCCGAGAAGCCGGCGCAGCTTTTCGTCGAGCGCGGCGGCGAGGCGGAGCTGCTCGCGCCCCGGCCCGCCCAGCACGAGATCGCCCCGGGTGCGCACGGCCATGCGATGGTCACCCGTCTTCGTCACGGCCTGCGTCGGGCACACGTCCACGCACGCGGAGCAGAAGAGACACCGCCCGAGGTCGAGCGCCGTGGCGCCCGCCCCGCCAGCCGGTCGCGTGATCGCCGTCGTCGGGCACACCGGTACGCACGCGGTGCATCCGCTCGCACATCTCGCCGCGTCGAGCCGCAGCGCGCCGCCATGGCGATCGGGCAGCGCCGGCGCCGGCCCGTCCGGATACGCCATGGTCTCGCAGCCGCGTTTCAGTCGATGGAGCAGAGTGTCGAGGACGAACATGGCATTACGAAGTGCGAAGCGTGGAATGCGGATTTCGGACGGATCGGAGTGAGACTCGCGCGAATACGGATCGCGCCGCGGCGTTCACGTGCAACGCCAGCGTCACTCCGCAGTCCGCAATCCGCGCTCCGCAGTATTCAAAGGTCATGGCCGCAGTACGAGAGGTTGAAGCTCTTGTTGCAGAGCGGGAAATCCGAGATGGCCGTGCCGCGCAACGCGAGGGCGAGGCCGGTCCAGTTATGGAAGGACGGATCGGTGACCTTGTAGCTGGCGAAACGTCCGTTCGCGTCGGTCAGGGCCACGTGACAGACCTCGCCGCGCCAGCCCTCGGTCAGGGCGACGGCAATCGAACCGGGCGCGGGCGGTGCGATTTCGTCGAGCACCCCACCCTCCGGCGCTGAGCCGAGTTGCTCGCGGATGAACTGCCCCGAGCGTTGGATCTCGAGGTCGCGCACGCGCGCACGCGCGAAGACGTCGCCGCCCGGCCACACCGCCACCGGTGCCTGGGCAAACCGGTGCCAACCGGCCGGGTGGTCGTAACGCACGTCGCGCACGAGGCCGCAGGCGCGCGCTGCCGGGCCCACGAGGCCCACCTCGGCGGCCTGAGTCGCGTGCACGGTGCCCGTATTCTCAAAGCGGGCACGTACCGAGGCCGCGTCCCAGAGCCACTCCGTCGCCCTCGTGACCTCGCCCATCGCGGCCTCGAGCCGCTCTCCGAGTTTCGCGAGGCGGTCGGCGTCCAGATCGTGCCGCACGCCGCCCGGCCGCACGAGGGCGCGTCCGAAGCGGTTGCCGCAGACCAGCGCCGTGATGTTGAGGAAGTCGCCGCGGACCTTGCCGCAGGCGGCCGAGGTCGGCAGGAACGCGACATCGTTGGCCAACGCGCCCATGTCGCCGGTGTGGTTCGCGAGGCGCTCCAGCTCCAGCGCGACGGCGCGCAGCCACTGCGCGCGCAGCGGCGCCTCCGTTCCCGCGAGCGCCTCGAGGATCGAGGCATACGCCGTGGTGTGGGCGATCGTGGTGTCCCCGGCGATCGTCTCCATCTGCGCGACCGTCGCGCGATGCGGGCCGGCCGCGAGCGCGCGCTCGATGCCGCGATGCTGGTAGCCGAGCGCGATTTCCAGATGCAGCACCTCCTCGCCCGCGCACTGGAAACGGAAGTGCCCCGGCTCGATGATGCCGGCGTGCACGGGACCGACCGCGACCTCGTGCACTTCGCGCCCGTCGACGCGGAAGAACTCGCCGTTGGCCGGGGCGTCGCCCTCCGGGCGGCTGCGCCGCACGGGCTTGAGCCAGGGGTGTCCCTCAGGCGTGACGCCGTGCTGCTCCCGGACCTCGCGCTCGAAGAGGTGGGCCTGCGCGTGCGTGACAGTGAGCGACGGATACGCTCCGCTGAAGGGTTCGGAGCGCGCCACGGCCAGCGTGTTGTCGGCGTCGAAGGCCAGCACGGCGACGAGGCGGACGGCTCCCGCCGGAGCCGGCGTGCCGAACCACGAGCACAGCCGCGCGCCGCGGTCGAGTTCGCCCGCCGTTCGGCGCACCAGATCCGCCACGGGCAGTTCGGTCACCTCCGCGAGGGGCAGGCACGAGGTGTTGGCCAGGAGCGTGAATGGCGTCGTGGAACTCATGGGACCGGGAAGAGTTGGATCACCGCCGCGTCCCAAGCCTCGATCAGGACCGAGGGCGTGGCGAGACCGAGCAAGAGCGAGAAGCCGAGCAGCGCAACCGCCGGCAGGATCACGCCCATCGTCTCCGGAAAGCGCTCGCGGACCTTGCGCGCCGCGGTGCGCGGCCGGCCGTCGACGATGCCGAAGACCACGCGCGTGAGCCCGAAGAAAACGAAGAGCAAGCTGCCGAGAAACACCGCGGCCGCGATGCCGTTGCCCGTCGCGAAGGCCGCGCGCAGGATCCGCAGTTCGCTGAAGAACGGCCCGAAGGGCGGACACGCCGTGACGGCGAACATCCCCGTGACAAAGATCGCGGCCGAGCGCGGCGTGATCGCCGCCATGCCGCCCACCTCGTCCATCGTGCGCGCGCCGGCCGCGCGCCGGATGTTGCCCGCGCTGAGGAAGAGCGCGCCCTTGGTCAGGCTGTTGTTCCACACGTGGAAGAGTGCCGCCCACACGCCCGCGCCGCCGAGCGCGGCGCCGATGGCGAGGATGCCCATGTGCTCCACGCTCGAGTAGGCCAGCATGCGCTTGAAGTCGCGTGTCCCGAGGAGAAAGAGTGCCGCCACGACCATGGAAAACAGGCCGATCACGAGCAGCGTGCGATCGACGACCGGGCCGACCCCCGCCGCCGCCACCACGGCTCGGATACGCAGGAGCGCGACAAACGCCACCGTGGTGACGCCGCCCGCGAGCACCGCGCCGACGATGGCCGGCGCCTCGCCGTAGGCGTCGGGTTTCCACGTATGCATGGGCGCGAGGCCCATCTTCGTGCCGTAGCCGGCGAGCAGCAGCACCCAGGCCGCGAGCACCCACGGCCGCGAAAGCCCCGCGCCCTGGGCGGCGAGTGCATGGAAGGTGAGATCGCCGGACCCGCCGCCATGAATCGATGCGTATCCAAGACAGAACGACCCCAGCAGCGAGAGCGCGATGCCCGTGCCGCCGACCAGCAGGTATTTCCAGGTCGCCTCATAGGCGCGCGGCGTACCGTTGAAGTGCAGGAGCGGCACGGCCGCGAGTGTCACGCCCTCGACCGCGATCCAGAGCAGGCCGAGGTGACGCGCCATGTGCCCGGCGCTGAGCAGCCCGAGCACGGCGAGCAGACAGGCGACGAAGATGCGGTTCGGCCGCTCCGTGCGCAGCCGAAGGTAGTTCAGGCCGTAGACTGCGCAGCAGAGAAAGAGGATCGAGACGGCCGGCAGCATCGCCCGCGCGAGTGGATCGAAGCCAAGCCACGCCGCGTCGGACACCGCGGGAGGCGCGATCAGCATCCACACGCTCAGCACGACGTGCGCCGCGCCTGTGATCGGCAACAACCACGGCCGTGTGCGGTCGCCGGGCCACAACGCCGCGAGCGCCGCCGCAGCCATCGGCACGATGATGAGGAGATACGCGTTCATTCGCGAAGGACCGTGAGTTTGCGGGTGTCGAGCGTGTCGAAGGCGCGCTGGATGCGGTCGACGATGATGCCGATGACGAACACGCCCACGGTGAGGTCGAGGAGGATGCCCGCCTCCACCAGCAGCGGCGTGGCGTGGATGAGGAGCAGGCCGAACAGGAAGATGCCGTTCTCGAGGATGAGGTAGCCGCAGACCTGCGAGATCGCCTTGGTGCGGCCGATGAGAAGCACAAAGCCCGTCAGCACCGACGCGAGCGAGCCCGGCACGAGCAGCGTGCCCGCATGTTCAGGCAACAGCGGCAACGCCTGCGCCAGGGCCACCGCGGCGATCGTGCCGCCGGCCCCGAGCAGCAGCGAGGGCACGAAGCCGATGAACGGGTCGATCTCGCGCTCGATGTTGGCCGCGCGCATGGCCCGGCGCAGGAGCGTGGGGATGACCAGACCCTTGCCCGCGACCGTCGCGATGGCGACGAGCGTCACGCGCCAGTCCATCGCGTGCATCAGCACGGGCATGACACCGAGCACCGCGCCCTGCAGCGCGACCGCGCGGATGAGGCCCGGCAGGCGGCTGCTCCCCAGCGCGACGAGGTTGAGGCCCATGGCAAGGCCGACCAGCACGTTGAGCGTCGCGGTCATGCCGCACCGCCCTTCCAAGCCATCAACAGAGCGAAGAGGCACATGAGAAACGCCGTGGTGAGCAGAAGCGGCACCGAGCGGAAGGCGAAGCGGGCCAGCAGCGACTCGACCAGCCCGACGCCGATGGTCACGACGAACACACCCGCGGCGATGATCGCCAGCGCCACCGGTGCCGAGACTCCGCCGAGGGGCAGCACCGCCTCGACCAGCAGGAGCGAGAAGAGCAGGAGTTTCACCGCCGCGCCATGCAGGATGACGGCGAGCGGCGGCCCGCTGTGGTCCAGCGCCATGACCTCGTGGATCATCGTGAGCTCGAGATGTGTGTTGGGATCGTCGAACGGCACGCGGCAATTCTCCGCCAGCAGGACCGTGAACAACCCCGCCGCCAGCAACACCGCGCCAGCGCCCGGTGCCGGCGCGAGCATCGCCGAGAGCGATACGCTGCCGGTCTGCACGCTGAGCGAAAGCACCGCCGCGATGATCGCCGCCTCCGCGATCACGGCGTAACTGACCTCACGCGCCACGCCCATGCCCTCAAAGGCCGACCCGGTCTCCATCGCGGCCCACGTCGTGCCGAAGCGGGCCAGGGCCAGCAGGTAGATCATGAGCAGCACGTCACCGCGAAACGCAAACGGCGCCTCAGCCGGCCCGAGCGGCAGCAGCACGATCGCCGCCACCACGGCGACCCACGCGACCGCCGGCCCGGCGATGAATCCCGGCGACGCGAGCGTGCTCATCACCACGCCCTTCCGCCACAGCCGGGCGAGATCGTAGTAGAGCTGCAGCACCGGAGGGCCGCGCCGGCCGCCGACCCAGGCTTTCACTTTGTTGATGATGCCCGGAAGCAACGGCGCGAGGCCGAGCAGCACGACGAGCCGGAGTGGGACTTCGAGGTAGGGTGTCATTGGCTGCCTCCCAGCAGGACCATGAGTGCGAGCACGGCGATGCCCGCGACCAGATAGACGATATAGGACTGCAACCGCCCGTGTTGCAGCCGCCGCACGGCGGTCGAGACGTGGAGCACGCCCGTGCTCGCCGGACGCAGGACGCGATCGAGCATGGTCTCCGGGTGCCTGTCCACCAGCACGGCGCCGTCCGGCAGCGGTCCGCGCGGACGCCGCAGGCGTCGCTCAGGCCGGAGTATCCAGCGAAACCAACGCGCCGCCAGGTCGCCGAACGAGCCGCTCGTGTATTGCATGCGCGCACCCGGCGTCGCGTACCCACAATCCCAGGTCACCGACCGGTTCAGGCCGTTGCGCCGGACGTGCGCGAAGACGAGGACCACGCCGACCGCAAGCGCCATAGCCACCGCGAGGGACGCCGTCCCGAGCGGCACGAGTGGCGCCCCTGGGTCGACCCCGCCCCAGGCCGGATGCCATGCCGCGGTCGCCCGGAGAAGGATCGGTCGCAGCAGCTGCGGCGCGAGGCCGAGTCCGAGGCAGATCGCGGCCAGGCCGCACATCGCCCCGCGCATGAGTACACCGCATTCGTGCGCGTGCGCGGGGCGCCTCGTGCGGGCCGCGCCCATGAAGACAATCGTCCCCGCCTTGATGAACGTCGCCAGCGCCAGCGCCCCGGCCACGCCGAGCACGATCGCCGCCGGCACGGCCACCGCAGCCGCCGGGCCCTGTGTCGTCACCGCATCGAAGAGTCCGAGATAGATCAGCCACTCGCTGACAAAGCCGTTGAGCGGCGGCAGCGCCGCCACCGCCACGGACCCGAGCGCAAACGCACCCGCGGTCCACGGCATCGCGCGCCAGAGCCCGCCGAGGCGGCTCATCTCACGCGTGCCCGTCGCGTGCAGGACCGAGCCGGCGGAGAAGAAGAGCAGCGCCTTGAACGCGCCGTGATTCCAGACATGCAGCAGCGCGCCCGCGAGCGCGAGCCGCCCCCACTGCAGCCCGTTCCCACCGTGCGCCGCACCAAGCATCGCCGCGCCCAGGCCGATCAGGATCACGCCGATGTTCTCCACCGAGCAGTAGGCGAGCAGCCGCTTGAGGTCGTCCTGCGCGAGCGCGAAGGCGATGCCGAGCACCGCGCTCACCATGCCCGCCACGATGACAACCCACCCCGCGGCCGCCGGCACGGGTAGCCAGCCGGAAAACCGCACGAGCCCGTAGACGCCCATCTTGATCGCGACGCCGGAGAGGATCGCCGAGACGTGGCTCGGCGCATTCGCGTGCGCGGACGGCAGCCAGACATGCAGCGGAAAGAGTCCCGCCTTCACCCCGAAGCCCGCGAGCACGAGCCAGAAGAGCGGCGCGAGTTCCACGTGCTCGCGCATCGGACCGAGTTCCCAGCTGCCGACGCTGTGCGCGAGCAGCGCGAAGAACGCGAAGAGGCACACCGTGCCCGCGTGCGAGGCTGCCAGATACAGCCACCCCGCACGCCGCACGGCCTTCATCCTCCCGTCGAGGGTGACGAGGAAAAACGCGCAGACCGTGAACGCCTCCCAGCCGAGGAGAAAATGCAGGCCGTTGGCGGAGAGCAGGACCCAGCCCATGCTGGCCATCAGTCCACTCCACCACCTCCGACCGCGGCCGGCGGAGCGCCGTTGCTCGCGATCCGACCAATACTCCCGCGAGTAGACGGCGCCCGCGCCGCCGACGACGCTCATCAGCGCCAGGAAGACCGCGCTCACGCCGTCGAGGCGGAGGTGGATCACCTCGCCGCCGACGGGGAGCGCGCTGCGCCACACCCAGTCCGCGCCACCCGCGAGCAGCACCAGCGCGGCGCCGAGTCCGCCTGTGGCAGCCATCAGCGTCAACGCCAGCCACACGCGCGGCCAGCGGCGTCCGCCGACGATGCCGCCCGCGAGCCCGAGCGCGGCCAGCGCGATGCAGGGACCGACGATCATGCCCGCGCCTCCGGGTTGCCGGCGCCGGACGCCGCCACATCGGCCGCGGCCACGGCACCAAGGATCTCCTCATCGGCCGCACCGCGCACGAGCAGCTCGCGCAACGGCCCGCGCGTGAGCAGGCGGCTGAGCCGGCCGAGCAGGTCGAGATGCGCGCGCGGCGACGGCGCGATGAAGAAGATCAGGCGCTTCACCGCCTCGCCATCCGGCGGCGGCTCATCGAGCGGCAGCGCGTCGCGCAGGAGCACGAGCGCGATCGTGCCAGCATCGCGCCCGAGCGCCACGCGCACCGCCGGGTGCGGCAGGGCGAAGCCGCCGCCGACCGGCGCCCAGGTGACTCCTCCCCGGGCGCGCAGCCTCTGCGAGAGCATCTGCCGGACCGGGGGCGTCACGCCGGGCAGCGAGCTCACGGCCTTGACGAACACGTCCGCGACCTCCGCGCCCGCCACGTCGCGCCAGATGCCGCCCGCGCGCAGCAGCGGCTCGAGCCGAGCGGTGCCGCTCAACGCCGGGGTTTCGGTGGCAAGGAAGCCGACTTTCGCGGCCAGTCCTCGGGCGGCGGCCCACTGCGTCACCTGCCCGCGATCGAAGAGGAGGCGACCGCGATCGACCGTGTGCGGCATTCCCTCGTTGTGGATCCAATCGTCCACGACCTTCTCGGATACACCAAACGACTCGGCGATCTGGATGAGGTTCAGATACATGGTGCGCGCATCAGGCTGACGCAGGATGGGTGGCGGGGAAAGGGGGTTTCGCGGTCAAGGTGGAGTCCCGGCCGCCACCACCGCCACGAGCGCGACGATGCCGGCGACCAGATAGAGGATGTAGCTTTGCACGCGTCCGTGCTGGAGTCGGCGAACCGCGCCGGAGAGCCGCATGACCAGTCGGCCCGCGGGCTCGACGACCTGATCGAGCACGGTCTCCGGCGTATGACTGGCATGACGGCCCGCGCGCGGCAGGACGCCCGCATCGACCTCGCGGTGCACGGCTGGACGAAGGATCCAGCCAAACCACTCCGTGAGAATCCCGGCAAACGACCCGGCCGAGTACTGCATGCGCGCCGTCGGTGCCACGTACCCACAGTCCCACGTCACAGCCCGGACCATGCCGGCACGGCTGGCTTTTCGCGCCAGAGCCCACACCGCGGCTCCGGCGAGCAGCGCGAGCACGACGTGGGCCGCGCCAAGCGCGGTCAGTGACTCGGGCCGGGCCACCACGAGTTCCCCGGGACGCCAGGCGTCCGCGGCGCGCGCCACCGCCGGCCAGACCAGCGCCGGGCCCAGGCCGATGCCTGCGCAGGCCGACGCCAGCACGAGCATCGCACCGCGCATCGCGGGACCACACTCGTGCGCATGCTCCGCCGCCGGTGAGCGCGGTGCACCGAGGAAGACGACACCGCAGACCTTCACGAAACACGCGAGCGCCAGCGCCCCGGTCACGCCGAGCAGGATCGCCGCGGGCATCGCGCCCCAGGCCATCGGGCCGCGCGATCCCGCGGCATCGAAGAGCCCGAGAAACACAAGCCATTCGCTCACGAAACCATTGAGCGGCGGCAACCCCGAGATCGCCGCGGCGCCGAGCGCGAAGAGCGACGCCGTCCACGGCATCGCGCGCCACAACCCGCCGAGCCGGCTCATCTCGCGCGTCCCGGTCGCATGCAGCACCGAACCCGCGCCGAGGAAGAGCAGCGCCTTGAAGAGCCCGTGGTTCCACACGTGGAGGAGACCTCCCGCGAGTGCCACCCCGCCCCACGCCGCGCCGCCATGGCCGAGCGCCACGAGCCCGAAACCGACGCCGATGAGGATGATCCCGATGTTCTCGACGCTGTGATAGGCGAGCAATCGCTTGAGATCGTGCTGCCCGAGTGCGAACGCCACGCCGAGCACCGCGCTGATCACCCCGAGCGCGACCACCACCCAACCGGCCGACGCCGGCACCGGCAGCCAGCCGGTGAACCGTACGAGCCCGTAGATCCCGAGCTTGATCGTCACGCCGGACAGCACGGCCGAGACGTGGCTCGGTGCATTCGCGTGCGCAGACGGCAGCCAGATGTGGAGTGGAAACACACCGGCCTTCAGCCCGAATCCGATCAACGCGAGCCAGAAGAGCGGCGCGAGTTCGTCGTGCCCGAGCATCGGCCCGAGCTTCCACGAACCGGTCCTCTCGGAAAGCAGCACGAAAAACGCAAACAAGCACAGCGTCGCGACGTGGGATGCCGCCAGGTAGAGCCAACCGGCGCGCCGCACTTCGCTCCGCTGCCGATCGAGCGTGACGAGGAAGAACGCCGCCAGCGTGAACACCTCCCACCCAAGGAGAAAGTGCACGCCATCGCGCGCCAGCAGCACGAGGTCGAGCGAGAGCAGCAGCACGCTCCACCACAGCCGCCCGAGCCGCGCCGTGCGCGGATGCGCGCTCTCGCTCCAGTATCCGGAACCGTAGACGGCCCCGACCCCGCCCACGACCGCGACGAGCACGAGGAAAAACGCGCTGAGCGCGTCGACCTCGAAGACCAACCGCTGGCCGCAGAACGAACCCGTTCCCGCAAACACCCACGTGCCGGCGCTCGTGAGCACGAGCACGGCGCCGAGGAGTTGCGCGAAAAGGCCACCGACGACAGTCACGCACCAAGCGCGTCGTGCCCACGTCGCGCAGATCAGGCTCGCGACGAGGAAGACGGCCGAGACGGCGATGGACAGCGCGGTGTTCATCGCGCGCAGCCTCCCATTCGAGGTAGGGCGAGTTCTCCGAGCCTGCCGCGAACGACCACCGACACACGCGGCGCGCCCGGAGTTCGCGCCCTGCCACGATCCGCCACACCCCCGGCGGGCGACCCGTCTCCTTCGAGGCGGGTCGTGCGGCGGGCGGGTGGTAGCGGCCGGCGTTTCACGCTTTGTCGTGGTTTGGGTCGCGCCCGGCGTGCGCCGGTCTGTCGAGGATGCGGTCCGCACGCCGCAGGGCCTCGCGCAATTCCCGCCGCGCGGCCTCGAGTTCCTGGCGCTGCGTCGCGATGACCTCGTGCGGCTCCTGGGGCTCACTCACGGGCGGCAGGCCGAGGATCTCGCGCGCCCGCGCGAGCGCCGCGGTGATGTGCGGGCAGACGTTTTCGCGGCCGATGCGGTCGATGAAGCCCGCGTTCTCCATCACGGCGAGCGGCTGCGTGTGGGGCGCGCTCAGGACGAGATGCTTGCCCTTGGCGCGGAGTTTCGCGTGCAGGTCCTCGAGCGCCTGCAGGCCGGTCGCGTCGATCGCGAGCACCTTGCGCACGCGCAGGATGAGCACGTCGGGCTCGCGCTTCGCGCGCTTGAGCTCGTCATCGAGCTTATCCACCACGCCGAAGAAAAACGCGCCGAAGACGCGGAAGATGAGCACGCCGTCCGGCACCTCCTTGCCGACGAGCGAGTGCTGCGAGCCCTCGGTCTCGGTCGACTCATCGACCGCCGTGATCTGAGAGGTCTCGGAGATGCGCTTCACCATGAGCAGCGCCGCGAGCACCACGCCGACCTCGACCGCGAGCGTGAGGTTCGTCAGCACGGTGAGCGCGAACGTCGCGACAAACACCGAGGAGTCGCTCAGCGGCCAGCGGCCGAGGCGGAGAAACTCCTTGAACGAAATCATGCGCCACGCCGCGACGACCAGCACCGCGCTCAGCGCGGCGAGCGGCACGTGCACGATGAGCGGTGCCGCGGCGACGAGCAGCACGAGCAGCAGGGCGGAGTGCACCAACCCGGCCACGGGCGTGCGCGCGCCGGAACGGACATTGACGACCGAGCGCGCCACGGCGCCCGTGGTCGGCACGCAACCGAAGAGCGAGCCCACCATGTTGGCCAGCCCCTGCCCGATCAGCTCCTGGTTCGAGTCGTGTTTCTGATCGAGGAGGCCATCGGTCACGACGGCGCAGAGCAGCGCCTGCATCGCCACGAGCATCGCGATGGTGAAGGCCGGCTGCACGAGATCGCTCACCAGCGCCCACGTCGGCTCCGGCATCTGGAAGGATGGCAGCGCGCTGGAGAACGACCCGAAGGCCGAACCGATCGTCGCAATGCCCAGGCTCGACTCGAAGCCGAAGATCCATGCCGCGGCCGTCGCGAGTAGCAAGCCGACCATCGCACCCGGCACATAGCGCGAGAGCTTCACCGGCCAGAAGCCGATGACCGCGACCGTGACGGCTCCCAGGGCGACGGTCGGGCCATGCAGGGCGCCGCCCTGCGTGGCGAGCACCTGGAGTTTCCCGACAAAGTCCACCGGCATCGCGTCGACCTGCAGGCCGAAGAAGTTTTTGATCTGCGAGCTGATGATGAGCACCGCGATGCCCTTGGTGAAGGCTCGGGAAACTGGATACGGGATGAAGCGGATGATCGAGCCGACCTTGGCCAGCCCCATCACGCAGAGCATCACGCCCGCCATGAACGTGCACAGCAGCAGGCCGCCGAGCCCGTGCGACGCGAGCAGCCCGTAGTTGATGATGACAAACGCGCCCGTCGGCCCGGCGATCTGCACGCGCGAGCCGCCGAACACGGCCACGATCGCACCGCCGATGATCGCGGTCCACAGGCCCTGCTCCGGCGTCGCGCCGGACGCGATGGCAAAGGCCATCGAGAGCGGGAACGCGAGCGTCATGACATTGAGCCCGGCCAGCGCATCGCGCCGGCACTGCGCCAGCGAACACCCGGCAAACACCGCCGGCAGCCGCAACTTCGGCAGCCCGGGAACGGTCATCGCGCGCGGAGCACTCACGCCTGGGACTCCGCCGGTTCGGCCGCGGAATTGAAGAGAAACACGCCGCAATGCGGGCACACGCCGATGCGGCCGGGTTGGTTGATTTCCGCGAGTTGTCCGACCGGGAGTTTGAGGTGACAGGCGCCGCAGGACATGCCGATCACCGGTGCCACGCTCTCGCGGCCCTGCTTCGCCATGCGGTCGTGATGGCTGAGCAACGCAGTCGGGAGCTTGGCGCGCAGTTCCGATATCCGCCGCTCGAGGACCTCGCGGTGCGGCGCCTCCGGCTGGCGGAGGTGCCGGAGCTCGACCTCCAGCGCGTTGAGCGCGCGAAGGTGCTCGAGGAGTTCGCGATTGATCATGGCGGATGTATGGCAGCTTCCCTGCCAGCACCACCGCTCCTGCGCCAAGTCACTGATAGAGAACGGCAAAATCCACATACACGGCCCGGCGCGGGCAGATCGGAACACGGTCACGACGGGAAAAGGAGTGCAGAGTCTGCATCTCGCGGGCAGTGTTTGCACTGCTCGACCATGAATCCCGCCAACATCACCATCGCCGTCCTCGATCGCACGCCGGACGATCTCGCCGCGCTCACCTCGCACCTCGAAGACGCGGGATATCGTGTTCTCCCGGCCTCGACGCAGGCCCACATCGAACGGTTCGTCGCGAGCCAGGCGGTCAACCTCGTGGTCAAGGGCTTCGACGCCGCCAAGGTCGACCCCCTGCCCTTCATGGACCGCATCCGCGCCGCCTCGCCCGACACCGAGTGCCTTCTGTGCGGGCACGGCGGCACGATCCACGAGGCGGTGCGCGCGATCCAGCGCGGCGCCGTCGACTATCTCCCGAAACCCGTCGAGCCCGCGCTCCTCATGGAAGCGGTCAAGAAGGCGCTCGAGCGCCAGGCTCTCGTCGCCTCCGACCCGCAGCTGCGCCGCAGCCTGCGCCGCCAGTCCGAGCCCAACATCTTCGTGGGCGCGAGCCCCGCCATGCAGGCCGTGGCGGAGACGGTGGAGCAGGTCGCGAGCGCGATGGTGCCGGTGCTCATCTCGGGCGAGAGCGGCACGGGCAAGGAACTCGTCGCCCGCGCGCTGCACGAGAAGAGCACGCGCCACGACGGTCCGTTTGTCGCGCTCAACTGTGCCGGTCTCACGGATACGCTTATCGAGTCGGAATTTTTCGGCCACGTGCGCGGGGCCTTCACCGGCGCGATCTACGACCGGCCCGGCGCGTTCGAGACCGCGGCACACGGCACGCTCTTCCTCGACGAGATCGGCGACCTCAGCCTCAAGGGCCAGGGCGACCTCCTGCGTGTGCTCGAGGACGGCGTTTACCGTCCCGTCGGCAGCATTCGACCCAAGCGCGCAGACGTGCGCATCGTCGCCGCCTCACACCACGACCTGGAGAAGCTCGTGCGCGCCGGGCGCTTCCGCGAGGACCTCTTTTACCGGCTCAACGTCGTCGAGCTGCACCTCCCGCCACTGCGCGAGCGCGTCGGCGACATCCCCGCGCTGGTCGATGCCTTCAACCGCCACTTCGCCGCGCGCCACGGCCGTCGCCAGAAGAAGCCGACGCCCGCATTTCTCGACGCGCTCGCCGCACACAGCTGGCCGGGCAACGTGCGCGAGCTGCGCAACCTGATGGAGCGCCTGGTCGTGACCGTGCGTGAGACGAACCTCGAAGCCCGCCACGCGCCCGCACGTCCGACCACTGAGCCATCGCCCCACGCCGCCGACGCGCTCTTCACCGTGACGCGCGGCATGTCGCTCGCCGAGATCGAGGCCCGCACCATCCAGGCGACGCTCGACCAGGTGACGAGCAACCGCGCCGAGGCCGCGCAACGCCTCGGCCTGAGCCGCCGCGCCCTGCAGTACAAGCTGCGACTGCTGGCGCGATGATCTCGATCCAGGTCACAGAGTCCACCTAGAGGTACGGACGTCACGGAGCAGTCCATTGGATACGCAGAGGATTCAATCCGGCGGACACCTCATCGTCAGGGGCTCCCAAGCCCACCGAGGTGCTCTGTGAACCCTGTGGCACCTCCGTGCCCTCTGTGACCCGGTTCCGTTCGGCTATCGCAGAAACGTCGTGACTTCGCGCGCCACCGTCTCGGGCTCGTCCTCGAGCAGCCAGTGCCCGGCGCCGGCAAGGCGACGCACCTGCGCGCCTGGCAGGCGGCGTTTGAACTCCTCAAGGAAGATATCGTCGAAGCACCAGTCCTTGCCGCCCCAGACGATGAGCGTCGGGGTGCTGCGTGTCCGCAAGTCCTCCAGGCTCGCGGCGATCGACACCATTTCCGCCTGCGTGCGGTGGCCGGGCCCGAGCGGGATGTCGCGCACGAACTCGCACACGGCGATCCGATCCGCCCACGTGCGGTGCGGCCAGAGGTAAGCCTCGCGCGCACCGCAGGAGAGAGCTTTCTCCACCGCCATCGACACGGCGGCGCCGGAAAAGCCATTCAGCCCGCGCACGAGCAGCGCACCGAGCCACGGCAGACGACAGAGGGCGATGCGCTTCGGGATGTGCGTCGACGGAAAAGCCCCGGTATTGAACAGGATGAGACGATCGATGAACCCCGGCCGCCGCCGCGCCACGCCCAGCCCGATCGGCCCACCCCAGTCGTGCACGGCGAGGTGCGCGCGGGTGATGCCGAGGTGATCGACGAGCGCGCCGAGATTCTCGATGTGCGCGCCGAGGTGGTAGTCGAAGTCCTGCGGTTTGTCGGAAACCCCGCAGCCGAGATGATCCGGCACGATGCAGCGAAACCGGTCACGCAGCGCGAGGACGAGCGAGCGGTAGAGAAACGACCACGAGGGATTGCCGTGCACCATGAGCACGACGGGCGCCCCGCGCGGTCCCTCGTCGAGATAGCTCATGCGTGCCCCGCACGGCAGTGTGAACGTGCGCGGAGAAAACGGATACAGCTCACGCACGGACGGCGGCAAGGCGGACGCGGGATCGGGCTCGGAGGGACTCACAGGAAGTTAACCACGGATGGACACGGATGAACACGGATCCCGAGGGAGGGAACCGCTGATCTGCGCTGATTGGCGCTGATGTCCAAACCCGATCATGGAAGAGCGGAAGAGCCTGCTTGAATTAGCGCTCATCAGCGTCGATAAGCGGTTTCCTCCCTGACTTGGCTCGAATCGGAGTCCATCCGTGTCCATTCGTGGTTAACTCGTCTCCTCACCACTCCAGCGCGAGCATGAGGGAGTTGATGCCGCTGCCGATGCCGAGGATGGCGACGGGGTCGCCGGTCTTGATCGCACCGGCCTCGACGGCGCGGGCGAGCGTGATGGGCGCGGCGGCGCTGCCGGTGTTGCCCAGGTATTCGAAGGTCGAGAAGTCGCGCGTGATATCCAGACCGAGCGTTTCGTAGAGCGCGCGGCGGTGCATGGTGCCGACCTGATGGCAGATGAAGCGCGCGGGCGTGGCCTCGGTCCAACCGGTCTCGGCCTTGAAGGCCTGCCAGGTGTCCTTGGCGAGTTGCACGCCGGCGACGAGCAGTTGCTCGGAGTCGGTCTGCATGGCGAGGCCGTGCGCACCGGCGCGGTCGCCCTGGCAAAGGTGACTGTGCTGCGTCGCCGCGCGCCCCACCCCGCCGAGCAGGCGGTGACCCTGCGGCGCGAGATCGCGGTGGCAGACCACGGCGGCGACGGCGGCGCTGCCGATCGTGAGGTTGGCGAAGAAGGACTTGATCGAGTGGCGCGTGTGCTCGGGCGCGAGCATCGCCTGGATGGTCTGCTCGACGAGCGGGCGGCCGTCCTCACCCACCGTCACGAGGCCGCACCGGATCTGCCCGCTCTCGATCATGCTCCCGAGGAGCGTGAGCGCATTCAAAAAGCCGAGACACGCGTTCGAGAGGTCAAAGACCTGCACGGTCGGCGGCAGGCCGAGCGTATTGTGCACGAAGCTCGCGGTCGCGGGCTCGAGCATGTCGCGGCAGACGGCGGCGTGCACGAGCACCTCGACCTGGTCCGGCCGGATACCGCTGGCGGCGAGTGCGCGCTGGCCGGCCATCGCGCTGGCCTCCGAGGCGCGCATCGCGCGCGGCCAGAAGCGGCGCTCGCGGATGCCGGTCATCAGCTCGAGGCGGCCGACCGGGAGCTTCAGGCGCTCGTAGAGCGGCGCGAGTTTCTCCTCGATCGCAGCCGACGGCCAGACCTCGGGCGGCAGTTCGTAGGCGAGCGACTCGATGACGACGTTCTGGAACTTCATGGATCAGACGAATGGCCGCAAAGAGGCGCGGAAGGCGCAAAAACAAAGGCTCCGCATTTGCGCATTTTGCGCCTCTCCGCGACTATCTTCCGGGCTCGGGATTCGCCGGCCCGCGTTCCGGCCGCATCGCCAGCCGGATGATCTCCTTGTCGAAGTAGTTTTCGCCGAGGCCGGCATCGATCACGAGCGTCGCGCCGTTGAAGCCGCTCGAGCGCGGGCTGAGCAGGAAGACCGCGGCGTTGGCCACCTCCTGCGTCTCGAGCGCGCGTTTGCGGAAGGTCATCTTCTCCGCGTAGAGATAACTCTCGAGATACCCGGGGATGCCGGCCGAGGCGCTCGTCTTGAGCGGGCCGGAGCCGACGACGTTGAACCGCACTTGCGAGTCGGCGCTGAACGATTTCGCGAGGAAGCGGTTGGCCGAATCGAGCGCGGCCTTGATCGGGCCCATGTAGCCGTAGTTGTCGGGCGTGACGACGAGCGAGGAGATGCCGATCGTCACAACCGACGCGTCAGGTGCGAAGTGCGGCTTGAAGGCGCGCGCCAGTTCCACGAGCGAGAAGGCCGAGATCGCGGTGGCCTGGAGAAAGTCCTTCCGCTTGGTCTCGTGGAAGGCCTTGAAGCCCTCGGAGAAATTCGCGAACGCGATCGAGTGCACCAGCCCGTGGATCGGCCCAAAACCCGCGGCCGCGATCTCGCCGGCAAGACGATCCGCCGCGCCGTCTTCTTCGACGTCGCAGATGAAAACCGGCCGGTCGCCTAGAAACGGCGCCACGGTCTGGCGCCGGCGCTCCGAGCGGATGCTGAAGACGACGCGCGCGCCCTGCTCCTCGAGCGTCTTCGCCACGGCCCAGGCCACGCTTTTGCGGTTGGCCAGGCCGGTGACGACGATGGTTTTGCCTTCGAGGTTGAGGAAGCTGCTCATGCGCGGGCTCCAGTGTGGTCGCATGCTCCCTGGAGGGCGCGGCTCCCGCCGCGCCGCGCCAACACAACGACCCTCGCGGCCCGGCAGGAGCCGGGCCCTCCATCTTCAGCCAGCATCATGGGAACTCGCATCATGCGCTCACCCAGTCGTGCCGTCGGCGGTCGCGTTGGCGACGCAGAAATCGACGCTCATCACGCGGCGGTCGCCGCATTTGACCGAGCCGGTCATGAAGGTGAAGGACGACTCCCGCGACTTGAGCTTGGCCGTGATAGTGAGTTCGTCCCCGGGACGAACGACCGAGCGGAAGCGCGCGTTCTCGATGCGCACGAGCACGGGCGTGCCGCCTTTGTCCCCGGCACCGGCGCGCTGCATGATCTTCGTCATGAGGATCGAGCCGGCCTGGAAAACGGCCTCGGAGATGAGCACACCGGGCATGATCGGATTGCCGGGATAGTGCCCCTTGAAGAAGTCGAACTCAGGACGGACCTTCAGCCGGGTGGTGATCGAGTCATCGGTCTCGGCGACGATCTCGTCGGCAAAGAGAAACGGCGGGCGGTGCGGGAGGTAGTGGGTGATGTCGCTCACGGGAGATACAGGTGAGAAAACCGGAGTTGGGTCACAGAGGACACCGAGGTGGCACAGAGGTCACGGAGAAAGGCTGGTTGCACACGAGATCGCAGAGGTAACGGAGGAGGCCTCGGAGGCGGGCATTTGCATCCCTCTGCTTTCTCCGCGGCCTCCTGTGAAGATCCCTCCTCCGCACACAGATATCGCTCTGTGACCTCTGTGTCTCCTCTGTGATCTCTGTGACCGGCTTGGACGTCAGGACGCAGACGCTGCGGTCGCGCTCGCGCTCTGCCGCTGCTTTTCGAAGAGGTGCTTGTCGATGTTGTTCGCGACGATGACGCCGTAGTTCATCGAGCCGAGCCAGCCGGACATGATGATGCCGACCGAGCCGGCGTGATAGGCGCCGCGGAGGTTGTTCGAGAGTTCCATCGAGCAGCGAAGGCCCTCGAACTTGGTGCCGAACGACGACGGGTGCCGCGTGAAGTGTTCGATCGTGCGCGGCGTCGCGGCCTCCATGTGGTCGATCTTGGCGCGGATGCCCGGCACGAATTCCTCGAGCGCGTCGAGCGATTCGTCGATCAGGCGCTGCTTGTGCTTCTCGTACTCCTCGTCCGACATGGCCTTCCAGTCCTCGTAGCGCGCGTTGAGCGAGCAGACGACGGTGTAGCGGTCGGAGCCGGGGCGCGTATCCGGATAATAGAACGAGAACGTGCGACTGCGCGTGTTCACGTCGATGAGCTCCTCGGAGGAGAACTTCTCCGCCTTCGAGGTGAAGATGAGATCGCCCACGTTCGGGATGCTCTCACCCTTCCGGATGCCGAAGTAGACCTGGCACGAGCTGGTGTTGATGCGCACCTTGTCGAGCTCGGCCACGTAGCTGGCGGGCAGGTTTTCCCGGCCGATCAGGCCGAGCGCGGTGCCCTTGATGCCGGCGTTGGAGAGCACGGCCTTGCAGCGGATGTGCCGGCCGTTGACGACAACACCGGTCACCTGCTTCACGCCGTCCACCTCGTCGACGACGATCTTCTCGACCAGCGCGCACTTGCGCAGGTCCACGCCGTTGCGCGTGAGTTCCTCGGTCATCTGCCTGATGAGCAGGTCGGTGCCGCCGCGGAAGGTGAACACGCCCTTGCTCATGAAGTTCGAGAAGACGATGCCGTAGGTGATGGCGGGATCGTTCCAGGTGGAGCCGTTGGCGTAGGCGATCGGCTCCATGAGCAGGCGCACGACATCGTCGCGGCCGGGGAAGAACTCCTCGAAGAGCTGCTTCGTCGTGCGCGTGTCGTTGTCGTAGAAATTCATCGCGCGCAGGTGCGTGTAGAACGCCTCCACCCGCTCGGCCGGGACCTTGAACTGCTCGGTGATGATGCGCGTGAAGTCCGTGCGGTCGAAGGTCGTGTCGACGGTGAACTGCGGATTGACGAAACGCACGCCCTTGAGCTGCACGATCGAGTCGGCGATCTCCTTCGTCCAATACTTGCGGCACGACTTGATCATTCCGATGGGGAAACCGTGCAGCGAGATGTCGAAGATGTGGCCGCCCGACCGCTTGAACCACGTCGCGAGGCCGCCGAACTGGTAGTGGTGTTCGAGGAGGAGGACGGAGCGACCGCACTTCGCCAGGCAGTTGGCGCCGGTCAGGCCGGCCAGACCGCTGCCGATGACGACGACGTCGTACTCATCCTTCACTCCTTCGAGCCAGTCCTTCTTGGGCATTTGCGCCCGCACAAAAGGGCCGGTCGGGCAAAAGACAACCCGTAAAAACCCGCGGACAACGGAGGCTCATCCGCCTCTCTTCCGCCGCTCCAAGACACTCCTCAGGAGTGCCCGCCGCCGGCATCTTCCGTCCAGACGACCACCCAACCGCTGGACTCGTCGACCGTGATCACGGGCGCCGCATCCGCCGCATCGACCTGGACAAACTGCGCCCACGAAGCGGCCGTGGATTCGGCCTCGACCGGCCGGGGTCGGCCGAGAAAAACCGTGAGCGCAACAGCCGCGACGCCCGCCACCGGCAGGCCCACACGGAGCGCGCGCAGCCACCACCCCGCCCCGGCCCGCGTCTCATAATCGCGCCCGCGGCGGATCTCGCGTCGGATATCCATCCAGGCGCGCTCCACGTCGGGCGTCGCCACGTGCTGGTCCGCCGACTTCCACGCCGTCGCCGCCGCCGCCAGGGACGCGCGGGCCCGGGTGCACTCGGGGCACCCGGCCACGTGCGCCTCGAGCGAGGCACGCTCCCGGGAGGAGAGCGCACCATCGCGTTCGGCGGAGATCAGGCGCTGGGCGGCGCGGCAGTTCATGGCGTGGCGGAATTCAACCAGGTTTTCAGAACTTGTCGATCTTAGCGGCAGCCACGCTCGCAGCGGTGATCGTGGTGGTGGGAGACCCACACGCGCTCGCGCCGGCGGTCATGGTATCCCTCGATCCAGACCCGACGTGGGCGACCGCAGTCGCGATCCACATAGGCCCAGCGCCCCGGCACCCAGACGCGCACGGTGCGCCACTCCCAGTGGCCGTGGCGGCCCCCATGGTTGCCATACGAGACCTCGACGCGGGCCGACGGCGGAGGCGGCGGTGCCCCGTTGGTGATGGCTGAACCCACGATCACGCCCCCGATGAACCCACCGATTGCGGCGATGACTTCATCATCGTCGTGGTCGTGGTGGTGGTGCCCGGCGAAGGCCGGGGCGGGCGAAGCGATGAGGGCGGTTGCAAGGGCGGCGATGGATGCGAAAGAGATCTTGTTCATAGAACCTCCAGTTTTGGTTTCGCACCTTGGGACGACGCCGTCTCGGCGCTTATTCAATCCCTGCACCAAGACGCCTGGCCTCCCCCGTCCTGGGGCCCGTGGCCGGCCAAAGTCATCAAAGCGTGAGACGCATTCCATCCCAGGCGAGACGGACCGACTCCGGGAGGTCCAGCTCGGCCACCGCGTGGTCGACGGCGTGGGTCAGGTGCGTGAGGTAGGTCGTGGGCGCACCGATCTGCCGCGCCACCTCGACCGCCTCGCCGATCGACATGTGCGTGGGGTGCACCTCCGGCCGCAACCCGTCGAGCACGACGACTTGCGCGCCTGCCGCGAGGGCACGGGCCTCGGCGCCCACGTCCTTGCAGTCCGTGTAGTAGGCGAATTTCGCGCCGGTCTCCCGCTCCTCGAAGACCAGGCCGAGCACACGCATCTCGCCGTGCGGCAGGAGCGTTGCCGTGATCGTTCCGACGCCGAGATCGAGCACCGTCGGCATCTCCCGCAGGATGAAGGCCGGATATCCGCGAAACACCGGCTTCTCGCCGATCGCGTAGGGAAATATCTCCCGAACGCGCCCGAGGCCCTCCGGGGTCGAATAAACAGGGATGCCCGAAAAACCGCGCAGGTCGCAGAAGCGCCGGAGATCGTCCATCCCCAGCACGTGGTCGGCGTGGGCATGCGTGAGGATGAACGCGTCGACACGCCGGACCCCGCACCGCAGGCACTGCTCGCGAAACTCCGGTGATGCGTCGACCTGCACGTGCACGTCGCCCATGACCACGTGCACGCTCGTGCGCGTGCGCCGATTGCGCGGGTCCGGCGACCGGCAGACCGCGCACTCACAGGCGATCATGGGAACGCCTTGCGAAGTGCCTGTGCCGAGGAAATGGACCTCCATCATCCCAACATCGAGGCGCGCACCGGCCGCTGCCAAGTCGCATTTGCGCGACACCAGGCGGGGGATCCACCTCATGCGAGCGGGATTGCCTCCCCGCGGGCTTGCGGCAGGCTGCACCCCACTCCCCGACACGTATGCAACTGCGTCCTGGCACAGCCGATGATTTCGCCGCGATCGTCCGCCTGCTCGAGGCTGCCTCGCTCAACGCCAGCGACCTCAATCCCGCGCAGACCTCCGCGTTCCTCCTGCTCTGCGACGCGGACACCGTGCTGGCCTGCGGCGCGGTCGAACCGTTCGCCGACGGCGCGGGACTGGTGCGCTCGGTAGCCGTCCATCCCGCCCATCGCGGCAAGGGTCACGCCACGCGCATCATGCGCTCGCTCGAGAAGCATGCACGCCACCGCGGCATCCAGCAGCTCTACCTGCTCACGCAGACGGCCGCAGGTTTTTTCTCCCGCCTGCACTACGAGCGCTGCGAGCGCACGCTCGCGCCGGCGGCGATGCAGAAGTCGCCGCAATTCGCCAGCCTGTGTCCCAGCACGGCCGTGTGCATGCGCAAGGAACTGCGCGCCGAAGCCTAGTGGACTGACACGCGAAACAGCTCGGGTGGATCCGACGATCGCCTGCGCGGACCTGGAGGGTCAGCTTGCGGCCTGGCCTCGCTCTCAACCGGGACGGGCCGGCGGTTGTCCCTCCAGCCGACAAACAAAAAAGCGGCGCGCCTTTCGGGCGCGCCGCTCGTGATTGGGAACTGTATCCGGTGCCTTACGACACTGAGCGTCCGGCTCAGTAGTCCATGCCACCGCCCGGAGGATGGGCCGGAGCGGCCTCCTTCTTCTCGGGGATCTCGGTGATCATGCACTCGGTCGTGAGGAGCAGGCCGGCGATCGAAGCCGCGTTCTGCAGGGCGGTGCGGGTGACCTTCGTCGGGTCGACCACGCCGGCCTTCACGAGGTCTTCGTAGACGTCAGTGGCGACGTTGTAACCCTGGTTGCCCTTGCCCTTGAGCACTTCCTGGACGACCACGGAACCCTCGACGCCGGCGTTCTTGCAGAGCAGGCGCAGCGGGAACTCGAGGGCCTTGCGGACGATCTGGGAGCCGATCTTCTCGTCACCCTCGACCTTGAGGCCATCGATGGCCGCGAGGCAACGGAGCAGCGCGACACCGCCACCGGGGACGATGCCTTCCTCCACCGCGGCGCGGGTGGCATGGAGGGCGTCCTCGACGCGGGCCTTCTTCTCCTTCATGTCGGGCTCGGTGGCGGCACCGACGTTGATCACGGCCACGCCGCCGGCGAGCTTGGCGAGGCGCTCCTGGAGCTTCTCGCGGTCGTAGTCGGAGGTCGTCTCATCGATCTGGCGACGGATCTGCTTCACGCGGCCCTGGATGTCCGCGCCGGAGCCGGAACCCTCGACGATCGTGGTGTTCTCCTTGTCGATCGTCACGCGCTTGGCGCGGCCGAGATCGGAGATCTGGATGTTCTCGAGCTTGAGGCCGAGGTCCTCGGTGATGCAGCGGCCGCCGGTGAGGATCGCGATGTCCTCGAGCATGGCCTTGCGGCGATCGCCGAAGCCCGGGGCCTTGACGGCGCAGGCGTTGAGCGTGCCACGGATCTTGTTCACCACGAGCGCGGCGAGGGCCTCGCCCTCGACCTCCTCGGAGATGATCAGGAACGGCTTGCCGGTCTTGGCGACGGACTGGAGGATCGGAAGGAGATCGTTGAGCGAGGTGATCTTCTTCTCGTGGATGAGGATGTAGGGATCCTCAAGCACGGCCTCCATCGTCTCGGCATTCGTCGAGAAGTACGGGCTCTGGTAGCCCTTGTCGAACTGCATGCCCTCGACGACGTCGAGCGTGGTCTCGATCGACTTGGCCTCTTCGACCGTGATCGTGCCGTCCTTGCCGACCTTGTCCATGGCATCGGCGATCTTGTCGGCGATCTCGAAGTCCCAGTTGGCCGACACGGCGGCGACCTGGCGGATCTCCTCACGCGACTCCACCTTCTTGGAGATCTTGTGGAGGTTGGCGACGACGGCCTCGACGGCCTTGTCGATGCCACGCTTGAGGTAGACCGGGTTCGAACCCGCGGTCACGTTCTTGAGGCCTTCACGGTAGATGGCCTCGGCGAGCACGGTGGCGGTGGTGGTGCCGTCG
>JACSRI010000091.1 GCA_014879845.1 Opitutaceae bacterium
GGTCCGGTCGGGCCGGCGGGTACGCGCGGGGGGCGGGGCCATGCTTCGCAAGTCGCTTGATTTCATCGACCGGCGCGGCGCCGCCTTCACGGGAAACCCCGCCGGAACGCAGTCGCCGTCGGCCCCGCGTGCCGGGCGAAAACCCTAGGGTTCGACTCGGTCCGGCCCAGTCCGGCGGCTTTTCGGATCTCGGGAGCGCGGGCCTCGCTCAACCGCCCGCCATCGAACCGACGATCATGAACGGCTCGGCCCCACGCACCACGGACTCCGGCAGCGGCGCATCGAGCGGTTCGTGCGAGAGATCCTGTTCACAGGCGAAAAACCGCACGAGCGGCCGGCGACGTCCCGTCGTGTGGTCGCGCACCGTGCCGCGCAGGGCCGGGAATCGTGCCTCCAGGGCGTCGACGATGGCGCGGGCCGTGACCGGATCGGGGAGGTCGAAGGTCACCTCGCCGCTGACTCCGGCCAGAGTGCGCAGGTGCGCGGGAAGGATGATGCGGACACTCATGGTGAGAAGGTCGGACGGTGGGAAAACGGGAAGGTCGGAAGGCGCGAGGGCTTGACGGCTGGGTGCCCGGGATTCTCGCGCCCTCGCGCCTTCCGTCGTTTGACCGTAACCGCGGCGCGGCTACGGGAGCATCTGTACTTCGACCGAAAGCACGGCGGGCAGGTCGCGCACGATCGGCCGCCACGAGTCGCCGCCGTCGGCCGAGCCGTAGACTTGGCCGCCCGTCGTGCCGAAATACACGCCGCACGGGTCGAGCGAATCCACGGCCATGGCGTCGCGGTAGACGTTCACGTAGCAGTCCTGCTGTGGCAGTCCCTTGGTCAGCGGCTCCCATTCGCCGCCGCCGGTGCGGCTGCGGTAGACGCGGAGTTTCCCCTCCGGCGGGTAGTGCAGGGAGTCGCTCGTGATCGGCACGACGTAGATCGTATCCGGTTCGTGGGCATGCACGTCGATGGGGAAGCCGAAGTCGCAGGGCAGGTCGCCGCTCACCTCGGTCCAGTGGCCGCCGGCGTTGTCGCTGCGCATGACGTCCCAGTGCTTCTGCATGAAGAGCACGTCGGGCCGGGATGGATGCAGCGCGATGCGGTGCACGCAGTGGCCGACCTCGGCGTCGGGGTCGGGCAGCTCGTAGTTCGACTTGAGGCCCTTGTTGATCGGGCGCCAGGTCGCGCCGCCGTCGTCGGTGCGGAAGGCGCCGGCGGCGGAGATCGCGATGAAGATGCGCCGTGGGTTTTTCGGATCGATGATGATGGTGTGCAGGCCCATGCCGCCGGCCCCGGGCGACCACAGGCCGGGCTTGACCTGGCGCAGGCCGGAGAGCTCGGTCCACGAGGTGGCGCCGTCTTTCGAGAGGAAGAGCGCGGCGTCCTCGGCCCCCGCGTAGACGGTGTCGCGATCGGTCAACGACGGCTCGAGGTGCCAGATGCGCTTGAACTCCCAGGGGTGCTGCGTGCCGTCATACCACTGGTGCGTGCCGGGCGTGCCGTCGTAGACGAACTGGTTGCTCACGCCCTTGGGCATGCCGCCGGGACCGACGAGGTCCTCGGGCCGCGTGCCGGGGGGATTCCAGGTCCTCCCGCCGTCGTCGGAGCGTTGGATGATCTGGCCGAACCAGCTGCTCGTCTGGGACGCGTAGATACGGTCCGGGTCGAGCGGCGAGCCCTTCATGTGGTAGATTTCCCAGCCGGCGAAGTGCGGGCCGTCGACCTTCCAGTCGCGGCGCTGGCCATCGGAGGTGAGGATGAAGGCACCCTTCTTGGTGCCGACGAGGACACGGACACGGCTCATGGTTGGCTCCTTGTCTCAGGCTGACGGTTTTGGCGCGCCACCGGGGGAGGAGGGTGGGGGACGGTGTGGCGCCAGATCGGGCATGGCATGAAGTGAAACGGCCGCGCGGGCGAGCCCTTCTTGCGTGATGCATGAAGGACCGCCCGAGCGCGTGGGGTGGATCAGGACGTGGCCCTGTCGCCGCCGCAGCAACCGCCGCCGGTGGCGAATTTCTGCACGGCGGCCGCGAGTTCGTCCTCGCAGACATCGCGTTGATGCGTGGCGACCGACCAGCTGTGGCCGAACGGATCGTCGAGCAGTCCGTAGCGGTCGCCCCAGAACATGTCGGCCAGCGGCATGCGCACGGTGCAGCCCGCGCGCACGGCCTGCGCGAAGGTCACGTCGGCGTCGTCGACGTAAAGGTGGATGGTCACGGCCGCGCCGCCGAGGGCCTTCGGGCCGCGCGAGCCCATCTCGGGGAACTCGTCGACGAGCATGACGATGGAGTCGCCGATCTTGATCTGCGCATGCCAGATGCGGCCGTCGGGCCCGGCAAGCCGGCTGATCTCGGCGGCGCCCAAGGCCTTTTTGTAGAACTCGATGGCTGCGGCCGCGCCCGCGCAGACGAGATGCGGTGTGACCGTGTGCATGCCCGGCGGGATGCGGGACGGCGTGCGGGTGGTGGAGGCGGGAGTCGGGAGGGTCGTGGTGCTCATGGTGTGGATCGTGGTGGATTGCGGTGTTTGTTCTGTTGCGGGGAGTCACCTTCACGACGCGCCGATCGCGCTGATCCGGACATCTGCCGGTGATTTCTCTGGCGAGGATTTCGCGCGGCGAGTTGCTCAGATGTCCGTCCTCGGCTTTTTCGTTCGTCGACGCAGAGGAACCCGTGCACCCAAGCGCTAAGATCCCACCGCGTCTCCGCCCATGAACACACCTCCCGCCTCCCCGTTTCTTCTCATCTTCCGCGAGCCGTCCGACGACGTCTATCGCACTCTGTCGGCCGAGGAACGCCAGCGCCTGCTCGAGCAGTGGAACGCCTGGTACGACGGCCTCGCCACGCAGGGCAAGGTCCAGCACGGCGAGCCGCTCGAGCCGGGCGGCCGCGTCGTGCGTCAGCAGCGCGTCACCGACGGCCCGTTCGTCGAGGCCAAGGAGGCGGTCGGCGGCTATTTCCTGCTCACCGTGGCCGACCTCGAGGAGGCCACGGCCATCGCGCTGCGCTGCCCGAGCCTGCACCTCGGCATGAGCGTCGAGGTGCGGCCGATCGCCGGTGCGTGCCCGAGTCTGGGCGTGCAGGGTCGTCCGCTGCGCCAGTCGGCCGCCGCGCCGGCCTGAAGCTGTGGCTGAAGACGCAGTCAACTCGGGCGCCGTCCGCGGCGAACCCGGCGGCGGCATCCCGCCGCCGCGCCCGGGCGATCCCTCGGCGATCGTCGAGCATTTCTTCCGCCACGAGACCGGCCGCCTGCACGGCGCACTCACGCGCCTGCTCGGCCCGGGCAACCTCGCGCTCGTCGAGGACGTGACGCAGGGCGCGCTGCTGCAGGCCATGCGCACGTGGTCGATCGGCGGCGTGCCGGCCAATCCCTCGGCCTGGATCACGCGCGTCGCGATCAACCTCGCCCGCGACGCCGTGCGCCACCGGCGCATGGCCCACGGCAAGGAGGACGGCATCGTCACGCACATCGAGCAGCTCCAGCCCTCCGTCCCGGTCCCGGGCGAGAGCGCGCCGGAGATCCGTGACGACGCGCTGCGGCTCATGTTCGTCTGCTGTCATCCCGAGCTCGCGGCCGACGCGCAGGTCGTCCTCGCGCTCAAGGTCCTGGGCGGTTTCAGCATCGGCGAGATCGCACGCGCGTTCTTCAGCAGCGAGGCGGCGATCGAGAAGCAGCTCACGCGCACCAAGGAGCGGATACGCGAGGCCGGCATCGGCTTCGAGATCCCGGAGGGTCCGGCCCTCGCCGCGCGGCTCGACGGCGTGCTCGCCACGCTCTACCTCATGTTCAACGAGGGCTACAAGGCCTCGGCGGGCGAGCGGCTCCTGCGCGAGGAGCTCTGCCTCGAGGCGGTGCGGCTCGCGGCCATCCTCGTGGATCATCCCGCCGGGGACGTGCCGCGCGCGCACGCCTTGCTCGCGCTCATGCTGCTCAATGCCGCGCGCTTTCCCGCGCGGGTCGGCGACCAGGGCGACCTGCTGCGCCTCGACGACCAGGACCGCGGCAAGTGGGATGCCCACCTGATCGCGCGCGGGCTGAAGCACCTCGTGCGGGCCGCGCGCGGCACGGAGGTGAGCGAGTATCATCTCCAGGCCGGGATCGCGGCGTGCCACTGCACCGCGGCCGACCACGCCTCCACCGACTGGGCGCGCATCCTCCGCCACTACGACGATCTCCTGCGGCTGAATCCATCCCCGGTCATCGCGCTCAACCGCGCCGTGGCCGTGGCGAGCCTGCACGGTCCGCGGGCCGGGCTCGAGGCGATCGACGCCATCCCGCGGCGCGAGCGACTCGAGACGAATCACCTGCTGCACGCCGTCACCGGCGAGTTGTATTGGCGGCTCGGCGACAGTGCGGCCGCGGCGGCGAGTTTTCGGCGCGCCCTGCAGCTCGCACGCGTGGGGCCGGAGCAGGCCCACCTCGAGCGCCTGGTCGAGCGAGCCCTCGGCGGGCCCGCGTAGGTGCGCCGGCCGGCCGCTCGGTCGTGTACGACTCCGTCTCAGATCCCGCCGCCCTGGGCGAGGTCGCCGGCGACGGCGCGCATGAGATCCTCGAGGCGGAAGGGCTTGGGCAGGCACACGACAGGGCCGTGGCGCGTCTGGCGGACGCCGCGTTCGTGCAGGCTCGCCGAGATGAGCACGATCGGGAGGTCCGCGCGGAAGGTGCGCAGCGCGCCGACGAGGGCGTGGTCGTCCGATGTGCCCGCCGAATCGAGCACGGCGCCGGCGAGCGAGCCGGTGAACTTCGAGACCCACAGCAGCATCTCCTCGGAGGTGTGTCCCTGGAGCACGCGCAGGCCGCGTCGGCCGGCGGCCTCCTCGATGCCGTGCACGATGTCGCTTTCGTCCTCCATGAGCAGGAGCACCCGGTCGTGTTCGACCGCGGCGACGGCGTGCGCGATGCGGCGCAGCACCGGCAGCGTGAGTCGGAAACAGGCGCCGCGCGCGCTTTCGACGAGCTCGAGCTCACCCTTGTGCGTCCGGGCGAGTGCGCGGGCGGCCGACAGGCCTAGGCCGCGGCCCGCGCCCTTGGTGGATTCGTAGCTCTCGAAGATGCGGTCGCGGATCTCCGGCGCCACGCCGGGTCCGTTGTCCTGGAACTCGATGCACGCGTGGCCCTGCGGGGTGAACGAGCCGCGCACCGCGATGTGTGCGTCGGACTGGAGTCTCATCGCCTCGATGGCGTTGGTCACGAGGTTGAGCACGATCTCGAGGATCTGGCTCTCGTTGGCCAGCACCTCGCAGGTCGCGAGTTCGTCGAGGTCCAGCGTCAGCTGCGCCTTTTCCGAGCGGACGGCCTCGAAGCCGGCCAGCTTGCAGGTGTCGGCCACGAGCGAGGCGAGGTTGAAGCTGCGGGCCTCGGTCAGCCGGCCGGTGCTGAAGTCGCGCAGGTTGCGCACCATCTCGGCCATGCGCGTGAGCACGGCGCGCAACGGCTGGGCCTCGGGGGCGCTGGCCGACGGCAGGAGGTCGGTCATGAGCATCGCGCCGCTGAGCAGGTTGTTCATGTCGTGACAGACGGCGTCGGCCATGCGCCCGAGGGCAAGGGTCCGCTCGATGCGGGCCTCCTCGTCGGCGCGCCGCAGCAGCTCCTCCTGCAGGGCTTTCTTCTCAGTGATGTCCACGCGCAGGGCGCAATAGTAGGCGATGCGGCCGGCGTGATCGCGGATCGGCGTGAGCGTGGAATCGACCCAGTAGAGCCGGCCGTCCTTGGCGCGGTTGCAGATCTCACCGCGCCAGGTGCGGCCGCGTGCGATGGCCTGCCACATGTCGCGGTAAAACTCGGGGGTGTGCCGCCCGCTCTTGAGGATGCGGTGGTTGCGCCCGATCAGCTCCTCGCGCTCGTACCCGGAGATCGCGACGAACGCGTCGTTGACGAACACGATCTGCCCGCGCGTATCGGTGATCGCGAGGATGCAGGCCGAGTCCAGAAAGTCGTGCACTGAGGCGAGCAGGTACGCGGGAAGTTCCTGGAGGCTGGACGCGGAGCCGGGCATCGGGGGGGCGGGGGTCCCCTGATGGAAACCCGAATCCCGATCCGGTCAACTCCCGCGTTGGGTTCGCCGACGCGCCCGGCGCGTGGCTTATGGCGTGTCGAGCACGGCCGAGTCGTAGAACTTCGTGATCTCGCGGAACCCGTCGCCTTCCATGAAGGCCATCGCCGTGCGCGGGTGCTGGTTGAGGCTGCCCGTGACCATATAGGGGATGGCGAAACCCCAGCGCAGATCCTCGCGCATCGGTTCCACCGTGCGTTCGATGGCCTCGAGGACCGGCCGGATCTTGAACTTCGGGTTGTGCAGGAAACTCAGGATGAGCTCCATCGGGCAATTGCCCGCGCCGCGGCCGAGGCCGGCGATGCTGCCGTCGACGTAGTTGGCGCCGAGCACGATCGCCTCGATGGTGTTGGCGAAGGCGAGCTGGAGATTGTTGTGCGTATGGATGCCGACGTCCTTGCCCGCGGGCAGGGTGTATTTCTGGAAACGACGCACGAGCTCGCGCACCTGCTCGCTGTAGAGCGTGCCGAAGCTGTCGACGACGTAGAGCGCCTTGACCGGCGTCTGCACGATCACCTCGAGCGCGCTCTCGAGTTCGCGCTCCGGCACGGTCGATACGGCCATGATGTTCAGGCAGGTGTCATAGCCCTTGTCGACGGCGTCGTGCAGGATCTCCAGCGCCGCCGGGATCTGGTGGATGTAGGTGGCGACGCGCACCATATCGACCACGCTCTTGTCACGCGGCAGGATGTCGGTGTGGTAGTCCGTGCGCTCGGCGTCGGCCATGATGGAAACCTTCGTGCCGTTCTTCTCGCCGATGGCCGCGCGCATGTCGTCCTCGGTGCAGAACTTCCACGTGCCGAACTTGTCGCGGGAGTAGAGGCGCGCCGCAGCCTTGTAGCCGATCTCCATGTAGTCGATGCCCGCGCCCGAGGCGGCCGCATAGATCGCGGAGACGAAGTCGCGCGAGAAATTGTGATCGTTCATCAACCCGCCGTCGCGGACGGTGCAGTCGATGACCTTGATCTCGGGGCGGTAACCGATCCAGCCCTTCGGGCCGGTGGGAGGGGTGGTGCTGGTGGCGGACACGGTGGTGCGGGGTGGAAACGGACGACGTCGGTCACCCGTGAGCCGACCGATCCGGCCGCGCAAGCCCCGAGGCCGCCGTGCGCCGCATTCGCCAAGAAAGGCGCAAGCACCAGGTCGGCTCCCCGCCCCGGAGAGCCACGTCGCGGGCTCGGTGTCGTCCGCGCGACGCGGCGGGCGCGGTGTCAGGCGGCGGGTCGGACCGCGGCGCCGCGCGCGGCGAGCCACTGGGACGGCCGCGTTCCGGGTGCGCCGGATTGCCAGAGCCCGCGCAACTCGGGATCGTGCATGGCCGACACGGCCCAGTTGGCGTCGAGGTCGCACGCGCACTTGAGGTGCGCGAGCGCCGTGCGGAAGTCGCGCGAGAGGGTGAGGCAGCAGGCGAGCCGGTAGTGGATGGCGGAATCCTGGGGATGCTCCCGGGCCGCGCGCGTGAGCAGAGCGCGGGCCTCGGCGAGTTGACCGCGCTGGCGCAGCGTCTCGGCCTGGGCCAGGGCCGCCCGCGGATCGAGACGGCGGGCGCGCTGGCGCGCCGCGCGCGCCAGTCCGGCGGCAAGGAGCAGTCCGGCGCCGAGCGCGAGCACGGCAGTGGCGGACATGGCTGGATCGAGGGCAGTCGATGGCATGTGTGACGGATCACCGGCCGCGAGGCGGCCGGCGGGAGGAAGTGGTGGCTGGAAATACCGCGCGACACGACGCTGCCGTCGTATCCTTCGCGTGTATGGTGCGGACGGTGCCGGGTGTGGCCGGCGCCGGGCATGGAGCGGGGTGGACGATCACGCGATCGGCGCGGCCGACAAGCGTTTTCCTGCGCGTCGCTCCATCGTTGCCCGGGGGTATCAGGAATGCGCGCGCCGGTGTCGTGCTGCATCGGCTACAGTAATAGTTGTGCGTGCCGGCCTTGCCGCGGGCGAAGCGGTTACCCGCGAGCGACGGCAAGGGTTACGGGTTGCCGTTCCGCTGCGCGTGCGTCAGAGATGAAATGTTCGACGAAAGGAACCCCGTCGCATGAATGCGCTGCACGTTATCGGACTGATCGGCGTCGTTTTACTTTGGATGCGCGCCGGCGCCGCGGAGGAGCCTAACCGCATCGACGCGCGCGTCCTCGCCGCGGATGACACCGTCGTGGTCGGTCGGCTCGGGCATCCGCTCGGCACGGTGGTCGTCGTGGAAGCGACGCTCGGCTATCGGGAGGGGATCGACCTCGGGCCGGCCTACCCGCGTGTGCGCGAGTACCATCTGCTCGTGCATCGGGTCAACGGCGTGGACCTGCCGGCGCCGGCGAGATTTCCCTACCACAACGTCGTGGGCTCCCGCCGCCACGGGCTGCCCGATGCGAACATCACCATCCCGGCGCGCGAGCAGCAGCTCTCGGAGGAGGCGCTCTTCTGGAAAGGCGTGCGTGAGGAGTCTCCGGATACGCGGCACATCCTGTTCGTGCACGAGGAGGCGGAGTTCTCCGGGCTCCCGCGCAATCTTCCTCCCGGGCTGCACGCACGGCTTTCGGGCGAGTGGATCTTTGGATTCTTCTCGAGGCTCGCGGTTCACCACGAGGACGCCGTCACGCGCTTCACGACCGGCCGGGGGCCCGGCGGACTTCGGTACGCCACGTGGCCGGGGCGCGCCCCGGCCGATTGCGACGAGTTTTATCGCGGCGTATGGTCGGCGACGCTCGACAGCGATCCGTGGATCACGACCCAGCCGGAGGCCCTCGTCCGGATCATGCGGGCGGAGTTTGTCGCGGCGGCGGGACGCGAAGGCGGGCCGGCCGCGACAGTCGAGCCCTGCTTCGAGGCCTGGGCCGCGGCCGCCCGCGCGCGCGTCCCGTTGGCGGTGCCGGCGACGATGATTCTCATGGCGGAGGACGATCCGCCCTCCTGGGTCATCGTGTGGAAGGAGTTTCGCTGGTCCGACGATCCCGCGCGTGGCGAGCAGGCGCGCGCGCAGCCGACTTTCGGGGCGATCCGGTGGGCGATCTATGTAGCCGACCACTGCACGGTCATCCGCGCAGGTGACGCGCAGGTGCTGCGCGAGTTCGAACTCTACCGCGTGCGGGACGACGAGTGACGCGCCGCGGATTCAGCGCGCGACGCTGCGCTGCTCCGGCGTGAGCGTGGCCGCGAGTTCGCTGAAGGTGTGGAACGTGCAGCCCTGCTTCCGCAGCTCGGCGAGGATGGCCGGCAGCTGCGCGAGCGTCTCCGCGCGCCATTCGTGGCAGAGGATGACGGTGCGGTCCTCGATGCCGGCGGTGGCGTTCCTGAGGATGCCGGCGGCGTCGGTCTGCGTGTTCCAGTCGTCGCTCGACACGAGCTTCACCTGCGAGAGAGGGAAATGCCGCAGGCCCGCCGAGGCCACCGCGGCGGCGATGGTGTCGTTCCACTCGAGGAACGGCGTCCAGGCCCAGACCGGCTCGCGGCCGGTCGCCTCGCGCAGCGCCGCCTGCGTGTCGCGCAGTTCCTTCGTGATCGCGTCGGCCGTCATGTCCTTGAAATGCGGATGCGTGTAGGAGTGGTTGGCGATCTCGTGGCCGGCGGCGAGCACGGCACGGGCGAGATCGGGCCGCGCCGCCACGAAGCGGCCCTCATGCGAGAATGTCGCCTTCACGCCCTCGCGGGCGAAGAGCTCGAGGAACTTCGCTGCCTGCTCGGGCACCGGGCCGTCGTCGAAGACGAGGGCGACGCGTCTGGCGGGCGGAGTGGCGTCGCCTCGCGCGACGGCGGAGAGGATCGAGAGAGACATCGTGAGAAGGAGCAGGACGTGACGCATGGTTGCCCCGCACCATGCAGGATCGGGAGCACCGCGGCAAACGGCCGGAGTGTTCTATCGTTCTACCAATCGCCCTGCCTTTGGGTTGCCCCGCCACGTGGCCCGATCTCACAGTGCAGGACCATGGCTCACCCCGGCATTGCCCTCGCGCGGATCGTCCTGCTCGCGGCCGTCCTGCCCCCGTCCCTGTTGGCCGACACCTCCGTCGTCGCGCTCGGCGAGTTCGCACCGTGGCGGCGTGCGGAATGGCGTGTCGACGGCGTGCCGGTCGTGGACAATCCCTTCGATCCCGACCAGATCCGCGTCGACGCGACCGTCACTGCGCCCTCGGGTCGCGCGATGACCGTGCCGGCGTTCTGGCACCGCGAGTACTCCCGCGCGCTGGTCGACGGCAAGGAGGTGCTCACTCCGGCCGCCGAGCCGCAATGGCGGCTGCGCTTCACGCCGACCGAGTCGGGCGAACACGCGCTCGTGCTGTCGACGGCGCTGCGCGGTGGACCCGCGGTGGCCTCGCCTGCCGTGCGTTTCGCCGTCGCGGGTCCGGCGGCTGACGGCCAGCACGGCTGGGTGCGCGTCGCCGCGGATCGCCGGTCGCTCGAGACGAGCGATGGCCGCGTGCTCCGGCTCCTCGGTGCCAACGTGTGCTGGGGCGGCGACCGCGGCACCTACAGCTACGACGCCTGGCTGCCGGCCATGCGTGATGCCGGGGAAAACTTCGCCCGCCTGTGGTTCGCGCCCTGGTCGATGGGGATCGAGCACGCGCCCGGCACGCTCAACCGCTACGACCTCGCCGCCGCCTGGCAGGCCGACCACGCGGTCCAGCTGGCCGAGGCGTGCGGCATCTACGTGCTCATCGCCCTAGATCATCACGGCATGTTCATGGCGAACGACCCGGCCTGGGGCGGTTCGAACAATTTCTGGACCCGCAGCTCGCCCTACGCCGCGGAAAACGGCGGCCCGTGCGCCTCGCCCAACGCCTTCTTCACCTCGCCCGAGGCGCGTACGCTCTACCAGAAACGCCTGCGGTACCTGATCGCCCGATACGGCTCCAGCCCGCACCTGCTCTCCTGGCAGTTCTTCAACGAGATCGACAACGCCTACATCCCGCGCAGCGACCTCGTGGCCTCCGACGTCGCGACCTGGCATCGCGACATGGGGCGTTGGCTGCGCGCCAACGATCCCTACCGGCACCTCGTCTCCACCAGCCTGACCGGCGCGAGCGACCGGCCGGAGATCTCCGGCCGGTCCGAGATGGACTTCTCGGTCTACCATTCCTACGGCGAGGCCGACCCGGCGCTCTATGTCGCCGGCATCAGCGCGCGGCTGGCCCGGGCCTACGACAAGCCCGTCATGATCGGCGAGATCGGCACCAACCATCTCGGCTGGCAGATCCACAACGATCCCCACCTGCGCGGCTTCCGCCAGGGCCTGTGGGGCGGCGTGCTCGGCGGCTCGGTCGGCTCGTCCATGAGCTGGTGGTGGGAGGACCTGCACGACGACCGCGTGTATCCGCACTATACCGTCGCGCGCGAGGTGATGGCGCGCGCGGGGTGGGGCGAAGGCGTCTGGAAGCCGGCGGAATTTGTCACGAGCGGCGAGCCGCCGCTTGCGCTTGGCGAACCGGCGGCGGGCGCCCAGCCGTTTTCGGCGACGCTCCCGCTCAACCAGCTGCGCCTCAATCCCGTCTCCGGCGAGACGGCCATCGCCGACCCGCTCGCGGCCTCGCGCACGGCCGAGCGCCTGTCCACCTACCTGCACGGCTCGCGCAGCCCGCACCTGCAGCAGCACGCGCGCATGCACGCGTGGTTTGCCGAGCGCGCGCGGCTTATCTTTCGTGTCAACTCCGTGGCCTGCGACGCCGACCTGATCGTGCGCGTCGACGGCGAGGAAAGACTCCGCGCACCGCTCGTGAACAAGGACGGCCTCGCGACACTCAACGACGAGATCAACCAGGAGTACACGGTCGACGTGCCGGCCGGCCGCCACAGCGTCGAGATCGCGCACACCGGAGCGGACTGGGTCAACCTGAAGTCCATCCGCCTCGAGCGCATGCTGCCCGCGCCGTTTGCCGGAGGCTGGACCTTTGCTGCGGGCGCGATCGGCCTGCGGCGGGGCGACGACGCGGCGGTCGTCTACGTGCGTTCGCCGCACGTCGCGTGGCCGGCCGGTGCGACTCGCTACAATCCACCGGTCGTGAGTGACGCGGTCGTGACGCTCGCGGGATGGACGGGTGGGACGGCAGCCGTGATCTGGGTCGATCCGGCGAGCGGTCGCGATGTGATCGCGACTCGGGCCGAACCCCGCGGCGGAGACCTGCCGCTCGCCGTGCCGGAATTTACTGACGACCTCGTGGCCATCGTCCGGGCCCAGGCCGCGCGCTGAAGCCGGAGCCTCGTCGGGCCGGGGTCGATCTGGGGAAAATCCGCCGGCTCCGGGGGCGGATGCGCAAATCGACGGTTGCCCTGCGCGCCAACGGCCGCACGGTCGCGGCATGCGCGCGCCGAATCTCCCGCCCTCCCGATGAATCGAGCCTACTGGGAGACAGTCGCTGCCGACTATGACAACTCCGTGCTGAGTGTCTTCGATCACGACATCGCCGGTGCCGTGCAGGCGCGGATCGAGGCGGCGGCCGACCCGTCCGCGCGGGCGGCGGATCTCGGCTGTGGCGTGGGGAAATTCACGCCGGCCCTCGCGCGGTGCTTTGGCCACGTCGAGGCGTGCGACCTGTCCGCGCGCGGCGTCGCGGAGACGCGCGAGCGCTGCCGCGATCTCGACAACGTCACCGTGCGCCGGATCGACCTCGCGCGCACGCCGCTGCCGTTTGCGCCGGTCGACCTCGTCCTCTGTGTCAATGTGTTGATCATGCCGGCACTCGATGCGCGACGGCGGACCTGGCGCGCGGTGGCCAACCAGGTCGACCATGGCGGCCGGCTGGTGCTCGTCGTGCCTTCGGTCGAGTCCGCGCACTTCGATCGGTTTTGTGATCTCGAGCGAGATCTCGACGACGGCTGCACCTGCGCCGAGGCGCTCGGCCGTGCGCGGCCGGGCGATTCCGGGCGTGATCTCGGGCAGGGCGTGTTCCGCCTGCGCGGCCTGCGCACCAAGCACTACCTGCGTGAGGAACTGGAATGGCTGTTGTCCGCGCACGAGTTCGACGTCGACGAGATCACCAAGCTCGAGTTCGCCGCGTCCCCGGCGCCCGCGGCGGGAGCGGACATCCCGGGCATCCATGCGACCTTCTGGGACTGGCTCGTCGTCGCACGGCGGCGCTGAGGCGGAGTCGATCGCGCGCGAGGGGGATTGCCAGCGCGGGGAGGCGCGGCTTGATCGTCCGGGTACACCATGATCACGGTCTACACGCTGGCCCAGTGCAGCACCTGCCGCGACGCCACCACGTGGCTGCGCGCCCACCGTATCCAATTTGTCGAGAAGCCGATTCGCGAGACGCCGCCGACGCCCGCCGAGCTGCGCGCGATGCTGGTGCATCAGCGCGGTGAGCTTCGCCGGCTCTTCAACTCGTCCGGCATGGAGTACCGCGCGCTTGGCATGAAGGAAAAGCTCCCGGCCATGACCGAAGCCGAGGCGCTCGCGCTGCTGGCCTCGAATGGCAGCCTGGTGAAGCGGCCCTTCCTGATCGGGGCGAAAATCGGACTCGTCGGTTTCGACGCGGCGAAGTGGTCGGCGGCGCTGACCTGAGCGGTGCAGTGCGGCGCGCGGCGCGGTCCGCCGCATGCGGGCGGGTCACTTCTCCACGATCGCCTTGAATCCGCCGTAGACGACGCGCGAGCAGTCGAACGGCATGGACTGCGGCATCGTTTGCATGGCCGGATCCTTCATCACCTTGGCGTTCACGCGATCGCGGTGGGCGCGCGACTTGTAGACGATCCACGAGAAGACCACGGTCTCGCCCTTCTTCGTGTCGAACGCCTTGGGGAAGGGGATGCCGAACTTTGCATCGAGGTCATCGCCGACGCATTCGAAATAGGCCAGCGCGCCGTGCTTCATCCAGACCTTGCCGCCGAGTGCGGCGATCCTGCGATAGTCGGCGACCTTCTTCTTAGGGACGGGAATGACGAATCCATCGACGTAGCTGGGCATGGTGGTGTTCTCCGGGGTGGTTGGGTTGGCGGGCCTTCTGAATCTCGACGAACCGACCCGGTCGTTTCGGACACGAGAAGTTGCCAGGTTTCTCGGTTCGTGTGGCTGGACCTCGGAGATGTTGGTGCCTCGCGCGCCGTGGGCAAGCGGTCCGGGCAGATTCGTATGGAGCCGGGCTTCAAGTCCGGATGCACTGTGCCCATGGCCGAGAAATGGATCCTCGAGACAGCCGTGGCCTTTGGTGACGTCGACCGCGACAACGTCCTCACACTGTGCGGCGTGTTCAAGCTCCTGCAGGAGGCCGCGATCGCGCATGCGAACGAGTATGATACCGGCACCGACGCGATGCTGACCCGCGGCGAGTCCTGGGTCCTCAACCGCATGGCCGTGGAGATCGTGCGCTACCCGCGCTACGGGGAGGCGCTGCGCCTCGAGACGTGGTCGAGCGGCATCCGCGGCTTCAAGGGCTACCGCGACTTCCGCGTGTTCGACGGCGCGGGCCAGGTCGTGATCGCGGGCTCGTCGCTCTGGATCTACGTGAGCGTGCGGACCAAGTCCATCATCCGCGTGCCGCGTGAAGTCGCCGAGAAGTTTCCCGTCGGCACGGACGGCGTGTTTTGTCCCGACCTTGAGTCGCTCGAACTCGCCGCGCCGGATCCGGCCACCGCCCACGCCTGCACGATCTCGCTGCGCTACTCCGACGTCGATGCCAACCTCCATCTCAACAACACCGCCTATCTCGATCTCCTGCAGAGCGCGCTCGCGTCCGCCGGCCACCCGCCGCGCCCGCGGTCGGTGCGGATCAAATACGGCAAGGGCATCGCCGCCGGCACGCCCGGGGCCGAGGTGCATCTGGCTCCGACTAGCGCGGCCGGGTTGCCGCACGCCTTCAGCATCGTCGCCGCCGGTGACGTCCGCGCGCAGGGCGACGTCTTGTAGGCGGCGTCTTTCGGGTCATGGTTTCAAGTCGGCCCGCGCGTGGTCGAACACGTATGCATGAACCCTTCCTGCTGGAGCGCCCTCGGGCGCGTGGCACATGTTGTCTGTGTGGCGGCGTGCGTCATGGCGGCGTGCGCGAGCCGGGCCGGGTCTGAGGTTTCCGTTTCCGCTCAGCCGCCGAACGGCACGTATGAGGCGACGGCGCGCCACCTTGTCTCAGGTGGCGTGGTCTACGGTATCGTCGATTTCTCGGGCGATGCCGAAGCATTGAGGCGATTTCTGGCCGATTACCGAGAGCCTGCGAAGGCCGAGTGGCCCTGGCGCGAGGTGTTCGATGTACGACTCGATCCACTCGTGGATCTGCTCGGCCTGTCAGATATTGAGGCGGCAGGTGTGAGTTCCACCGTTCGGGCAGACGGGCTGTATGACAATCGCACCTATTTCCACATGCCCCGCGGGAGGCACGGATTGCTCGAGGCTCTCGGTGACGAGCCGGGGCCATTCACCACGGCGGGGCTGGCGCCGCCGGACGTCGACTTCTTTTACGAGACGCAGTTTGATCTCGCTGGGGCGTACCAAGTCTCTCGAGGAGGGGTGGCCGAGGTGTTTGGGCGCGGCGCAAGTGACACGCTCGACGGCTTCCTCGACGAGGCGCTCGCCTCGGTCGGTGGTGTCACGGTGCGCGATCTCGTCGAGCATGCCCACGGACGGTTCTCGGTCGTGATGGTGATGGATCCGGACAAGACGGCTTTCGTCGACCTCGACCTGCCGGTCAAGGTGCCTGCGTGTGAGGTCCTCGTGCGCATTGAGGGCGTTGGCAGGGCGCTCGTGCCGTTTCTCGACCAGGTGCCGGTGCTCGAACTGTCGATACGCGAGGGCCGGCGGCACTATGCCATGGTCGGCCGGCCGTGGGTGTCGACCTGGACCCCAGCCATTGTGATCGATCACGACGTCGTCTATTTCGGCTCCTCGCAGGCCTTCATCCACGCGTGCATCGGCCGGAAGGACGGACTCGCGACAAGTGCGGCTTTCGTGAGCGCCATCGCCGAACTGGGCGGTGAAGGCAACTCCATCACTTGGCTGAGTCCACGCATGGGGACGTTCCGCAAGCGCGTGCTGGAGTTGAACGAGGGTTCACGGTCCTCCCACATCAAGGATCTCCGAAGCTGGTTGCCTGCCGGCCCGACGCATACCGTCTCGTCGCCTCTCGTCTCGATGCGGCGCAATCTCGCCGATGGGATCCTCTACCGCTCGCGTTGGGATGTTTCCCTGAAGCGGGACGTGTTCTCGGTCACCCTTCTCAATCCCGTGACGATCGCGATGACAGCAGGGATCGTGGAGCCGCAGTATCGGCGGGCGAGAGAGTATTCGCAGGAGATCGCGATCTACAGCAACCTACGTCGACTTCAGGTCCACGCGCGGCAGTACTGCTACGACCATCGACTTACGACGGTGCCGGTCCGCACGATCATGGGTGACGAGCCCGGCAAGCTCGTGCCGACGCTGAAGCCCGTGGCAGGTGAGGATTACTCGGAATTGGTGTTTCGCGAAAACTACGCGTTGTCCGTGAGGACGGAAGACGGTCGCATCGTGGAGTATGGACCGTGACGCGCACGGGAATGCTGGTGGATCCCCACTATCCCTTCACCGGCCGGATGATCTCACGCACCGAGTGGATGGTGAAGCTGTAGTCGATCCACAACTCGATCTCGGTCTCCGAGGCGATGCGGGCGCGCACGCGCTGGTTGAGGCCGGAGGGGCGGATCTCGAATTCCTCGCCGAATCCCTTCCGCAGCGCGGCAAAGTCGGCGAAGATCTTCTCCAGGATCTCGCCGCGGTACTGCTCGGCGTGGCGCACGAAGAGTCCGACCGAGCCGTCCGCTGCCTTCGTCGCGCCGGATAACTTGGTTTCCTGCAGGAGGTCGCGCACCTGCTTCACGCGGTCGGCGATGCGGGCCTCGGGCGTGAGCTCGGCGAAGATCACGATGCTCGCGAACGACACCGCAGTGTTGCCCCGCGAGGTGGAGAAGAGCTTGCGGTTGCCGCTGGCAAAACGAACCTCGCGCTGCTCCAGGCGCAGACCGGACGCCTTGGCCACAGCCGACTGCAGAATCGCGACGGAGTCGTAGAGTTCGCGGTTGCGCAGCTCCTGCTTGTCTCCGGCGTGTGAAAGCACGAACTGGATCGCGACCGACTCGGCGCGCCTGAAGATCGATATCGGAACCGCGGGGGCGGCATTGGCCGAGGCGGGGTCGAGCAGTGGCGTGGCCAACCTCGCTCCGGCGAGTGCGCTGGCTGCGTGGTAGCCTGCGTCGTCCGAGCTGGAGACTTCGAACGGGGTCAGGACGATGAATTCCTCGCCCCCGGCTTCATCTTGGGCGAAGACCGGGGCGAGAAGCATGCTGGTGATGGTGAGGACGAGAATCGTGTATCGCATGGTCGTGGTGGGTGAGCCCGCATGATGCCCGATTTCATCCCCGGTGTTGTCATCGCCATGTAAGACTTTGTCAGACGAGCGTCATGACGGCCTGCGCATCCGTTGGAGCAAGGTGGGTGAGATTTCGGCTTACCGTGCGACGGGTTGGTCGCTTGCATGGCTGCATGATCCCACCCCGGTCCTGGTTGTCCCTGCTGCTTGGTCTCAGCGTCGTCGCATCCCTCGCGATGCCGAACGTGGCTCCGGCCCAGTCGAGCGCGACCTACACGGTCGAAAAACGCGATCCGTACCTGCTGCCGCCCACCGACGATGGCCTCCCCGGCGCCGGGCCGCTGCGACGATATGACTGGTTTCAGAATCTCTGGCGCGAGCGCCGTTCGGCGTGGGCGAAGTCCGTGGGGCAGGATCAGGGCGCGGTGGTTTTCCTCGGCGACTCGATCACGCAGGGCTGGGGCGGCGGCCTGGGGGCGGCGTTTCCCGGCATGAAGGTCGCCAACCGCGGTATCAGCGGAGACACGACGCGCGGCGTCCTCTTCCGCCTCGCGGATGACGTGCTCGCCGTCAATCCCGCCGCCGTCGTGATCCTGATCGGCACGAACGACATCGACGAGGGCGCGACGCCCGAGACGATCGCCGGCAACATGCGCCTCATCCTCGATGCCCTCAGGGCGCACGACCCGCGCATGCCCGTCGTGTTGTGCGAGGTGTTTCCGAGCTCGCCGGTGAAGAACCGCCCGCGCGCGACCATCGAGGAGATCAACCGCCGCTACCGCGCGCTCGTGAAGGGCGATCGTCAGGTGACCTACGTGGAGACCTGGGCGCTCTTCGCCGGGCCGGAGGGCGATGCGCGGCCCGAGGAGTTTCCCGACCTGCTGCATCTCAACGATGCCGCCTACGGCAAGTGGGCCGCGGCGTTGCGTCCGGTTTTCGCGACGCTCGGCCTCATCGAGAAGGAGACGGATTTCGTCATGGAGGAGGGCTTCGAGAGCCTGTTCAACGGCCGCGACCTGACCGGCTGGGGCTATCGCGTCACCTCCGAGGCCGACCGCGAGGGCGCGCGTCGCTGGCAGGCAGCCGACCCCGGCGCCGCCGAGTGGCCCTTCGTCGAGAAGGCGGAAAACTTCGACGGCCTCACCGTGTCACCGGACGGCCGATACGCTGCGATCAATGGGCGCCTCGTCATCACCACGCCGCCCGAGTACCGCAAGGTCACGCAGCTGTTCACCACGCGCGAGTTTCCGCAGGATTTCGTCCTCAAGCTCGAGTTCCGCGCCACGCCGAATGCTGACAGCGGTGTCTATATCCGCGCGCCCCAGCTGCAGTGCCGCGACTACGTCCTCGCCGGCCCGTGGAAGGATTTGAAGCGCTACCGCCCGCAGGACTGGAACGAGCTGGTCGTGGAGGTCCGCGGCGGCGTGGCCCTCTGCACGTGCAACGGCGAAGTCATCGATCCCGCGATGAAAGTCCCCGCCACCGGCCCGATCGGCCTCGAGGGCGACCGTGGCCAGATGGAATACCGACGCATCCGGATCAAGGCGCTGAAGTAGAGCCCGAGCAAGGCAGGTCAGGCGTAACCACGGATGAACACCGATGGACACGGACAGAAATCCATGCGGTGTCAGCCAGGGTCGCTGCCGTTTTCCTAGCATGGGCAGACCCGACCAAGCGAATCGGCCTGAAGTCCTGATCCGTGTGCATCCGTGTCCATCCGTGGTTCCTCCTGTTCGATCCGTCTCAGTTGCGACTTTCCGAGAGAAGGCGTTTCGCTAGACCTGTCGCATGACCGAGCAGGAACAACAGCATGCGGAGAACGTCAGGCAGTCCGCGGCGCAGATTTCGTCGCTCAGCAGCCGGCTCGGGCTCCAGCCGAAGATCGCGATCGTGCTCGGCACCGGGCTTGGCGGCCTGGCCGACCGGCTCGAGAGAGCGGCCTCGATTCCCTACGCGGAGTTGCCGGGTTTTCCGATCCTTACGGTCAAGGGGCACGCCGGTGTGCTCCTCGTCGGCCGGCTCGGCGGTGTGCCGGTCATCGTGCTCAACGGACGAAAACACTTCTACGAGACGTGCGACGCCACGCCGCTCAAGACCATGATCCGCGCCGTGCGCCGCGCCGGCGCATCGACGCTTTTTCTCTCCAACGCTGCGGGCAGCCTGCGCGCGCACATGCACGTGAGCGAGCTGATGCTCATTCGCGATCATATCAACTTCCTCGGGCTCAACCCGCTCACCGGGCCCAACGACGACGAGTTCGGTCCGCGCTTTTTCCCCGTGCACGACGCATGGGAACCCGAGCTTTCGGCACGCATCAAGTCCGTGGCGAAACGCCTCGGCATCACCCTGCACGAAGGGGTCTACGTGGCGTTTCGCGGACCGTCGTTCGAGACGCCGGCGGAGATCCGCATGGCGCAGGGCTGGGGTGCTGACGCTGTCGGCATGTCCAGCGTGCCGGATTGCCTGATCGCGCGCCATTGCGGCATGAAGGTCGTCGGCATTTCCTGCCTGACCAACATGGGTGCCGGCCTCTCCGACGAGATCCTCACGCACGCGCACACGCTCGCCAACGCCGCGCGCGGCGCCGCCGCCTTCGAGCAGCTGGTGATCGAGGCGGTGAAGGTGCTGTGACGCACGAGCGGCCGACGCTCGGCTGCTCGTGCGTGGCGCAGACTTCCAATCTGCCGTCTTCGCGGCGTCGTTCCGAGCAGGCTGGAAGCCTGCGCTACTTGGCAGCCAGCTTGGCCGCGATCTGTGCGAGGTGGCGGCCCTGAAAACGCGCGATCGCCAGTTCGTTGGCGCTCGGTAGCCGGCTGCCATCGCCGCCCGTGATCGTGCTGGCTCCGTAGGGCGAGCCGCCGCTGATCTCCGCCACGGTCGTCTGCTCGGTCGCGGCGTAGGGCACGCCGACCACGACCAAGCCGTGGTGCAGGAGGAAGGTGAACATGCCCAGCAGCGTGCTCTCCTGGCCACCGTGTTGTGTCCCGGACGAGGTGAATACGCCGCCCGCCTTGCCGATGAGCGCCCCCTTGGCCCAGAGGCCGCCGGTGGCATCGAAGAAGGCCTGCATCTGCGCGCTCGCGCTGCCGAAACGCGTGCCGCTGCCGAAGAGGATGCCGTCGGCCTCGGCCAGCTGCTTCGGGTCGGCGACCGGGATGTGGGCGAAGGCTTTCTTCGCCTCGAGCGCGCCCATCTTGGCGAGGACGGACTCGGGGAGTGTCTCGGGTACCTGGAGGAGTTCGACCTCCGTACCCGGCACCTCGCGAGCGCCGGCGGCGGCGGCTTCAGCGAGGCAGTAGATGTGACCGTAGAGGCTGTGGAAGACGATCTTGATGCGTGTGCTCATGGTGGGATGAAGGATGGAAGGTGCGTGTGACGGTGAGGGTGGTAATCAAGCATAGGTCCGCGCCGGACGCAGCGGCGGCAGGTGCTTTTCGATCTCGGCGCGTGCCGGCTCGTACTGTGCGGGCAGTTTCAGCGCCCCGCCAAGCGAGACCGCCGGCTCGTCGTGCGCGAAGCCCGGGACGTCCGTCGCGATCTCGAAGAGCACGCCGCCGCGCTCGCGGTAGTAGATCGAACGGAAGTAGCTTCGGTCGCGCACGGGCGAGACGAGGGTGCCGCCAGCGGCGAGTCGCGCCTGCAGGGTGAGTTCGCCCGTGTCGTCGGGCACGCGCCAGGCGATGTGGTGGATCGTGCCGACGCCGCCGAGTCCGCGCGGTGCGTGCGGCGTGGCGACGACATCGATGAATGTCCCGGAGCCGCCCGCGCCGGTCTCGAAGCGCGCACGATCGCCCTCGCGGCGGACGAGCCGGTAGCCCATGTCCCCCGTGATCAGCGTCTCGGTGATCTGGGGTGTCGCGATGGCGAGTTCGGCCGTGTGCAGTCCGCGCAGGGCAAAGGCCGCGGGGACCGCACCTCCGCTCCAGCCGACGCGCTGGTCGTTCGCGACGGCGACGATCTCCACGGGGATGCCGTCGGGATCGGCGAACTCGAGTACGTCCTCGCCGAAGCGCATCGCGCGCGCCACGGCGACACCGTGGCGCCGCAGGCGCTCCGTCCAGAAATCGAGCGACTCCGGCGCCGTGGACAACGTGATGCGCGCGACCTGTCCGGACCCGACGCGCCCGCGGCCGCCCACACCGGGCCAGGTGAAGAACGTGACGATCGTGCCCGGCGACCCGGTCTCGTCGCCGTAGTAGAGATGGTAGGCGGATGGGTCGTCGAAGTTGACCGTCTTCTTCACCAGGCGCAGGCCGAGCAGGCCGGCGTAGAAGTCGACGTTGGCCTGCGGATCACTCGCGATCGCGGTGAGGTGATGGATGCCGGTGATAGGCGAGGATGTGGTGGTCATGTCCTCAGTCTAGCGTCGACGGCGCGGTCCGGCCATTGCGCGAAGCGGACAGCCATCATGCGCATCACGCATGACGCTGCGGCCCGTGCCCCGCGGGAGAATCTTGCCGCCGCCACCGGACAGCGGGCAGCATCGCCGCACACCATGAACGCCCCGGACTCTCTCGAGGGAAAACTCCGCGAGCATCTCGGCGTCCCTGCCGTCCTCACCGCGCAGGAGGACCTGCTCCCCTATGCGTTCGACGGCACGGCCGCGCTCCGGCAGGTGCCGCGCGCCGTGGTCTTCGCCCGCTCGGCCGAGCAGGTGGCGACGGTGTTGCGGCTCGCCGGCGCCGCCGGCGTGCCGGTCGTGACGCGCGGCAGCGGCACCGGCCTGAGCGGCGGCAGCGTGCCGGTGCCCGGCGCCCTCGTGCTCTGCCTCGTCGAGATGGATCGCATCCTTGAGATCGATACGCGCAATCTCACGCTCCGCGCGGAGGCCGGGGTGATCACCCAGCAGATCTACGACGCGGCCGACGCGGCCGGGTTGTTCTACCCGCCCGATCCCGGCTCGATGAAGGTCTCCACCATCGGCGGCAACGTCGCGGAAAACTCCGGCGGCCTGCGCGGACTCAAGTACGGCGTCACGCGCGACTATGTCATGGGCCTCGAGGTCGTGCTCGCCGACGGCTCGATCTGCTGGCTGGGAAACAAGTGCGTCAAGGACGTCGCCGGATACAACCTGCGCGACCTCTTCATCGGCAGCGAGGGCACGCTCGGCGTGATCACCCAGGTCCTGCTCAAGCTCCTCCCGAAGCCGGCGGCACGCGCCACGCTGCTCGCGACCTTCGCGCAGATGGATGCCGCGGCCGAGACCGTCTCGGCCATCATCGCGGCGAAGATCATCCCGTGCACGTTGGAGTTCCTCGACCAGAAAACCATCCGCTGCGTGGAGGACTTCGCCCACGTCGGCCTGCCGACCGAGGCCGCCGCGCTGCTCCTCATCGAGACCGACGGCCATCCCGCCGCCGTCGCCGACGAGATTTCGCGCATCGAGGCGCTGTGTCGCGAGCGGGGCGCCACCACGCTCAAGCGTGCCGCCGACGCCGCGGAGGCCACGCGTCTCGCCACCGCGCGCCGCAGCGCCTTCAGCGCCCTCGCCCGCCTGCGCCCCACGACGATCCTGGAGGACGTGACCGTGCCGCGCAGCGAACTCGCGGCCATGATCCGATTCGTCGGGGAGACCGCGGCAAGATACCGCCTCGAGGTGGCGACCTTCGGCCACTTCGGCGACGGCAACCTGCACCCGACCTTTCTCACCGACGAACGTGATGCTGGTGAGATGCACCGCGTCGAGGAGGCGCTGAAGGACATCTTCGCCCAGGCGCTCGCCCTTGGCGGCACGATCACCGGCGAGCACGGCGTGGGCCTGGCCAAGCGATCGTTCCTGCGCGGGCAGATGGGCGACGCGAGCTACGCGCTGCTGAAGGCGGTCAAGCGCGCCATCGATCCGGACGGGCTTCTCAATCCCGGAAAGGCGACCGAGTGATGAGCATGGGGAAGAGCGGACTGCGCTCGCTGGACTACTCGATCCTTCAGCAGTGCATGCACTGCGGCATGTGTCTGCCGGTGTGCCCCACGTATGCGGAGACCAGGCGCGAGCGCCACTCGCCGCGCGGGCGCATCGCGCTGCTGCGCGCGATCGCGGATGGCGAACTGGCGATGAACCGCGCGATCGCCGAGGAGATGAACTATTGCCTCGGCTGCCTCGCCTGCACCTCGGCCTGCCCGGCGGGCGTCGACTACGGCACGATGGTCGAGACGGCGCGGGCCGAGGCGGAGGAACTGCGCATCCTCGCGACTCCCAAACGCGACTTCATCCGCTGGTCGACCATGCGTGTGCTCTTCACGCGGCCGCGACTGTTGCGGCTGGTCGGGCGCCTGCTCTGGCTCTGGCAGGCGAGCGGGCTGCAGGCGCTCTCGCGCCGATGGAGACTCACGCGCCTCCTTCCGACGCGTATTCGTGAGCTGGAGCCACTCACGCCGCGGATATGCGCGAAGTTCTCGCACCAGATCATCGCCCCGATCGAGCGTCCGCGCGATGGCGGGGTGAAGCACCGCGTGCTTGTGCTCACCGGGTGCATGCAGGACCTGATGTTCTCCGAGATCAATCGCGCGACGGTCGATGTGCTGCTGGAGAACGGCTGCGAGGTGCACACACCGCCGGCGCAGTTCTGCTGCGGTTCCCTCCACGCGCACAACGGCGACCACGCTACCGCTCAACTCCTCGCCCGCCGGCAGCTCGATGCGATCGATCCCGCGCGCTACGATGCCATCATCTCCAACGCCGGCGGTTGCGGCTCGCACTTGCGCCACTACGACCGGCTGCTGGCCGGCGAAACCGCGTATTCGGAGCGGGCGCGTGAGTGGACGCGCAAGCTGAAGGACATCCACGAGTGGCTCGTCGAGATCGGGTTTCGCCGGCCAGCGCCTTGCGGCGAACATCGAACATTCAATATCCAGTTCCCAACACCCCATCAGACAGCAAATGCCGAGGTCCGGGGTTCGATGTTGGAGGTTGGTTGTTCGAGGTCGGGCGATCGTGGTAGGTCAGCTCCGGTGACGTACCACGAGTCCTGCCACCTCTGCCACGGGCAGAAGGTGAGCGCGCAGCCGCGGGCGATTCTACGGGCGCTGCCCGGCGTCGAGCTGAGGGAGTGCGCCGAGGCCACCTGGTGCTGCGGCAGTGCGGGCATCTACAACATCACCCAGCCGCGCACCGCGACCTGGCTGCAGGAGCGCAAGGTCGCCCACCTGCGTGCGACGGGCGCGGAGATCGTCGCGCTGGCCAATCCGGGATGCCACCTGCAGGTCGCGAACGGCTTGCGCGCGGCAGGTTGTGTCAGCACGCGCGTGGTCCACCCGATCGTGCTGTTGGCCGAGGCCTACGCCGCGGAGCGTTCAACCCGGAGCGACGTCGGTCAGGCCCCATAGCGCGCCCAGCGCCTGGCCGGCGGCGAGGCCGCCGTCGTTGGGTGGAAGGTCGTGGTGAACGAGCACGTCGAATTTCGCGGCACGAAGGCCGTGTGTAGTCAGATCGAGGAGACACGCGTTCTGGAAACACCCGCCGCTCAGCGCCACGGCGCCAACGCCGATGGATTCGGCGATCGTCACCACGGCTGCGGCAAGTGCGGCATGGAAGGCGGCGGCAAGTGCGGCGGCCGGCTCGTGGCCACGCCGGGCCAGGAGCGAGTCGATCATCGGGCGCCAGTCGACCGTGACGACGCCCCCCGGGCTCATCTCGAGGAAGAAGGGCAGCGCCGCGACAGGCCCGCTGTGGCGTGCCGCGGCAGACTCAACCTGCATCGCGGCCTGGCCCTCGAAACCCGAGCGGTCGGCGAGGCCGAGCAGGGAGGCCACGCCGTCAAAGAGGCGGCCGGCGCTGCTCGTGACGGGCGCATGCGTCCGCTGCGCGAGCATGTGGGCGAGCAGCCGGGCTCCGTCCTCGCCGAATCCGTGCTCCAGCGCTTCGACACGAAAACGCGGGTGGTCGGCACCCATGATCTCGTGGAGCAGCCCGAGGGCCGTTCGGCGCGGCTCGCGCACGGCGGCTTCGCCTCCCGGGAGACGGAAGGCGCGGAGGTGCGCGACCCGGCGCGCCGTCCGCGCGGCCCGATTGATGAGGATGAACTCACCACCCCAGATCGTGCCGTCGGTTCCATGGCCCGTGCCGTCCCACGACACACCGAGCACACACTCCGGCCCGCCGCCATGCTCGAGCAGGCACGCGAGGATGTGCGCGAGGTGATGCTGGACAGGCGTCACGGGCAATCCGAGGCGACGGGCGTAGGTGGTGGAGGTGTAGTCGGGATGCGCGTCGCAGGCGACCCGGCCGAACCGGCCGCCGTAAAGTGAACCGAGGAGATCGACCGTGCGCTCGAAAGCGTCGACCGCGGCCGGATTGGCGAGATCGCCGATGTGGGGGCTGAGCACGAGCCGGTCGCCCGCCGTGACGGCGATGGTGTTTTTCATGTGCCCGCCCACGGCCAGGAGCGGCACGTCGGTGTGTGCGTCGGGCGGCAGCGGGAGCGGGGTCGGCGCCAGGCCGCGAGCGCGGCGCAGGACGATCGGCGCGCCGGCGGTGAGTCGGATGACGGAGTCATCCACCGGCCGGGCGATGCGGCGGTTGTGCGCGAGATAGGCGTCGGCGATACCGGTGAGTCGCGCGAGCGCCTCGGCTTCGTCGATGCACAGGGGCTCCTCGGAGACGTTGGCACTGGTCGCGACGACCGGACCGCCGACCTCGGCCAGGAGTTCGACGTGGAGCGGCGCGTAGGGCAGGAGGGCGCCGATCCAGGGATTGTCCGGAGCGACGGACGGCGCGAGGGCATCGGGGTCGCCGGTGTCGTCGAGGCGCTTCGGCACGAGCACGACCGGGGCGGCCGGGGATTGGAGAAGCGCGCGCGCCGCCGGGTCGACCATGGCGACCACCTCGAGCGCGGCGAGCGTCGGGAACATCACGGCGAAGGGCTTCTCCTCGCGGTGCTTGCGGCGGCGCAACTCGCGGACCGCGGGTTCTGAGGTCGCGTCGCAGAAGAGATGATACCCGCCGATGCCCTTCACCGCGACGATCTCGCCAGCGAGGATCGCCTCGGCCGCGCGGGCGACGGCGTCCTCCCGGCCGGCGATGACCGTGCCGCTGCGATCAAGCAGACGCACAGCCGGGCCGCAGAAGGGGCAGGCATTGGGCTCGGCGTGGTAGCGGCGGTCCTCGGGGTCCGCATATTCCTGCGCGCACTCCGGACACATCGTGAACGGGCGCATGGTCGTGCGGGGACGGTCGTAGGGCAGCGACTCGAGGATGGAGTAGCGCGGACCACACTGCGTGCAGTTGATGAAGGCGTAGTGGTGGCGGCGATTGGTGGGGTCGGTCAGTTCGGCGCGGCAGGCGTCGCAGAGCGCGAGGTCGGGTGTGATCGCGGCGTCCGGTGCGGCCGCGGCGTCGGTCGGGCTTTCCAGGATGGTGAATCCTTCGAGCGAAGCCGGTGCGAGGTCCGGCGCGCGGGCGAGGTCGACCGAGGTGATGTGTGCAGCGGGCGGTGCGCCCGCGCGGAGACGCTCGACGAAAGCGCGGACGGTGGGCTCGTCGCCGGCGAGTGCGATCTCGACCCCGTGGATGTCGTTGCAGACCCAGCCTCGAAGGCGCTCCGCGCGGGCGAGCCGCGCCACGGCTGGACGGAATCCCACGCCCTGAACCGTGCCCGTGACGCGGATACGCCAGGCGGTCATGAGTGTGCGGGTAGGGCGAGGCCTCTGGCCGAGCCGCGCGAACGACGCGTGTACGGTTGCGGCTCGGCCAGGGGCCTCGCCTTACCGAGGTGGCTGTTCATGCGACCATCCCGCGCAGGTAGGCGAGCCAGCGTTCCATTCCTTCGCCGGAGCGTGAGGAAAGCTCGATCACCTCGGCATGCGGGTTGATGCGTCGGATGTTCTGGAGCGCGGTGGCGCGGTCGAAGCCGAGCGCCTCGGCCACGTCGATCTTGGTCAGCAGGATCACGTGGGCGCTGGTGAAGATCGGCGGATACTTCAGCGGCTTGTCCTCGCCCTCCGTGCAGGAGAGCAACGTCACGCGGCGGTTCTCGCCGAGATCGAAGGACGCCGGGCAGACGAGGTTGCCGACGTTTTCGATGAAAAGTAGGCGCGTGTCCGGGAGGGAGAGGGCGTCGAGGCCGCGCTGGATCATCGAGGCGTCGAGATGGCAGGCGCCGCCGGTGGTGATCTGCGCGACGGGCACGCCGGGGCGACGCAGGCGCTGCGCGTCGTTGTCGGTCTCGAGGTCCCCGACGAGCACGGCGCAGCGGATCTCGGGTGCGAGGGCATCGAGCGTGCGCTGCAGGAGCGTGGTTTTCCCGGCGCCGGGCGAGGAGACGAGGTTGAGCACGCGCAGGCCGCGGGCGCGGAAGATCTCGCGGTTGGCCGCGGCCTGGACGTCGTTCTTGTCGAGGAGTCGCGCGGCCAGATCGACCACGCGCACCGGCGTGCCAGTCAGGTGATCGCCGGGCGGAGGCGGCGGTGTGTCATCGGGTTCGCGCACATCGACGACGATGACCTCAGGCGGGGTGGTGCGGGGTTGGTCGCTCATGACAGGAAGTTGAGAAGGAGGAGCCCTACGTCATCTCGACGCGGATCAAGTCGAGTTCGCGGCCGTGCACGATCGTGCCTGACCAGGTCCGGCAGCGCGGGCAGGCGAAGGGTGGGCCGGAGGTGGGTGCGAAGTCGGCATCGCACGGTGCACAGTGCACCGTGGGCGGGATCTCGTCGATCTGCAGCGCCGCTTCCGCCGCGGGCGTCTCGGCGCGAACCGCCTCGAAAGCGAAGCGCAGCGATTCCGCATCCACGCCGGAGAACCGGCCGACCCGAAGCACGATGCGCGACACGCGCGAGCAACCGGCTTTGCGCATCTCCTCGAGTGCGCGTTCGAGGGCCGATTGGGCGATGCCCAGTTCGTGCATGCGCGCACCATGGCGCGCAGTCCTGACGTCGTCGAGCATTAGAAAACCACCTGAAGGTAATTAAAACCTTGTCGCGGTGCGGTCGGTCCGCCAGCGTTCGCGCATACCCCAATAACCACCCGACCGTGCGTCCCACCGCACCGGTGTGGCGCACTCTCGGATCACCCAGGAGTGTCATGAATGCTTTTGCGACCCCGCCCCGCGCGAAGGGGCAGACCCTGTGGGAAGAAATGCAGGCGCGTGGCGTGGACCGCCGCGATTTCGTGAAGTTCTGTGCGTGGATGGGCGCGTTCCTCGGCCTCGAGGCGAGCGGCGTGGCCCAGGTGGTGAAAGCCCTCGAGACGAAGAAGCGCCTGCCGGTCGTCTGGCTGCATTTCCAGGAATGCACGTGCTGCAGCGAGTCGTTCATCCGCTCGTCGCACCCGATCGTCGCGGACATCCTCCTCGACCAGGTCTCGCTCGACTACACCGAGACACTCCAGGCCGCGGCCGGCCATCAGGCGGAGGAATGCCTGCACAAGACGATGAAGGAGCATCGCGGCGAATACCTGCTCATGGTCGAGGGCTCGGTGCCGACGGCGGATGACGGAATCCACTGCGTCATTGCTGGCCGCACGGCGCTCGACATCGCCCGCGAGGCGGCCGACGGCGCGAAGGCGATCATCGCCTGGGGCAACTGCGCCTGCGCCGGCTGCGTGCAGGCTGCGAGTCCGAATCCCACGAGCGCGACGCCGATCGACAAGGTCGTCACCGGCAAGCCCGTGATCAAGGTCCAGGGCTGCCCGCCCATCGCCGAGGTGATGGCCGGCGTGATCGTGCACCTGCTCACCTTCGATCGTATCCCGCAACTTGATGCTCTGGGACGGCCGAAGGCCTTCTACTCGCGCCGAGTCCATGACACGTGCTACCGCCGGCCCTACTACGACGCCGGCCTCTTCGTGGAGTCGTTCGACGACGAGAACGCCCGCCGCGGCTACTGCCTCTACAAGATGGGCTGCCGCGGCCCGACCACCTACAACGCCTGCGGCACCATGCGGTGGAACGCAGGCGTGAGCTACCCGATCCAGTCCGGTCACGGCTGCATCGGATGTTCGGAGGCGAAGTTCTGGGACAACGGCCCGTTCTACCAGCGGCTCGCGAGTTTCCCGGGCTTTGGCATCGAGACGACGGCCGACACGGTCGGCATGGCCGTCGGTGCCGCCACGGTCGCCGGTGCCGCAGCTCACGCGATCCTGACCAATATCCGCAAACACCACGCCATCGGCGAACAGGCCGGTGAATCTGCGGCCGACGAGGCCCCGCCGCCGGCGGTCGATCCGCATCCCGAGCAAAGGAAGGAGGATTGAACCATGGCCAGCCGCATCGTTGTTGATCCGGTCACGCGCATCGAAGGTCACCTGCGCATCGAGGCGGAGGTGAAGGACGGGCGCATCACCGACGCCTGGAGCGCCGGCACGATGGTCCGCGGCCTCGAGGTGATCCTCAAGGGCCGCGACCCGCGCGACGCCTGGGCTTTCACCGAGCGCGTCTGCGGCGTGTGCACCACGGTGCATGCGCTCGCCTCGGTCCGCTCGGTCGAGGACGCCCTCGGCATCACCGTCCCGCCCAACGCCGAACTCATCCGCAACATCATGGCGATGGTCCTCTACATGCAGGACCACGTCGTTCACTTCTACCACCTGCACGCGCTCGACTGGGTCGACATCGTGAGCGCGCTCAAGGCCAACCCCGACGAGACCTCGCGCATCGCGCAGACCATCTCGAACTGGCCCAAGTCGTCGCCGAAGTATTTTGCCGACCTGCAGAAGCGCATCGGCGCCTTCGTCGAGAGCGGCCAGCTCGGCATCTTCGCCAACGGCTACTGGGGCCATCCCGCCTACAAGCTCCCGCCCGAGGTCAACCTCATCGGCGTGGCGCACTACCTCGAGGCGCTCGAGTGGCAGAAGGAGATCGTGAAGGTGCACACGATCTTCGGCGGCAAGAATCCACATCCCAACTACCTCGTCGGCGGCGTGCCCTGTTCGATCAACATCGACGAGGCCAACGCCATCAACGCCGAGCGCCTCGCCATGGTCGGCCGCCTGCTCGAGGAGGGGAAGCGCTTCGTCGAGCAGGTCTACCTGCCCGACCTGCTCGCGGTCGCGCCGTACTATCTCGATTGGACGGAGATCGGCGGCGGCGTGAAGAATTACCTCTGCTACGGCGACATGCCGACCAACGGCTTCGCCGACGTGGCGCACTACAAGTTCCCGCGCGGCGTCATCCTCGACCGCGACCTCACCAAGGTGCACGAGGTCGACCCGAAGGACCCGGCCGGCGTGCAGGAGTTCATCGACCACTCGTGGTATTCCTACGAGGGCGGCGAGCCCGGGCGCCATCCGTGGAGCGGCGAGACGAAGTTCAACTACACCGGCCCGAAGCCGCCCTATGAGTTGCTCAACGTCGACGGCAAGTACTCCTGGCTGAAGACACCGCGTTGGAAGGGCCACGCCATGGAGGTCGGCCCGCTCTCGCGCATGCTCGTGGGCTTCGCCTCGGGCAACGCCGAGATCAAGGACGCCGTCGTGGAGACGCTCGCCGCGCTCAAGGCGCCGGCCAGCGTGCTCTTCTCCACGCTCGGCCGCACGGCCGCGCGCGGCATCGAGTCCAAGCTCGCGGCGCGCTGGGCGCTGGAGTTCTACCAGCAGCTCCTCGCCAACATCCGCAACGGCGACTCGCGCACGTTCACCAAGGAGCGCTGGGAACCGGCGTCGTGGCCGGCCGAGGCGCGCGGTGTGGGTCTGACCGAGGCCCCGCGCGGCGCGCTCGCGCACTGGATCGTCATCCGCGACCAGAAGATCGCCAACTACCAGCTCGTCGTTCCCACGACGTGGAACGCGTCGCCGCGCGACGCGAACGGCCAGCGCTCGCCCTACGAGGCCTCGCTCATCGGCACGCCGGTGCACGACCCGCATCAGCCGCTGGAGATCCTGCGCACGGTCCACTCGTTCGACCCGTGCCTCGCCTGCGCCGTGCATCTCTACGACGATCAGCGCCGCCCGCTCAACCAGGTGCAGGTGACGGCCGCGGTGTAGGCCCGGAAGGAAGGAGGCCACGATGTCCGCTCCCAAACCCGCCACCCACCCGCACATGTTCAAGCGGGTCTACGTGTGGCAGCTGCCCGTGCGTTTCTACCACTGGCTGAACGCGCTGTGCATCCTCGTCCTCGCGGTGACCGGTATCCTGATCGCGCACCCGCCCGCGCTCTCCAGCGCGAGCGAGGCGTCGTTCAGCTACTGGTTCGGCGTGAACCGCTTCATCCACTTCGCGACGGCCTACGTGTTTCTCTTCAACTTCGCCTTCCGCATCTACTGGGGCTTCGTCGGCAACCAGTACTCGGATTGGCACAACTTCCTGCCGTTCCGGCGCGCGCAGTTCCGCGAAGTGGGCAAGGTGCTGCGCGTGGACATCCTGCAGGCCGTCGACAAGCCCGTCCACGCCGTCGGGCACAACGCCCTGGCCTACTTCACCTACTTCGCGATGTTCCTGGTCTTCGTCTTCCAGGTCGTCAGCGGGTTCGCGATGTATGCCTCGATGAGCGACTTCTGGTTCCCGCAGTTGTTCGCGTGGGCTGTCCCGCTCTTCGGCGGCGACTTCGCCATCCGCCAGTGGCACTACCTCGCCACCTGGTTCTTCATCCTCTTCACCGTGGTCCACGTCTACCTCGTGTTTTATCACGACTACGTGGAGGGCCACGGCGTGATGTCCTCGATGGTCGGCGGCTGGAAATTCCTGCCCAAGGACGAGGCGCCGCCCGCCAAGCCCGCGACACCCGCCTCCGGCGCGACCGCCGGAGCCACCAAATCACCATGAGCGCGACAGCGACCGAAACCCTGAACCATGGCCATAGCATGCCCGCGGCCGAGTGCGCACACGATCGTGTGCTCGTGCTCGGCGTGGGCAACTTACTCGTCGGCGACGAAGGCGTCGGCGTGCACGTCGTGCAGGCTCTGCAGAGGCAGAGCTGGCCCGACTACGTCGAGATCGTCGACGGCGGCACGGGCGGCTTCCACCTGCTCGAGCTGCTGCAGTC
>JACSRI010000164.1 GCA_014879845.1 Opitutaceae bacterium
CACGACCACCACGAGCGCGCCGCCGACGAGCACGACGGCCTGCACCACGCCGGTCCAGATCACCGCCTCCGTGCCACCAAGCAACGGATACAGCATGATGGCGAGCCCGGCGCCCACGATGATCCAGCGGATGTCCCAGCCGGTGAGCGGCACCAGCGCCAGCGCGAGCAGGTAGAGGATCGTGGCCAGCCGGGACACCTGCAGCAGGAGGTAGCACACCACCGCGTAGGTGCGCGCCCACGGGCCGAACCGCGTCTCGAGGTGATGGTAGGCGGAGATCTCGCCGCTGCCGCGGTAGAACGGCACGAACCAGCGCACAGCGATCCACGCGGCCAGCGGCAGCGAGAGGGCGAAGACAAAGGCGTTCCAGTCGCCCGCGTAGGATTTTCCGGGATTGGCGAGGAAACTGATGCTGCTCACGTACGAGCCAAAGATCGACAGCCCGACCGCCCAGCCGGGCAGCGCGCGGCCCGCGGACATGAAGTAATCGCTGTTGCGATTGCGCCGATAAAACAGGCACCCGAACCCGGTCACGCCGACGAGGTAGACGAGCAGGACCGCGAGATCGGCGATGGAGAGGGCGTGGGGCACAGACGGCGGAAGAAGTTAATCGTGTCTGGGTCAAGCGGCGCGGCGGCGTGTCCGACTCGCCGTCGGGCCCGCCGGCGCCAAGCCCCAGGCGGCGAATTTCGCGCGCAGGTTCTCGACGATCTCGCCGTAGATCTTCGCCGAGGCGGCGGAGACGACCATCTTGGGCGCGCCCACCTCGAGGCCGCGCGCCTCCATGCCGGCGGCGACGTTGAGCGTGAAGGTGAGACGATCGATCGACGCGCCGACTTCGCGCATGCGCGAGGCAGTCGGCTCCAGTTCGCCCGCCTCGCCCTTTCGGAAGACGCGGAACTGCTCGACCATCATCTCGGGCACGAAATTGACCAGGCCGCCGATGCAACCGGCGACGCCGAGCTTGAAGACTTCGGGCAAGCGCGTATCTGCCCCGGAAAACACGGCAAAACCCTTCTGGGCCCCGAGCCGCAGGAGCTCGGTGTGGTAGCCGAACTCGGCGCCACTCTGCTTGATCGCGACCATCGGATGACGGTCGGCGAAGGAGGCGATCGTCTCGAGGCCGATGCGGTTGGTCGTCAGCTCGGGAAAATTGTAGAGCATGACGGGCACGTCCGCGGCGTCGGCGGCGTAGTCGAAGAACGCGAGTTGGTCCGCCGCCGACACCGGGTAGAAGCTAGGCGGCATCACCGCGACGCCCGGCAGACCGAGGCGACGCGCGAAACGCCCGAGCTCGGCCACGGCTTGCGGGCGGATGTCGCTGATGTTGGCGATGACCGGCAGAGGCGCGGCCAGCTCGGCCACGGTCTCGAGGATCGCCTTGCGTTCCTCGACGGAAAAGCGCGGGAACTCGCCCGTGCTGCCGAGGCCGAGCACGCCGTGGATGCCACGCTCGCGCAGCCAGGCGAGATGCGCGGCGAGCGCGCGCTTGAGCACGCGACCGCGCACGTCGGTCGGGATCGCGAGAGCGGCCAGGATGCCTTCGCGGGGAAATGGAGTCTTCATGCGGATACGGGAGCGGAACTTTGAACCACAAAGGACACAGAGGGCACAGAGGCTGGAAAACAGCCACAAGGAGCACCGACGGCACATGAGTGGCGCACTGCGCGCTCAGAGCCTCATGCGCCAGCCGTGAACTATGTGGCGGTCCTTCGCTCCTGCCTTTCTCTGTGCCCTTTGTGTCCTCTGTGGTTCAAATTGATTGATACTACTTCGCCTGGGGTCCCACCGTCGTCACGTCGGTGACGTTTTCCATCTTCACGATGTCGGTGAGCGCGGCGCGCGTGGAAGTGCCGATGTTGTCGAGCAGGAGGCCGCGCGAGTTGGTGAAGGTGAACGGTGCGCCCTCAGTCGCGTCGATGCGGATGTCGTGCAGTTCGAGGTCTTCCGCCCAGGAGCAGACAAACCCCCGCTTGCCCGTGCCGTTGACGTCGGTCATGCGCACCTGCTCGACCGCCTGCTCGGCGATGCCGTCGATCGCGACGACGGTGGCCGCGTTGACCACGGTGATGTTGCTGATCGCGATGTTGCGGTAGGTGGGTGTGCGCTCGCTGCGCGCCTCAGGCTCGGTGCGGCCGTAGTTACTCGTGATGTGGATCGCCTCGCGCGGGGCATCCACGATCACCCAGTTGTCGAAGCGGATGTTCTCCACCACGGCGCCGCGGCCGCGCTGGGTCTTGAGCCGGATGCCCCGATCTGTGCCGCGGCACACGATGTTGCTCGCGGTGATGTCGCGGATCCCGCCCGACATCTCGCTGCCGATCACGACCGCGCCGTGGCCGCGGTGCATGATGCAGTTGGTGATCGTGACGAGCTCGGTCGGGATGCCCACACGGCGGCCATCGGCGTCGCGCCCGGACTTGATCACGATGCAGTCGTCGCCCGTATCGAAGTAGCAGTCGGAGATGCGGACGTTGCGGCACGAATCGATGTCGTAGCCGTCGCCGTTGGGGCCGTGCGAGATGAAGGAGACGCCGCGCACCACGATGTCCTGCGAGTAGATCGTGTGCAGCAACCACATCGGCGAGTTCGTGATCGTCACGCCCTCGACGAGGATATTCCGGCACTTGAACGGGACAATGAGCGACGGACGGATGAAGTTGGCCGCCTCGACAAAATCTTCGCGCGTAACCGTCGCACCGTCGCCCGCCTGGATGCGGTCGCGCAGGGCGACCCAGACCGGCCGCGCCTTTTCTGCAATGTCGCGCCGGGCGGTCGTGTCGCTCGAGCGCCACCACCAGTTCTGGCCCTGGCCATCGATCGTGCCCCGGCCGGTGATGGCGATGTTCTCTTTGCCGTTGGCGTAGAGGAGCGGTCCATACGTCCACGCCGTCGTGCCCTCCCAGCGCGACTCCACCAGCGGCGAGTCGGCCGGATCGCCCGAATAGAGGAGCACCGCGCCAGCCTCGAGGTGGAGCGTGAGGTTGCTTTCGAGATGAATCGATCCCGAGAGGTAGCGGCCGGCAGGAAACACCAGCGTGCCGCCGCCGGACTCCTTCACGGCCGCGATGGCCTTGGCGATGGCGGCGGTGTTCTTCGTCGTGCCGTCGGGCACGGCGCCGAAGTCGAGCACGTTGATCGTCGCGGCAGGCGCGAGCGAGGCGAGCAGCGCCAGCGCGATGCTGCAGACCAGAAGGGGGAGGAAGCGTTTCATGCGTGAAAGAATATCGAGTGCGTGCGACTCAGTAGCCGGGTGGTTTGTCGCTGATCTCGCCCTGGGTGCCGCCGGTGCGACGGATGCGCAGGGCGATGCCATCCTTGCCGGGCAACGCGATGCTGCGGCCGGCGGCGTCGACGAAGCTGTAGCGGTCCTTCTTCTTCGCGACAAACTCACCCGGCACCGGCGTGATCGTCATCTCCCACGTGTCGATGATCTCGGCGCTGAAGATCGTGCCTTCGGCAATGCCGTCGCGGTAGAGCTGGAAAGGCCACGACGTCGGTTTCTCGTGGCCGAAATACCAGAGGTAATACTCGCCCGGCTTGCCGCCGACGCGTGGCTCCCACCATTTGTCGATCGGATCGATCCCGCCGGCAGGCCCGTCCTCCATGACCTTGCGCAGGAAGGCGAGACGCGGGGCGCTCTCGCCGCGCAACACCCCGCCCTGCCCCAGCCAGACGAACTCGCTCGTGTCGCCGGGCTGCACCCAGTACTCGCTGTGCCCCACGTAGGTGCCGGCCACGGTGCCGGCCCAGAAGCGGTGCACCATCTCGCGCGAGGTGAGCTGGGCCCAGCGGTAGACGTGGTTGCCCTCGTATTCGACCTCGTCGTACACGATGGGCCTGCGGTAGACGTCACGGTAGATCTGGGCCTTGCCCGGCTCGGTCACGGCGAGTCCGTTCTGGAGGCTCACATGCGTGACCCACGGCTGGTTGTGGTTGTAGATCACCTTGCCGTTGTGGATCGAGCGGAGGTGGTCGTAGGGATCGGCGGCCATCACGACCTGGAAGTAGCGGTCCCAGTCGGCCTCGGTCTTGGTGCGCACGAAGTCGTATTCATTGGCCATGGACCACCAGATGTTCCGGTAGGCACCCAGTCGCGCGACGATGTAGCGCAGGTAGCGGTCCTCGACCTCGGGCGGCATCGTGTCCAGGCCCCAGATGTGCTCGTCGTCGTAGGGATGGAAGAGGATCAGGTCGCACTCGACACCGAGGTCGCGCAGCTGGCCCACGCGCCGGTCCAGGTGCTGGAAGAACTCCGGATTGAAGCGCGCGTAGTCCGGCTTCGTGCCTTCACCGGCGAAGGGAAAACGCGTGGGCGGCATCGTGCTCGTTCCGTGCGTCTGGGGAAACACGCACATCCGGAGCTTGTTGAAGGGCGAGGCGGCGAGCGTCCGGAGCGTCTGCTCCTCCACCTCGGCCGGCCGGTGCGTCCAGGTGTAGCAGGTCGTGCCGATCTGCTTGAAGGGCGTGCCGTCGGCGTAGGCGAAGTGGTAGGTGTTGGCCACGCGCACCGGGCCGTGATTGTCCTTCGAGGGTGCGGTCACGGTGAATACGCCGCGCTTCTGCGTGAGCGGCCAGCGGTTGCTGTGCGTGAAGTAGGTCCATGTGCCCGTGGCGTCGGGCATGAAGCGGACCCGATAGACGCCACCGCCATCGTAGAAGCCGTCGACCGTGACGGTCTTCTGGCCATTGGAGAAATCGGCGCTGAGCGTGACGTCGAGGAACGGGTTGCCGTCAGTCGGGCCGGTGAGCGCGAGTTCGAAGGTGCCCCACTGCTCGACCTGCGCGGGGGCGGGTTCGGCGGCACGCACGGGCAGAACCGCGGCGAACACGGCCGCGAGCGCGACAAGATACGACAACGAGAAACGAGGGAGGTAGGTCATCAGGGCGAAAAAGTCAGTGGTTGCGAACGAGCCAGAACGCAGCGGGGCGGTTGGTGCGGCGACCGATCGTGGTGATCTCGCCGGTGCTGATCTCCTGGATCGGTTCGAGGACCGCGCCGCTCTCCAGGTCGATCGGCCGGACAAGAAAGCGGCCCGGCGCGTGGCTCTGCAGCGCCACGTCTCCCGAGCCGGAGGGAGCGACGACAAAGGCCTCGGCATCGCTCCGCGCGAGGATCCAGAGATCGCCCGGAGCCTCGGTCGGCACCATGGAGGCAAGTGCGGCGAGCAACCGCGGATCCGTCGTGCGCGGCAGCTTCGGGAAGGATCCGCCCGCCGCCGCGAACATCCAACCGTCGGCCTCCGGCAGGTTCGAGATCACGGCCATTTGGGGAAACCGCGCGCGATATTCGCGCACCATCCCGGCGATCGATCGCGCACTCGGCCGCCCGCCCTTCCACAAGCGGGCGTGCTGACGCGGGGCCAGTTCGGTGCCGCCGGGCGGGGCGAACTCGCCGCCCGTCTCGGTGCGGAACCAGTAGGTCAGGTCGATGACGTCAACGACCGCCGCGCGCGTGGGATCGGCGAGGATCGCGTCCTGCACATCCTTCGGCGCGCTCAACGCGATGAGCGGGTGCTTGCCCGTCTCGCGCTCCCACTCCGCGACGACATCGAGCCAGAACTGCATGAAGGGCAGCGGGCCGCTGTTCTCCGCCGTGAGCGTGTGGATGACATTGGGCTCATCCGCGAGCGCGGCCAGACACTGCCGCATGTAGGCGCGATGCAGCTCGCGGCGAACGGGGTGGCTCACGTCGTAGAATTCCGCCGCCATCTTGATCGTGTCGCCGTCGAAGGGCGGCGGCTCGGTGAAGCCAGTGGCGTTGATGTTGTTCACCGGACGCCAGGGCGAATCCACCCAGTGCGCGCCGGACTCGAGGATGTTGTGCTGGAAATACGTCTCGTGGATGAGGACGCGGCCCTGTTCACGACCCACCGCAGCAAACTCGCGCACTCGCGCGAAATACCACGGGTTGTAACGGGTGAGATCGTAGCGGCTGAGCCCGTCCCAGGCGCGCCCCTGCCCGCTGCGCGCGAACGGCATCTCAAAGAAGGGCGGCCACACATCAGCGTCGGGCCGCCGGATCATCTGGTGATCGATGCGGCGCCGCTCGTGCCACAGTCCGTAGTGATGACGAAACGCCACCTCGTCCTGCGCGACCATGCGCGCGACGACACTCGGTATCTCGTCGGTCAGCCCCGTGCCCGTGCGACCCGGGGCGAAACGCGTCAGCGCCGGACCATACTCCGAGGCGCGCGCCGGTTCGAGGCGTCCGAGCCACCAGGCACCCGAACCCTGCGCGCCGGTGAGGAGGCGACCACCCGCAGTCAGCCAGCCGCCGGTCAGCGCGAGAGCCGGCGCCGGCGCGGGTTTCGGCACGGCCAGTCGCGCGGCGAGATCGGGCACCACCTGCTCGAGCGCGGGCACGGCCATCCTCGTCTCGATCGGCGCGAGCGGACTGAGCGCCTCGAGCGCGCGGTCGCCCAGCCTGGCGGCCAGCTGCGCGCGGTAGAGGCTCTGCGGCTCGATGAACTCGTTGACCTGGCTCCACGGTCCGCCGCCGACGAACTGCCCCCACACGCCGCAGGCCCAGTTGGTCGCGCCCGGCGGCGAGCGACAGATCACGGTCGAGGCCGAACTCTGCCAGAGCATCGAGCCCGCGGCATTCCAGCCCACGCCCTGGTTGAATGTCTCCAGGTTGTCGAGACGCAGGGAGCCGCCGTCGATGACGACGTTGTCGAAGAGGATGCCCGTCGACCAGCTGCCGATCGAGCCGCTGAAGCCGTTGTGGTTTTCCGATGCGGAGCATTCGAGAAACACCGTCGGCCCGGCCACGAGGTAGCCCGTGGTGAAGTCGTTGCGCCCCTCCGAGGAGCGGCACCGCAGGAAGAGCGTTTGCTGGCCACGCGTGTGAATGGCCATGCGTCGGTAGCCGGCGATCTCCGAGACCGGCTCCAACGCGGCACAATCCTGCACGGTGATGCGCGCCGTCAGCGCGCCCACTTGCACGACCGAACCGGCGAAATGGCGCGCCGTGATATTCGCCACCCAGCCGTCGCGCACGGCGTGCAGGTCGATGGCATTCCAGGCGTGCTGCTCATCGAGCGGATTGGCGGAGTCAAAGGCCGACTCGCAGGTGAGCCACTCCACGCCGACATGCCGCAGATAACCGGTAGCTTCATGCGGCGTGACCAAACCGCCGCCAAAATGCCGGTCGAGGGCAAAGGTCAGCGGCGCGTCGAGCACGAGCACGTCGCCTTCGATCGCCGCGATCACGCGGTCGCACCGCACGTCCAACGCCCCCGCTTTCCACTGGTAGGGCTGGCGCCCGGGCGCCTCGTGCATGCCGAGAAACTCGATCCACTCCTTCGTGCTCGGACGCTCGATCGTCACCAGCATGCCCACGGCCATGCCCGAGGTCCCGGCGACCTGCAGTCGCGTGGCGCCGACGGGCACACGCTCGGCGACCACCGTCACCGCGGCGCCCAGCGGACGACGGGTGGCGTCGCCGGCCACCTCGATCAGGGACCGGCGGTCCGTGCCCGTCGCGACGAGCACGGTCGGGGCGCGCTCGTCCATCGAGCCGCGCAGCACGACGCCGCTGGCGCGGATCTTCAGCTGGCCGGCGATCTGAAACGTGCCGGGCGCGAGTTGCACGGCGCCGCGCAGGCCGCGTCCATCGGCCGAAAGTCCGGAGACGAAATCGATGGCCGCCTGGATGCGCGCACCATCGTCGCCCTCGGCCGGGTCGACACGCACGCGCGCCTGTACCCGCGGGATGGGCACGCCGCCTCCGCCGTATCCAGCATGTGAATAGTCGGGCACGCGGTCGCCGTTGGCCGAAGACGCGTAGGTGATGCGGCCCTCGGCATCGACCGTGAGGGGTGGCGGGACCTGGACGGCGTGTGAAGCCGCGGCAGCGGAAAACAGCAGGAGACCCGCGAACACCCGAGGCAGGGACACCCCGCTGAGGCGTCCGCGCACGACCGGCGTCGTGGCGGAAATCGAACGCGACGTGCTCGGAAAGCGCGCCCCACCCTCGAACCAACTCACGGCAGTCTCCCTTCCACGAGCGTGAGCGTCGGGCTGCTCGCGACCTCCGCGCCATCGACGAGCACGCGCAGGCCCGCACCGCGGCCGTAACGCTTGCCGTCGAGATCCCACAGGATGGTGAGCGTGCGGCCATGATAGCGCACTCCCTCGAGACAGAACCACGGCCAGCTCTTCTCCGGCAGCAACGGGTCGACCTCGACGACGTCGTCGGGGCGCGGGCGCAGGCCCACCACGCCCGAGATGAGCAGGTCCGCGTAGGTGGAGTGATTGTACCAGCGGCTGCGTGGGTCGGGGCCCTTCAGCCAGGCGCCGGTGTTTTCATCCTGATACTCACCGATGTAGGGCATCGCACCCCAGCGCTGGCTGCGCGTGTAGGTGATGAAGGCGTCGAAATAGTCGCGCCGCGTCACGACCTCCTGCGGGTAGTCGCGCAGGACATGGCCCAGCGCGGTCAGCGTCTGCGACGTGGCAAACGGCCAGACGGCGCCGTCCCACTCGCACGTGCCCACCCCGTGGCTACGAAACTCGGGATGGCGCCGCTCCGCGGTGGTGAGGCCCCAGGGAGCGCGGAAGCCGTCGTTGTCGTTGAACTGCGTCCAGGCGCGCTCGTAGCCGCGTCCGGGCTCCGGCAGCGAGAAATACCACGGGATGAAGCCGATTTGCTCGCGCACGGCGATGGGCTCGAGTTGCTCGGTGACCGAGCCGAAGAAGACGAGGCTTTCGTTCCAGAGCGTCGCCTGCACGGCCGAGCGGAGATGATCCGCCTTCGCCGCGAACTCGCGCGCGAGCTCGTCGCGCCCGGCGAGGCGAGCGATCTGCGCGAGCGCGCGGGCGTTGCCATACATGTAGGCGCTGATCGTCGGGCGCACATTCTTCACCTTGCGGCCGCCACTGATCGACTCCTCCATCGCGTCCCAGACGTCGTGCTGCCAGAAAAGCCCGTCGGGCCGCACGCGCTCCTCCTCCCAGGCGCGGAAATCCGCGACGAGGTCGTCCAGCAGCGCGACCAGGGCAGGCGTGTCCTGCGTGACGAGCCAGCGCTGCCAGAGTGCGTACTGCAGCCACTGGGAGTACTTGTGCAGGTGATCCTGACGACGGCCGTCCGGCTTGCCGCGCAGCCAGTAGAGCACGGTGTCATCGTGCCAGCGCTGCTGCGCGAGCCAGCGGCCATCCATGAGCTGGTGCCCCAGCGCACTGGATACAAAGCGCGGCTTGGTGATGAACTCCGTGAAGGCGAACCGTCCGCTCTCCGGGTCGCGGCGCAGGTGCTTGCGCACCGTCCACCAGCGATACCAATAGATCTCCTCGACCTGCGGATCGGCACATTCGAAGAGCGGCACGCCCGCCTCCCGCATCCACGCCCACGCCCCGGAGTTCGGGACCTCGTTCACCACGGTCTCGTCCTCCATCGTGTTGAAGCGATCGACGTGGTGGGCAAACGCCTCCGGCGCGAGCACGCGCATCGCCTCGACCTCTGCAACCGGCGCGGCCCGGAGGCCAGCGACCAGCAGCAGTCCCGAGCACCACGCGATCGAAAGGACTCCGCGATTCGCCATGCGGACACGCTGCCAGAAACGAGACACCGAGACACGCCCGGGACGCGCGACAAGGGGGCCGGGAAAGTGGGGGAATGCGTTCACGTGCACGAAAGGACGTCGGGGAGTCGGCATTTGTTTCACCGTGAAACAAAGAAATCAAGTCCGATGTTTCAGGCCCCGGACCGACGACTGTTTCAAAGCCCGACGTCGCGGGTGGCGCGAATGATGGAAACCCTCACTCCACCCGCACCCCAAGAGGGTTCACCTTATTTCATGTTTTCTCTCGACAGTTTCACGCTCGATCTTCACGGTCGATTTCCACCACCACTCGGTCCGTCACCGCCATGCCCTCCCCTGCCAAGATAACCATCGTCGATGTCGCCCGCGCCGCCGGCGTCGCCGTCGGCACCGTTTCGCGCGTCTTCAACAATGCCGCCGATGTGAACGCCGCGATCCGCCTGCGCGTCCTGGAGAAGGCGCGTGAGCTCAACTACACCCGGCTGCGCCAGCGACGCGCGCGAGCGGCGGCGAGCGACAACGGCGTCACGCTGCCGCCCGGCGCCGCGATCGGGGCGGTGTTTTTCGGCATGGAGGACACGCTCGTGCAGTTGCCGGTGGTGAGCGCCGGGCTGCAGGGCATCGAGAGCACGCTCTCCGCCCACGGTCGCAGCCTGATGATCGCGAACATCCCCGTCGGCGACCGCGTGCCGCCCTTCTTACGCGACGGCTCGGTCGCGGGCGTGCTGCTCAAGGGCCCGAACCAGGGCCTGCTCCCCTCGCCTTCGGAAAACGACCTGGTGCGGGCGATCCTCGCCGTGCCGCACGTATGGCTCATGGGACGGCCGGCCAACGCCACGGGCGATCACTGCAATTTCGATACGAGCACCGCGGGCCGACTCGCGGTGGAGCACCTGCACGCCAAGGGTCACCGTCGCGTCGCGTTCTTCAATCCCAAGCCCGGCCAGATCCAGTTCGAGCGCGTGAAGGCCTCGTTTATCGCCAACGCCTCGCGGCTCGACATGACGTGGTCGCTCCTCGAGGCCGAACCCGCGCCGACCCTCGCGTGGCCGCTGCCCGCCATCACGAACCAGGACAAGGTCGACTCGCTCGTGGACCGCTGGGCGGCGACTCCGCGCGCAAGCCGGCCGACCGCGTTTTTCGTGCCTTCGGACCGCACCGCGGTGCAGCTCTACTCGTCCCTCGCCCATCGCGGCCTCACGGTCGGCAAGGACGTGAGCATGGTCTCGTGCAACAACGAGCGTTCACTCCTCTCCAACCTGCATCCCGGGCTGACCTCGATCGACATCCACGCCGACTTCATCGGCCGCCGGGCCGTCGACCAGCTGCTCTGGCGCATCGCCCACCCGATGGAGCCCAACACGGTGCAACTGCTCGCCGAGCCCACGCTGGTCGAGCGCGCGTCCGTCGCGACGCTCTGATCGCCGCGCCAGCCTGAAGCCCCGAGCCGCCCGCCGTCGCCGTGCTCCGCCCCATCGACTACGTCGTCATCGCCCTCTACGGCACGGTGATCGCGGCCATCAGCCTCGCCTTCTCGCGGCGGCAAAAGACCGCGGCCGAGTATTTCGTGGCCAGCCGCTCGATGCCCGCCTGGGCCGTCGCCATGGCGATGATGGCCGCGCTGATCAGCAGCAACACGCTCGTCGGCCATCCGGCCACGGTCTTCCAGAAGGGCATGATCCTCTTCCTCGGGAGCCTGACGCTGCCTCTCGTATTGATATTCGTGGCACGCGTGATCGTGCCCTTCTACCGCAATGTCGTCGGGATGAGCGCCTACGAGTATCTCGGGGCGCGCTTCGGCATCGGCGGCCGGCTCTACGCGTCGGGATGTTTCATCGCCGACCGGCTCTTCGACGTCGGCGTGACGATGCTGACCACGGCCGTGCCCATCTGCGTGATCGCCGGCTGGAGACTGGAGGATCGGCTGCAGCAGGTGATCCTCGTCTTCGCGGGATTCACCGTGGTCTACACCGTGATCGGCGGAATGAAGGCCGTGGTGTGGACGAGCGTGGTGCAGGGGTTTGTCTTCGTCGGCGCGGCCGCGATCATCGCCGCACGCCTCCTCTTTGCCCCCGAATGCGGGGCGCCGGGCGCCGTGGTGACCGCAGCCTGGGAGGCCGGCAGGTTTTCGCTGGGCAACTTCGACTTTACCTGGCGCTCGCTCGTCGATCCCGCGCTCACGACGCAGTGGCTGATCATCCTCGCCTACACGGCGAACTGGGCGCGCCGTTACATCGCCGACCAGCATATGGTCCAGCGTTACCTCATCGCGCGCACCGACCGCGACGCCTCGCGCGGTGCCCTTTGGAACGGGCTGATCTGCGTGCCCGTGTGGGGCATCTTCATGGTCATCGGCGCGTGCCTCTACGGCTACTATGCGACCAGCGGTGCGCCACCGCCGGCGGTGAGCGACGAGGTGATGCCGCATTTCATCGTGCACCACCTGCCCGCCGGGATCGTCGGCCTGATGGCGGCCGCGATTCTCGCTGCATCGATGTCGTCGGTCAGCCCGGACCTCAACAGCATCGCCACCGCGTTCACGGCCGACCTCGCCGGATACCTCCGCCCCGACATGAGCGACCGCACGCGCCTGCTCGTCGGTCGCGCCGCCGTGGCTGGCGCCGGCGCGCTCGCCACGCTCGTCGCCCTGGTGATGGCGCCCAAGGGCGGCGCCGCCACGATCATGGAGCGCGCCGTCACGGTCGCTGCGATCCTCTCCGGCGGCATGCTCGGGCTGTTTTTCCTCGGCTTCTTCACGCGCAGGGCCACGCGCCAGGGCTGCTATGCCGGCCTCGCCGCATGCGCTGTATTCACGGCGTGGGGAACACTCACGGAGCCGACGCGCCGCACCCTCGACCTCGGGTTCAACTTCGGGATGAACCCGATCCTCATCGGCCTGCTCGGCCACGTGATCGTGTTCGTGGTCGGCTATACCGCCAGCCGCCTCTTCGGCGGCTACGTCCCGCCCAATGTCGATCAGCTCACCTTTCGCCGCCAGCCGCACGGCGCCTCCCCAGGTGCCTGACCGCACACGTTCGCCGTCCGCACAATCGAAAGCCTCTACCGTGTCCCTCGCCACCATCCGCACCCTCACCCTGCTGCAGCCCGAGCGCATCGTCTTCGGCTCCGGCTGCGCGCTCGAGTGCGCAGCCGAGATCCAGCGCCTCGGCCTGCGCCGCGTGCTCCTGGTGACCAATCCGCCCATCGTGCCGCTCGCACAGCCGCTGGTCGACCGCCTGCGCACGGAAGGCGCGACCGTGACGATCGTGACCGACGTGCCGGCGGAGCCCGGTGTCGCGGCCTTCGCGGCGCGACTGGCCGATGCCGATGCACTCGATCTCGACGCCGTGATCGGCTTCGGCGGCGGCAGCGTGCTCGACATCGCCAAGCTGCTCGCTGCCTACCACCGCACCGGCTGGAAGGTGCGCGAACACTTCGGCATCGGCCTGCTGCCGGGCCGATCGCTCAAGCTCTTCTGCCTGCCCACGACCGCGGGCACAGGCAGCGAGGTTTCACCGAACGCCATCCTCCTCGACGAGGCCGAGCAGTTGAAGAAGGGCGTGGTCAGCCCGTGGCTGCTCGCCGACGGTGCGTTTGTCGACCCGGCCCTCACGCTCACCGTACCACCGGGCCTCACCGCGGCGACGGGCATCGACGCGCTCACGCATTGCATCGAGGCCTATGCGAACAAGTTCGCCCATCCGATCGTCGACCTCTACGCGCTCGAGGGCGTGCGTCTCATCGGCGCCCACATCGCGCGCGCCGTCGCCGACGGACGCGATCTCGAGGCGCGCAGCGCGGTCGCGCTCGGCAGCCTCTACGGCGGGCTCTGTCTCGGACCGGTCAATACCGCCGCCGTGCACGCGCTGGCCTACCCGCTCGGCGGGGAGTTTCACATCCCGCACGGTCTCTCGAACGCCCTGCTCCTTCCGCACGTGCTGCGGTTCAACCTGCCGGCCGCGCCCGAGCGCTACGCCGCCATCGCGCGCGCGCTCGGCGTGCCGGCGGGCGGCAGTGATGCCGCGACCGCCGCCCGCGGGATCGACCGGCTCGCCCAGCTTTGCGCCAAGTGCGGACTGCCGGCCGGCCTGCGCGCGGCAGGCATCCCGGCCGACGCGCTCCCGCGCCTGGCTGTCGCGGCCATGAAAGTCACACGCCTCCTCAAGAACAACCCGCGCGACCTCACCGCCGCCGACGCCGAGGCGATCTATCGCGCGGCCTGGTGAGCCGTTCGCCCACAACATCTTTCGCTCCATGACCACCACCCGGAAATTTCGCGGCACGATCGTGCCCATGGTCACACCGTTCACACCGTCGGGTCAGCTCGACGATGCCGCCGTCGAGCGCATCACCGCCCACATCAGCGGCCAGCGCCTCGGCATCTTCGTGCTGGGCACGACGGGCGAGGCGGCATCGATTCCCGGCAGCGAACGCCGCCGTCTCGTCGAGATCGTCGCCACCGTCACGCGTGGCCGCGTGCCTGTGTTCGCCGGCATCGGCGACAACTGCGTCGGCGATTCGGTGTCCGCGGCGCACGACTACCTGAAGGTCGGCGCCGATGCCGTCGTCGCACACCTGCCGTCGTACTACACGCTCACGCCGGCCGAGATGCGCGCCTACTTCGAGACGCTGGCGGACGGCATCCACGGCTCACTCATCCTCTACAACATCCCGCAGACCACCCACATGTCGCTGCCCATCGACGTGGTCCAGGCGCTCGCCGATCGTCCGACCATCGTCGGCTTCAAGGATTCGGAGAACACCGCGGGTCGGCTCGAGCAGGTGGTCACGCGTCTCGGCGGACGCGAGGCTTTCTCGATCTTCATGGGAACATCGTTCCTCTCCGTGGCCGCGCTGCGATGTGGGTTCGACGGCCTGGTTCCCAGTTCGGGTAACCTCGTGCCGCACTTGTGGCGCGCCCTCGAGGATGCCGCCACCGCCGGACGCTGGACCGAGGCCGAGGCGCTCCAGGCTCGACTCGACCTCGTTGCCCGTGCCTTCCAGCGCGGCCGCACGCTCGGCCAATCGCTCGGCGCGCTTAAGGCCGCGATGAGCGCGCGCGGCCTGTGTGGCCCCACCCTCCACCCGCCCCTGCTGACGCTGGACGAATCGACCTGTTCGGCCATCGTTGCCGAAGTGGCCGCCCTCGGAGAAACACCTCCGGGTTGACGCCCGTCACCCTGTCGCCCCGTGACACCCCGCACGTCCATCGTCATCCTCGCCGACGATCTGACCGGCGCAGCCGAGATCGCGGCGGCGGCTTGGACGCGTGGCCTCGGCGCGGTCGTGGCCACCGGCACCGTCCGCAGCCGCGTCGAGGGCGAGGTGGTCGTGCACGACACGGACTCGCGCCTCCTCCAGCCCGCCGACGCTGCGCGCAAGATCGTCTCCGTCGCCGCGCGCTGCCGCATCGCGGAGGCGCGGCTCTCCGGCGCCCTAGTGCTGAAGAAAACCGACTCGGTGCTGCGCGGCCCCGTCCTGGCTGAAGTCGACACGCTCTCGGCGATCTCGCACCACGCGCGCGTTCTCCTCGTGCCGGGCAATCCACGCCTGGGCCGCGTGATCCGCGACGGCCGCTTCTATGTCGGCGGTGAGCCGATCGACCGGTCCGTCTTCCGGCACGACCCCCATCATCCTGCCCGCTCCTCGTCGGTCGCCGACCTGCTCGGTCCGCCGCGCCGCGGCCCGATCCATTTCCGCAAGCTCGGCGAGCCGCTGCCACCCACCGGCGTGATCGTCGGCGAGGCGGCCACGCTCGAGGACATCGCACGCTGGGCGTCGTGCGTCGATGGAGACACCCTGGCCGCCGGCAGCTCGGTCTTCCTCGAGGCGGTGCTCGAGGCGCGAGGCCACGCTCCGCGCGCGCCTGCGCCCGCGCCTCGCGCGACGACCGGCGTGTTGATCGCTTCAGGGACGAGCGCAGACACGACACGCGCGACGCTGGCCACCCTGCCCCGAGACGCGATCGCGGCGTTTGCCATGCCAGAAGCCTGCGCGCTCTCCTCGGGTCCCGAGGCCGCCAGGGCCATCGACCGCTGGGCGGCCGAGTTGCTCGGCGCGCTCGCCTCGCGCGGCCGTGCGGTCGCGCTCCCACCCGGAACCAACCTCGCCGACCCGGCCTCCTCCGGCCGCATCCGCGCCGCCTTCGCCGCCATGATCGACCAGTTGCACGGCGTGCAGGCGTTCACGCATCTCGTCCTCGAGGGCGGCGCGACCGCCGCGATGGTCATCCATATGCTGCGATGGAACGTGCTCGAGGTCGCCGGCGAGCCCGCCCCCGGCGTGGCCACCCTGCGGCCGCGGCAGGACCCCGCGTTTCACGTCACGCTCAAGCCCGGCACGTATCCCTGGCCCAAACACTGGTGGGAACCGCTCACCGGCGCCGGGACTTCCACATCGCCGTCAACCACCTCGTCGTGATGCCCGCCCAGCTCCCGCTCCTCGCCATCACCGCCGGCGATCCCGCCGGCACCGGCCCCGAACTGATCGTGCGCGCACTCACCCTGCCCGAGGTGCGGTCCATATGCCGACCCCTCGTCGTGGGCGACGCCGCCGTGCTCGAGCGTGCGCTCGGCTTCACGGGCGTGCGCCTCGGTATCCGCGCGATAGCGACGCCAGCGGACGCGACGTTCGCACCCGACACGATCGACGTGCTCGACCTGCGCCTCGTCGACATCGCGAGACTCCCGGTCGGCCGGGTCGACGCCGCCGCCGGGCACGCCGCGACGGTGTACGTGAAGACCGCCGCCGCACTCGCCCTCGCCGGCGAGATCGGGGCGATCGTCACCTCCGCGCTCAACAAGGAGGCGATGAACCTCGCCGGCCACCACTTCGACGGCCACACCGGCCTGCTCGCCGAGGTGTGCGGGGCGCCGGGTGCGACGATGATGCTGGTCGCCGACACGCTGCGCGTGAGCCACGTCTCCACCCATGTGCCGCTGCGCGTCGCGATCGATCGCGTGCGCCCCGAGCGCATCATCAAGGTGCTGCGACTCACGCACGACGCCATCCGCCGCCTCGGTATCGAGCGACCGCGCCTTGCCGTGGCTGGCCTCAATCCACACGCCGGTGAGAACGGGCTCTTCGGCGACGAGGAGCAAAAATACATCACCCCTGCCGTCGCCCAGGCCCGAGGCCTCGGCCTCGACGTGCATGGTCCATTCGCCGGCGACACGATCTTCTTCCGCACGCTGCAGGGCGAGTTCGACGGCGCCGTCGCGATGTATCACGACCAGGGGCACGTCGCCGCCAAGATGCTCGGCATCTGGCGCGGGGTGAACGTCACGCTCGGGCTGCCCATCATCCGCACCTCGGTCGAGCATGGCACCGACTTCGCCCACGCGGGCACCGGACAGGGCGATCCGCGCAGCCTCATCGAAGCCATCAAACTCGCGGCCACCATGGCCCGGACTCGAACGGAATGAACCACAAAGACACAGAGGCACCGAATCAGGCAAAGGCAGGAATGCCCACAAAAGGCACCGGCGTTCTGACTCCGAGCCCGGAGCCTTCCCTACCTCGTGCGACCATTTCGCTTCTCTGCGCCTCCGTGCCTCTGTGGTTCAGTTATCCAGTCATCGCCTCGGCCGAGGTGCCGCTCGTGTTCGAAAACGACACGCGCGTGGAAAGCTCCGCCGACGGCGGCCTGCCACTCGCCGTCGGCGTGCACAACATCCAGGTCGTCCGTGCCAACCGCACCACGTCGCCGCATGCGGACGGTCTCACGGACACGTATCTCCACGCGCCGATGCTCGCGCACTGGCGTGGCCGTTTCTACCTCGAGTATCTGAGCGGCCCGGTCGGCGAGCACGAGGCGCCGTGCCAGACGTCGCTCGTCACCTCCGACGACGGCCAGCACTGGGACCAACCTCGGATCGTCTTCCCGGCATTCCGCCTGCCCGACGGTACCCAGACACTCGCACACCAGCGCATGGGCTTTTTCCAGGCCCCCGACGGCCGGCTCCTCGTCCTCGCCTACTACGGCCGGGTTCCCTCGCCCAACGACGGCACCGGCATCGGCCGCGCCGTGCGCGAGATCCGCCCCGACGGGACGTTCGGACCGATCCACTTCATCAAGTTGAACTCGCGGCCGCCCTTCCCGGACTTCACGCCGCCGTATCCACGCTTTACCTCCTCGCCCGACGCCGGCTTCGTCGCCGCCTGCGAGGCCCTGCTCGCCGACAAGCTCATCACCGCGCAGTGGTGGGAGGAGGACCAGGGCGACGAGAGCGGTTTCTACACGATCAAGGGCAAGGCGCTCTCGACCGTGCGGCGGCCGGACGGCTCGGTGCTCGGCATCTGGAAAAACGCGCTCGTCTCGACGACGCACGACGAGGGCCGCACCTGGGTCGACAAGCAGTTCGGGATCAACCTGCCGAACAACGCCTCCAAATACTGGCTGCAGCGCACCGGAGACGGCCGATACGCGCTCGCGCTGAATCCGACCAACCGCCTGCGCTTTCCGCTCGCGCTCGCGACGAGCGAGGACTGCCACACGTTCTCGCATCTCGCCACGGTGCACGGCGAGTTGCCCGATCAGCGGTTCCCCGGCGAGTTCAAGAACCTCGGCCCGCAATACGTGCGCGGCATCGAGGCGGGCGATGCCGCCGCCGGCGACCCCACCAACCCGGCGCTGTGGCTGACCTACAGCGTCAACAAGGAGGACATCTGGGTCTCCCGCGTGCCCGTGCCGGTGCGCGATTCCGTCGATGCGCCGGTGCGCGACGACTTTTCGTCCACCGCCGTCGGCGCACTGCCGACCGGATGGAACGTCTACAGCCCCGCGTGGGCGCCCGTCCGCGTGGTCGATGCCGGACCCGCGGCCGGTCGCGCCCTCGAGCTGCGCGATGAGGAGCCCTACGATTACGCCCGCGCCATCCGGGTGTTCCCGCATACACACGGTGTGAAGGTCGCCTTCAAGGTCCTCGCGCGCCAAACCTCCGGGCGCCTCGAGATCGAACTCGCCGACCGCCGGGGCGAACGGCCCTACGTGCTCGCGTTTGGCGAGGACGGTCACCTCTGGGCCAACCACGAAGGTGTCTGGACCGACAACGGAGCCTACGCCGCCGACCGCTGGTACACCTTTGAGCTCGAACTGCCGACAATCCCGACATCCGACCGCATGAGCCTGCGCATTGACGGTCGCGAAGGCACCCCGCGCGCGATCGGACCACTCGAGGCAACGCCGCACATCGAGCGCCTGTCCTTCCGCACCGGCGCGTATCGCGAACGTGGATTCGGCGCCGGTCGCGATCTGCCCGGCGCGAACGCCAAGGCGCCCGCCATCAGCTTCCTCGTCGACGATGTCGCGATCGAGCCGCAGCGCTGAGCGACTGGTCGGCGCGCTTCTGCTGGCCCTCCCGGTCCTGGCCAGCGTCCTGCGCGCCGAGCCGGCCTCACGCCGGGTCGTCGACCTTTCATCGGGGTGGCGCACCACGCTGGTCGCCGACGGGACCGTCGGCGCACAGGCATCCACGTTCGACGACTCCGCCTGGCGCACGGTCGACGTGCCGCACAATTGGGATGCCTACGAGGGCGCGCGCCAGACGCGCCACGGCAACCTCCACGGCTCGGCCTGGTACCGGCGCAGCTTCGACCTTGAGCCCGAGGCACTCGCCGGCGACCGCCGCACATTTCTCCACTTCGAGGGAGTGGGCTCGTACGCCACGGTATGGGTCAACGGCATCGAGGTCGGCCGCCATGCGGGCGGACTCACGATCTTCACGCTCGACGTGACCGACGCCGTCCGTGCCCGATCTTCACATACACTCGTCGTCCGCGCGGATCATCCCGCTGGCATCCGCGACCTGCCATGGGTCTGCGGTGGCTGCGAACTCGTCTACGGTTTCTCCGAAGGTCCCCAGCCGTTCGGCATCTTCCGGCCGGTCTCGCTCTACACCACCGCACCGGTCCGCGTCGAACCATTCGGCATACACGTCTGGAACGACACCGCGGCCGAACCCGTTGTCCATACGCGCACCGAAGTGCGCAACACGACCGCCGCCCCCCGTGCCGTCACCCTCGCCCTTCGTTTTCGTGATGCCGACGGCGCGACCGTGCTCGAGTCCCACCACGTGGTGACGCTTCCGCCTACCGCCGTGACGACGGTCGAAAGTTCGCCGGTCATCATCCCCGGCGCGCGCCTCTGGTCGCCCGACTCGCCCCATCTCTACACGCTCACCGCCGAAGTGCTCGATGGAGACACCGTCCTCGACCGGGACCAGACCAGCTTTGGTATCCGCACCGTCACCTGGCCCGATCCCAACGGACCCGAGGGACGCCCCCTGCTCATCAACGGCAAGCCGGTCTTCCTCAATGGCACTTGCGACTACGAGCACAACCTCGGCGCCAACCACGCCTTCAGCACGGCGCAGATCGAGGCGCGCGCGGCGCAGATCCGCGCCGGCGGGTTCAACGCGTTTCGCGACGCGCACCATCCGCACAACCTCCGGTTCAACGCCATCTGGGATCGCTCCGGCACGCTGTGGTGGACGCAGATGGGCGCGCAGATCTGGTTCGATCGCGACGACTTCCGCACGAACTTCAGGACCCTCCTGCGCGAGTGGGTGAAGGAGCGGCGCAACAGCCCGTCGCTGATCCTCTGGGGCCTGCAAAACGAGAGCAAGTTGCCGACCGCCTTCGCCGAGGAATGCGCCGCGATCATCCGCGCCATGGACCCCACGGCGTCGACGCAGCGCCTGATCACGACATGTAATGGCGGTACGGGCACAGAATGGAACGTGCCGCAGAACTGGACCGGCACCTACGGCGGCGATCCCTTCGCCTACGCCGATGATCTCCGCCGCCAGCGCCTGATCGGCGAATACGGCGGCTGGCGCAGCCTCGGGCTGCACAGCGAGATGCCTCGCGATGCTCTGCCGCTCCCCGACCTTCCGCTCTCCGAGGAGCGCTTCTGCGCGCTCATGGAGACGAAGATCCGGCTGGCCGACTCCGTACGCGGCGAGTCGATCGGGCATTTCCAGTGGCCGTTCACCACGCATGCCAATCCAGGGCGCAACTTCGGCGAGAACGGCGAGCAACTCCACGACGGCGTCCGTCCACTCGATCGCGTCGGCCCGGCCAACAACAAGGGCCTGTTCACGCTCTGGGGTGAACCGACCGACGCCTACCATCTCTACCGCTCAAACCACACGGATGCCGGGACGCATCCCATGGTCGCGATCATGTCCCGCACCTGGCCGGATCGCTGGACCGGAACAGGAAAGAAGAGCGGGATCGTGGTCTATTCGAACTGCGAGGACGTGGAGCTCTTCAACGACCTCGGCGGCCGCTCCCTCGGCGTACGCACACGCAATGGCCGCGGCACACACTTCCGCTGGGATGGCGTTCAGATCGAAACCAACTACCTGCGCGCCGAGGGCCGCGTCGGCGGACAGGTGGTCGCGACCGACGCGATACTCCTGCATCACCTGCCTCACGCGCCCCGCTACGGCGCCGCCGATGCAGCCGAGCCAGACATCCTGGCAGCCGAGCCGGGCTGGACCTACGTTGCCCGCATCAATTGCGGTGGACCGGAGTTCACCGACTCCGGCGGCCGCATCTGGACGAGCGACACCAGCGTGGCGACGTCCTGGGCCGCCGACTACACGAACCTCCCGCCGGAGTTCGCCAGCCGGCGCCGACTCTACGAGCCCATAGTCGGCACGCGCGATGACGCGGTCTTCCAAGCCTACCGCTACGGACGCGACCGGCTGAAGTTCCGCATCGCCGTCGAGCCAGGCACGTACGCGGTGGATCTCTTTTTCGCCGAGCCGTGGTACCTGGCCGGCGGAGGAGCAGAGTGCACCGGTTGGCGCCGCTTCGACGTCGCGGTCAACGGCACGACGGTCTTGCGCGATCTCGACATCTGGAAGGAGACCGGTGGCCACGCCCGCGCGCTGCGCAAGACGGTGAGCGCCACCGCCCACGACGGCGCGATCACACTCTCCTTCCCGCGTGTGGAAGCCGGCCAGGCTGTCATCTCCGCCATCGCGCTGCGCACGCGCTCAACCCGGTCGCATGGAGCCCTCCCCGCCCAGGGCGAATCCGTAACCATCATCCGCCGCACGCATCTCGACCTCGGCGATCCCGTGTATGCCGGCGGAGGAGCCACACTGACCGCCCTGCCGTCCGACCTGCTCGAGGCCGAGCTCGTTTCCGTCGAGACTGGAGCCGCCGCGCGTCTCGCGCCGGCACCCGTTCGATTCGACGTCGCCGCGGAGAGCGACGTGTACGTCGCCCATGACGCCCGCATCCAGCCCAAGCCCGACTGGCTCGCGGCCTGGAGTCCGACCGGACTTGTCGCGCGAACGACGGAAAACGCCGAGCCGGGCTTCGAACTCTACCGCCGTCGCGTCGCCGCAGGGGCCGGAGTCGAGCTCGGCCCGAACCTCCGATCCGGCCCACGGTCAGATCCGGCGGCGATGTACTTCGGCATCGTCCAGAAGGTCCGCCCGTTGCCGCCGGCGCAGTGGATCGCCGCGTATTCGGGCGATGCCGACAAACTCGCCGGACATTGCCGCATCGGGCAACCCGTGCACGCGAGCGGCGACGTCCGGTTCGCGTCGATGCCGAACACCCTGAACGACGCCGACTGGATCCGGCGCGCACCGGCGGCCGACCCGGCCGCGACGATCACCCTCGGTGTCGCCATCCATGCCGAGATCGTGGTCGCATTCGACGAGCGCGTCACCGTCCGGCCGGCCTGGACGCAGGACTGGATCGCGACCACCCAGACCTTGCGCACCACCGCAGCGAGCGGTGCGCGCCACGCGCTCCTGCGCCAGCGCCTCGCACCCGGCGCGTCGGTGACACTTGGCGGCGACGGCACGCTGCCGGATGGCGGCGCGGCCGAGCCCTACGTGGTCTTTGTCCGCCCGGTGCGTCCGTCCGCGACGTTTGCCGGCGAGCGCCAGGACGCGACCGCCGTCATCTGGCCGATCACCGTAGCCGTCGGCGACCGCTACGGTTTGAACTTCCGTTACCGTGCGCGCATTCCCGCCGCCGCGAGCTACACCATCATCGCCTCGGACGGCGCGACGGTCTGCACGGGCGAACTCACGCTCGCTCCGGTTGCCAGCGATGCGTGGTCGGTCGCGCGCATCCGGACCTGCGCCAGCCTCAACGCCGGGACCTATGTGCTGCATGTGGACCTGCCGCCCGACGCCTCGGGCACAGTCTTTGACACCGTCGAAGTCGAGTAGGCCTTTCCGCTCGCCGCGAATGACTCCCAACCGTCTTCCATCTTCGCCATGACACGACGCGACCTCCTCAAGCTCCTCGCCGCCACGGCACCTGCCTTCGCCGCCGGCCGCTCCCGACTCTTTGCTTCCGAAGCGCCCGCCAACTCCCTGCCGATCGCTCCGGGGCCGTTCACCGGCACGCGCGCGTCACTCTCTGCGGGGTACGAGGTGCCGCAGTGGTGGCGCGACGCGAAGTTCGGCATCTGGGCCCACTGGGGGCCGCAGTCGGCCGCTGAATACGGCGACTGGTACGCGCGCAACATCTACATCGATAAGACCGAGCAGCACAAATACCACGTCGCGAAGTTCGGCCACCCGTCGAAGTTCGGCTACAAGGACATCATCCCGCTCTGGACCGGCGAACACTTCGACCCGGACCATCTCGTCGGCCTCTACAAGAAGGCTGGGGCGCAGTACCTCGTCAGCCTCGCCGTGCACTGCGACAACTTCGACCTCTGGGACTCCACGCACCATCGCTGGAATTCAGTGAAGATGGGCCCGCGCCGCGATATCGTCGGCGAGTTCTCCGCTGCCGCGAGAAAGCACGGCCTGCGCTTCGGCGTGAGCGACCACCTCTGGCCCGCCTCGAAGTGGATATCCGTCTGCCGCGGCGCAGACACGAAGGGCGACCTCGCCGGCGTCCCCTACGACGGCGGCGATCCGGCCTGTGCAGACTTCTACGGCGACTACCCGTTCCCCGACCGGAAGCTCGACTGGAACGAGGATGGCATCACCGAGGCGACGAAGGACGTCTACTTCCGCCGTATCAAGGACCTCATCGACAAATACGACTTCGACTACATCTACCAGGACGGCCACATCCCGTTCGGTGACCGTGGGCTGGCCCTGGTCGCGCATCTCTACAACCAAAGTCTCGCGCGCAACAACGGTCGTCTCGACGTCGTCTACACAAGCAAGGAACTCGCCGACACCGAGGCAGGCGCCTGCGTGCTCGACTTCGAGCGCGCGCTGCCGGAGACGATCTGGCCCCAGCCGTTCCAGATCTGCACGTGCATCGGTGGCTGGCACTACGACACGCGCAAGCTCGGCAACTACAAGACACCGAAGCGCGTCATCGACATGCTCGTCGACACCGTGAGCCGCAATGGAAACCTGCTGCTCAACTTCCCGCTGCGCCGCGACGGCACACTCGACGACGAGGAGCAGGCGATCCTCGCCCAGATCACCGCGTGGATGGAGATCCACGCCGAGGCGATCCACGGCACCCGCCCCTGGGTGATGTTCGGCGAAGGTCCGGGCATGGTGCGCAACGACCCGAGCGTGAAATACAACGAAAACCTCCGGCAGGATTTCGTCGCCGCCGACGTCCGCTTCACCACGAAGAACCGCGATCTATTCGCGTTCGTCATGGGAATACCTGATTCAGGCCAGCCCGCCATCGTCGCCCCCCTCGCCCCCGCGCGTGGACTCATCCGAGGTCGTGTCGAACACGTCGAACTCCTCGGCCATCCTTCCCCGGTTCGTTGGCGGCTCGAGGAGCATGCCGGCTTGATCATCGATCTTCCGGGCGATGCGCCCTCGAACCTTGCGCTGGTGTTCCGCGTCACGGGCGCACTCGGCTGAGGCGCACAAGGCGCCAGAATCAATCCGCCTGGAAGACCTCTTTCAGGTAGGCAGCGTTGGCGCCGAAATTGCGCCGCACGTTGCGCGCGTCGTTCGCATCGCGCGAGCGCTCGATCACCAGCCAGCCGCCCCACCCCAGCCCATCAAGCGTGCGCTTCACCGCAGGCAGGTCGATCTTCGGGTCGTGCTCGAGCCACACGCCGTCCTGATTGGTGCAGTGGATCTGGCAGATGCGCTCGCGCCCGAGCGCGCGCAACTCGGCGTGCAGGTCGCGGCCGTTCTGCAGGGCGTTGGCGAAGTTGAAATAGCTGCGGATGGCCGGTGAGCCGATCTCGTCGAGCAGCGCCGCTTCACCCGCCGCGTCGAGGGCTGTCTCGATGCCGATCACCACACCGGCGTCCGCGGCGCGCGGCGCCACGGCCTGCAGGCGCGACACGATGGCCGGCCGCAGCGCCGGGTGAGCCACGAGATCGCCGCGAACCCCGAGTGGAAGAAACACGACACGCACGCCCATCAGCCTCGCGGTGTCGAGGCAGTCCTGCACAACACGCTCGATGCCCGGGCGTTCGGCGAACGACTGCGCATAAAACCCCGACATGGCCAGCGATGCGATGGTGATGCCGAGCTCCTTCGCCGTATCCAGGAACTGCTGTCGCACTGAAACGTCGGCGAGCTGGTTGTCAAAGGTCGGACGATCGCCCAGTCCGCCCATGTCGACCTCCACGCCGTCTGCGCCGATCTCCTTTGCGAGCGGGAGCGCACCGAGTTTCTGCCGCTTGAGCATCATCCAGTCGCACGCCGCGATACGGTAGCGCGGTGCCGACGCTTGCGTGGGTGACGCCCGCGTCTGCCGCGCGCAGGCGAGCGCCGCTGCCGCACCGAGCGATCTCGAGAGAAATTCGCGACGATTCATGGAAGCACCAATTGCTCGTCTCGGGGCTCAGGGCACGACCTTGAGCGAGCCATCGAGAGCGATGCTCGTCCCGGCATCTCCGCGCCACTCGACTGATCTTCCCGCATAGCGAATGCGGCAGGGCTGGCCCAGCCCGGAGCGGATCACCGCGCGCGTGAGCACGCCGTCGCGCCACGCAAGATCGACCTCGAAGCCGCCCCGCGCACGCAGGCCCCCGATCGTCCCTGCCGGCCACGCCTTCGGCAGCGCCGGCAGCAGGTCGATCACCGGCGACAGCGCGTCGCTGCCGGCGCGCAGGTGCGATTGGAGGAGCATCTCGGCCACCCCGGCGGTCGCGCCGAAATTGCCGTCGATCTGGAACGGGCCGCAGAGGTCGAAAAGGTTCGGCAAGGTCTTGCGCTGGAGCAGGCCGTCGAACTGCCTGAAGGCGAAATCCCCGTCGCCGACCCGCGCCCACAGCGGCATGCGCCACGCGTAGCTCCAGCCCGTGCTTCCATCGCCGCGCCAGGCGAGCAGCTTCTTCGCCGCCGTGAAGACCTCGGCCCGCTCCGGGTTGATATCGTCCCCTGGATACAGCGCCCAGAGGGGCGACATATGGCGATGCGCATTGTTCGGCACATCCACGTCTTCGATCCACTCCTGCAGCTGTCCGTGACGCCCGATCTGATCCGGCGCGAGACGCGCCCGCGCGGCGTCGAGCTGGTCGATGAGATCCCCGTCCACCCCGAGAATTCGCGCCGACTCGCTCGTCGCCGCGAAGAGCGCGCGGATGATCTGCATGTCCATCGCCGGCCCGACCGTGAGTGTGCCCTGTTCCGGGGAGAACGACGGCGAGGTCACCAGCCACTTCGTCTTCGGCTCCTCGACCAGCGTATCGAGGAAGAACTCGCACGCCTCGCGCATCACCGGATAGGCGCGGCGTTCGAGGAACCCGCGGTCACCGCTGAATCGATACCGCTCCCACAGGTGCCAGCAGAGCCAGGCGCCGCCGGACGGCCAGATGCCGTCGATGTTGTTCACGGGAGCGGTTCCGCGCCACAGGTCGGTGTTGTGATGCAGCACCCAGCCGCGCGCACCATAGTAGGCGCGCGCCGTGCGTCGCCCGCTGGCGACGACATCGTCGATGAGATCGACCATCGGCTCCGCGCACTCACCGAGATTTGCGACCTCGGCCGGCCAGTAGTTCATCTCGAAATTGATGTTTGTAGTGAACTTGCTCTCCCACGGTGGATCGAGGAGTTCATTCCACACGCCCTGCAAGTTGGCCGGCTGGGATCCGGGCCGGCTGCTCGCGATGAGCAGATAGCGCCCATACTGGAAATGCAGCGCCGCGAGGCCGGGATCGCCCGCGAGACCGGTCGACTTGAGTGCCTTGAGCCGCGCGTCGGTCGGAAGCCGATCCTGGTCCCCCGATCCAACCTCGAGAGTGACGCGCCCGAACAGCGCGCGGTGATCAGCCAGGTGCGCGGCACGCAGTTCGTCGAATGCGCGCCCCGTGACGCGCGCGAGCCGCTCGTCACACCGCATCGTGGGATCGGCGTCGATGTGCTCGTAATCGCGGTAGCTGGTCGCAGTGACGAGGAACAACTCGATCGCGTCCGCACCAGTGACCGCGAGGGCGGTCGGCTCGCGTACAACCGTGCCGCCATTCACGCGAAGGTGCAGCCGCGCCTCGAAACTCACGCCGTCCTCCTGCACACGCCCACGCAACACGAGGGTGTGGTCGCTGGGCGCGGACACCTCGGCCAGCTTGTGCGGCGTGCCGAGCGAGATCGTGGTCGTCAGGCTGCCCGGCCGGTCGGCGGTCAGACGCACGGCCACCATCCGGTCCGGATGGCTGGCGAAGACCTCGCGACCGTACTCCACTCCGCCCACGCGATAGCGCACCCGCGCCGTGGCCGACGCGAGATCGAGTTCCCTCCGATAGGCGGCCGGAGTCTCGTGGCCCGGGAACTTCAGGAAAATGTCACCGAACGGTTGGTACGGCATCTGTCGACGCGGCACGCCGAGGAACACCCGGCGGCCCAGCTCGACCGCACGCGCCGTCTCACCCCCCGCGACGAGCCGGCGTAGTTCGCCGAGATGCTGGTGCGCTTCGGTGCTGGCATAGTCGTGAGGCTTGCCACGCCAGAGCGTGTCCTCGTTGAACTGGATCCGCTCGGCGGCGCCGCCGCCAAAAACCATCGCGCCCATGTAGCCGTTGCCGACCGGGAGCGCTTCCGTCCACTTCTCAGCTGGCTTGTCGTACCAGAGCGTGAGATCTCCGGCCACGACGGCTTGAACCCCAGAGAAACTGAGCCACAGAGACCCAACCCGCAGAATAGCCCAAAGAGGCACAGAAGTCGCAAAAGGTCGGATTCGAAATCCTGTGCTTTCTGTGCCTCGTGCGGCCATCCTGCGGTCCTCTGTGTCTCCGCGGTGAACCTACTCTGCGGCCTTGTCGTCGAGGAAGCCCCAGAGGTCCTCGTAGGTGCGCGGAGTCGGCCAGGTTTGCTTCGGCGCTCGTGGGTCGAGACCGTTGATGAAGTCTTCGATATTGGTGTAGCCGTCGCTGTTGAGGTCGCCTGAGGCGTCGGATGCGTCCTTGGGGTTCAGTCCGTGCGTCGCCTCCCACGCGTCGGGCATGCCATCGCCATCGGCATCGAGGTAAGGCGCGCCGGTGTATTGCGGATACCCACCGACCTGCGCCGGATTTGTGATAAATCCCTTTCGGACCGCCTCCGTGATCTCTGCGATCGTCCCGTCTTGAAATCCGACGTCACCGATGTCCGCGCGCACCGAGGCGACATCGCGCTCGCCGACTTGACCCGTGCGCACCATCTCGATCACGCGCAGGTCGACCGCATCGCGGCGCGGCAGCGTGGCACCGGCCTGGGCGAGCACCAACTCGTAGGCTTCTCGGGCCGGCTGGATCTCCAGGTATGCGTGCGGGTACGGCGAGTTCTGCCGGATCTTCTCCAGCACGGCGGCGCGCGGGCCCATTGTGTCGGGCTGCACCCCGCCGTCCCAGTTGTCAGCCGTGACGCGCTCGTTGCCTTCAACGACATTGCCAGCCACGTAGGCCTTGCCGTAGTCATCGACCGGCGGCTTGGCGCGGCGCGCCTCGGGTTTGAGGATCCGGTAGGCGATCTCGTCGTCCGTCGGCGTGCCCGGGCCGGGTTTGAAGACGTTGTTCACGATCGTGTAGAAGCTGCGATGGTCGCCGCCGTCGACCGTGCGGTGGCGCCAGTTGAAGAGCACGTTGTTCGCGAAGGTGAAGTCGTAGATCATCCCGACGCTCGGGTTGCGGCCGGTGTTGCACGCCCAGAGGTTGTGGTGGAAGGTCGCGTTGTATCCGCCGATCGTGCTGCCGAAGGCGTGGTGGAAGGTGTTGAGCGCCTCGCTGAAGATCGAGTTCTGGATGGTGATGTTGACCGTAGGCAGCTTCAGCTCCCTGCCTCCTCCAGGCGGCTGATACATGTGACGGTACATCGACATGTTCTCGTCGAGCCCCCAACTGGCCGAGACGTGGTCGATCATGACGTTGCCGATGGGATTGCCGCCGATGGAGTCGTTGCGATCGCCAACCCAGATCTCGCCGCGGCGAAAGCGCATGTGGCGGATGACGATGTCGTGCGTCTCAAGTTCGACCGTGTCGCCCGCGATGCACACGCCGTCGCCGGGCGCGGTCGCGCCGGAGATGGTGATGTAAGGCGCGCGAATGCGGATGCGCTCCTTCAGCCGTATGATGCCCGCGACATTGAAGACGACGATGCGCGGACCGCCCGCCTCGCAGGCCTCGCGGAAGCTTCCGGGACCGGAGTCGTTGAGATTGGTCACGACGAAGACGCGTCCACCGCGTCCACCGAGCGAATACATGCCGCCGCCTTGCGCTCCGGGGAAAGCCGGGATGTCGGCATGCAGGAGGTCGGCCGGTTTCGCCGCGCCAGGAACATAGGGCCGACCCTTCACCGCCCATGCCTCGATCTCCGGCATGGCGCGGGCGAAGGCCTCGTCGGAGCGGCGATCGGCCGCGGCCTTGCGGGCGTCGGACTCCGCCCTAACCTTGGGCTTGATCTGCGGATACTGGGCATGGGCAAGCGGCGCAGCGGCGAGCGCGACCGAGGCTACGAGACAGAGGGGATTGAATCGGGCTTTCATGGGAGCAGCGACTTGCAGTGGACAGAACGAGAGGGTTTCACGGGAGAACGCAGTGAGAGCAGGGGCAATGAAACCGGAATTCCTGCTTCCTCCGAGGCCTCCTGTATGAAGGATTGTCGGCCCGTCACTTCTTCTTGGAGTCGAGCCAGACCTTCTCAGCGGCCTTGAGGTCGTAGCCAGCGGCGGCGAGGTAGTTGGTGATGCGGCCCTTGTATTTGCCGAACCATCCGTGCTTCTCCTCGGAAGTGCTGCCGTCCATGGCGTGCTCGCGGGCCTCGATGAGCCAGGCGAGGACTTGGCGTCTCTGCTCGTCGGTCATCTGCGGAAGCATCTCCTGATACCCGCGCCAGGTGTTCGGCAGGACCCCGTAGGTCATGCCGTCCTTCACCTGGTCGACCTGGGCCGGCGTGAGTTCCACGGCAAGCCGGGCGAGATACTCGGCATGGAGGTCGTAGAGACGAGCTGTCGTTTCATCGAGGATACGCCTCCTCGCCGCCTCCGCGTCGACCTCGGCCGTCTTCTTCGCGGGCTCGGTCGCAAGGGTCCGCGCGAGGACTTCGGCGTCGGCCTTGACCGCGGCAAGGCTCGCGTCGCGCGCCTCGTGAATGGCGTGCAGCTTCGCGTACTGCTCGGCGACGATGCGCGTGACGCGCTCGCTTTGCGTGGTGTCAGCCAGCGCGAGCGCGGCAACGATTCTGGCCGCTCGACCGGCGGCGACGCTGGCGTAATCATCCGGCACCGCGGCCGGCGCGGCGGCATCGTCGGCGCGGGTCAGGCTCACAACGACGAACAGAATCAGCGAGGCACCAAGCACCGCGATCGGGAGGATAGGTTTCATCAGAGTCCTTGAGCTACGCTTGACGCTCGTGCGCAAGGCGGCGTCACATCCATTTTCCGGAAATCGATCTTCTTGAAAACTGAGGCCCGGTCAGCTGATGACCGGGCCTCGTCCCAATGATCTCAAACCTGCGGCACCGGTCAGAACGTGCCGCGCAGACCGAAGGTCACATCGACACCGAAGGAGCGATGATCGCGCAGCTGCGCATAGCTGGGACGCCAGCCGAGATCGTCCCGCTGATATTGCTTGCGCGCCGAGTTGAACACATCGCGACCTGTGGCGAAGAAGCTCAGGCGCTCGTTGATCCGGTAGTCGAGGCTGAGGTCAACGCGGGTCTCCGACGGGTCGAAGACCCGCATGTAGTTCACGATCGTGGTCCCGTTGGTGATGTGCGAGTAGGTGATCGAGGAACGCTCGCGCTCGTTTTCCACGCGGTAGGTGCCGCGAGCCTGGATCGACAGGCGCGGTCCCGAGTAGCGGAGACCGGCCGAGGCGAACTTGTTGGCGGTCTGGCTGATCGCACGCTGCGCGCTCGGCGCGATCTCGACGACCGTGCCGTCGCTCATCGTGATCGGAATCGGCTTCGAGATGATCGGATCGCCCAGACCCTTCTGCGTGTAGCTGGCGAAGGCGTCGAAGCGGCGCCCCATGCGCCCGAGGAATCCGAAGTTCTGCTGCACCTCGAGCTCGATGCCGTCGGTCTTCTGCTTGCCGGTGCCGTTCGTCGACGTCGACAGGTAGTAACCCGGATATTCGCGGCCGTCCAATCCCGCCGACTCCATCACGAGCATGAAGTTCGGATCCGGATAGAAGGTGCGGTAGGTGACCTGCTGGTTCGTGACGTCTTTCCAATAGTAGGAGATACTCGCCTTGGTTCCGATATCCCAGTAGTAGCTCAACGAGAGGTCCCAGCCTTCCGAGAGCTCGGATTCCAGGGCGGGATTTGCCATCTTGATCTCACCGATGTAGCCGTTGTCGTCCACCTCGGTGAACTCGTTGAAGGTAAACTGATTCGTGCCGGAGAGGATGCCACCGATGTTGCCGCTCTCCTCCAGGCGCGGCTGACGCATGGTGCGCGACCAGCCGATCTTGCCGACCAACTTCTTGGTGATGTCGTAGGAGACATTGACGCTGTAGGCCGGATCACCCGTGACCGACTGGTCGACCGGACGATTCGTCCGCAACTGCAGCATGCGTCCCTCTAGCGTGGAGTTGTTGAGGACTCGCGGCGCGCCCGTGGCAGGATCGGTCGGATACCACAGCCCCTCGGCCTGGAGGATCTGCTGGATCCCTCCGGCGTTGGAGAAGAGCGGATCGTTCGCGGCCGAGAAGCGCACGCCGTTGGCGTAGCCGTAGACCGGATTGCCGTTGTTATCGACCCCGGTCTGGATATCCGGGCGACGGTAGACTGTGCCATCCTGGGCCTTGACGTAGTTGTAGCGGTTGTCCGTGAAGGGCCCCCGGCCCTTGCGCGAGTCGCGCTGCTGGCGCAGGCCGGCAACGAAGTTCAGGCGATTGTTCAGCGCCCGGCCCTCGAGCTGGGCGTACCAAGCGTCCTTGGTCTCCTTGATCGACTTCTGCTGGTTGGCGTAGCTGTTGTAGTTGCTGATGAGGCGACTCTCCGTGGCGGCTTCAAACAAGTCGCGTTCCTGATCGAGCTGAAAGAGCTTGTACGGCGACAGCCACTGCTGGGCGGGCAGGCCGAAGCCCTGCGACTGCGCCACGTAGTGATCGTCGATGAACTCGCTGATGGTAAGCGTGGCGCCCGGCTTGAGATCCTCGGCGTAGCCGGTGCCGGTGCCCCATTTCTCGTTGTTCTTCACGTCACGACGACCACCCACCTTGATCGCGAGCGGCACCGTCTCGGACCACGGCAGGAAATCGAGTTCGCGCCTCACATCCAGACGGAAGACATCGATAGTGTCCTTCGAGAAGGCCTCGCCGGACTTGGCCACGATGGCGCCGTCGTTGCGCCAGTTGCTGAGCAAGGTGTAGTCAATCGGCAACGGCGACGAGATGCCGCCGTTGCTCAGGACCTCGATCGTGCCCGGGATGCCGTTGTTGATGTCGCGGAAGTTCACCTGCACCCGCCCAGCCGTGGAGCCGCCGCCACCCAGGATGGCCGTGGCCTCCGAGAAGTGGCCGTTTTCGCGGTCCTTGAACTCGCCGTTGGAGATCGAACGGCTGCCTGCGGCAAAGATGTCCCAGCCGCCGAACGTCCCCGTGTAGGTCAGTGACCCGCTGAACGTATCGCCGATCTTGTCGCGCGACGTGACGGTCATGGCCACGCGGGGCGTGCCGTTGTTGGTCTGCCCGATGGTGAAGTCAGGACCCCAAGTCGTGGGAGTGCCGGTCCGGAAATCATTCCGGCGCTGCGACTCCTCCGCCTCGTAGGTGCTGGCCTGGAAGTTGGCCGACAACGTGTGGCCCGGGAAGGGGCGCCAATCCAATTTGATGTTGCCCGAGTTGCGCGTGGTCAACTGGGGCGTATCCGTGACCTGCAGACGGGTGAGACGAGGATTGGCATAGGCCGGACCCATGATGGCGATCGCCTCCTCGGGTGTGCTCGTGTTCGGCACCGAAAACGGGGCCGGATCCCACACGGGTTGTGCCCGGTAGCTGTGATTGTACTCCGGGAGGTGCGAGGCGGTGATCGAAAAGCCAAACGTCGTCGAGAACGGATAGGTCATCGAAATCGTGCCGGCAGGCTGGAGCTTGCGGGTGGATTGATTGTTCGGCCCCACGGTCGGCCCAAAGGTCAGGTTCTCGCTGTTGCCTGTCGCGAAGACGCTCCAAGAGAAACTCGGCCGTGCATACTCAAAGGCGCTCTTGGTGATCAGGTTGATCGAGCCACCCGGCGCATTCATGGACATGTCCGGCGTCGGCACCTTGGTGACCTCGACGCGCGAGGCGTTGTTGATCGAGAGCATGTCCAGACCCACTTGACGCGTGAGCGTGCCCGGAAAGGCGTTGGAGACGGGCATGCCATCGATCAGGATCTCCGTGTCATCCGGGCCGAAGCCGCGGACGGAGATGCCGGAGGCATCAGAGTCCGACACTCCCTCGTTCGATCCACCGTAGGCACCATAATCGACGAGGATGCCCGGGATGAACTTAACGAACTCACCCACGTTGCCGCTTGGGATATCACCGAAGGCGTCAGCCGCGATGACGTTCTTGATGTTGACGGACTGCCGCTCCTCGTTGGCCGCGATCTCGGCGGCGTTGCGGTAACGGTTCTCGTTCACCTCATAGACATTCAACACCAGCGTCTCCTCGTCAGCAGAGTCGGGTGGCCGATTGAATGCGAAGTTCTTTTCAATCGAACCGCCTCCAGGCACCACGACGGTGGAACTGATCGTGGTCTGCGCGCCGTATGCGACCGTGATCGTGCGCTCGCCAGCGGGAACGTTGCGGATGACGTAGGTGCCTGAGTCGTCGGTCAACACCTCAAGGCTGGTTCCGTCGACAGCGACAACGGCTTTCGGCAGATACATTCCGTTCTGCGCATTCAGTACCCGCCCGGTCACGACGCCGGTCTCCTCCTGCGCGCGGAGCGTTGTTCCTACCAGGGTGAATAGGCATGCAAGAACGAGTGCGAGGAAGCCACGCAGCTTCCGAGAGCACGAGGGGGACGGCCCGCCTGCTCGAGTTGAGTACAGCGTTGTCATGATGGGTCTGAGGTTTGGATTTCGGGACTTGGGTCAGACCTCCGGCTGGGGTTCGGGGTAGCGCCGAAGGATTTCAAATGAAATACAGCGCGCGTAAGATCTGTTTCATGAACGGCAAAGTCAACGATATTTTCATCTCGGCGCCAAAAATCAGGACACGCGTCCGATTCCGTAGTTCTGCCAGGGTGAACGGGCCTGATTCAGGACGCACAATTGGCCCGGCAGGCGACCCTGCGGGCGCCGCACCGCGCCGACCGATTTTCCGTCAGTTTGGGCTGTGAAACATCCACGCGACCCTTTTATTTCATGATCTACCAGGGACCCGTGCGCCTCGCGCTCACTCGTGCGACGGGGTCGTGACGCGGCGGACGGCCGCCAGCCAGCCGGCGTGGAGCACGCCGGCGGTCTCGGCCGACAAGTTCGCGCGATACCGCGTCTCCGCGCGCGGCAGTGCCGCGAGTTCAGCCAGGCTGCCGCGGATCCCGAGGCCGAGCATGCCCGCGAGAGCTGCACCCAGCGGTGAACAATCGGGAGACGCGGCGACACGCAGTTCGACACCCGTAAAATCGGCCGTGATCTGCATGAGCAGGTGATTGGCCGTCGGCCCGCCGTCGGCGTGGAGGCTGCGGAGCTCAACACCCGCCTCACCGCGCATCGCAGCGAGGGCATCGCGCAACTGGAAGGCCATCGACTCGAGCGCGGCGCGTGCGACGTGACGCCGATCACTGTGGCCCGACAGGCCGATGATGGCCGCTCGTGATTCCGGTGCCCAATGCGGGAGACCCAGGCCGGAAAACGCCGGCACGAGGTAAACGCCGCCGCTGCTCGCGACCTCGCCGGCAAGCGTCTCGAGCTCGCTCACTTCGCGAACCAAGCCGAGTTGGTCACGCAACCAGGTCAACGTGGCCGCCGAGGTGATGATGATGCCCTCCAGCGTATAGGTCGGCACACCGTCCAAGACCCAAGCCAGGGCCGTGACCACGCCGCGACCGGACAGCCTTGGAGTCGATCCGATGTTGAGCAGAATGGACGAACCCGTGCCAAAGGTGACCTTGGCCGTCCCTGCTTCAAAGCAGCGCTGCGCAAACAACGACGCCTGCGAATCGCCCATCACGCCACAGATTGGAATCGGGCGCGTCAGGGTCCCATCGAGCGTCGTCTCGCCGAATCGCGCCTTCGGCTCGCGCACCTCAGGGAGCGCCCAACGCGGCACCTGCCACCAGGCGCACAGCTCGGCATCCCACGCCAGGGATGTGATATCGAAGAGGAGGGTCCGGCTGGCGTTGGTGTGGTCGGTCGCAAAGACCGCTCCACACGTGAGGCGATAGACAAGATACGCGTCGATCGTGCCGATGAGGGCGTCACCCGACTCAAGGCGCGCCAGCAAGTCCGGCCGATGGCGCACGAGCCACTGGAGTTTCGAGGCGGAAAAGTAGGCATCGAGCCGAAGCCCGGTGCGCGCGTGAATGGCCTCACCCCGCCCCGCTGCCGCTTGCTCGTCGCAGAGTCCGATGCCGCGGCGATCCTGCCAAACCATCGCAGGCGCAAGCGGACGTCCGGAGCCACGCTCGAAGACGAGGACCGTCTCGCGCTGGTTGGTGATGCTCAGGGCCGCGATTTCACGACCCGCGGCGTGCGCACGAAGCGCAACCGAGCGCAGCACGACGAGTGTGTTCTCCCATATCTCCCCGGCGTCGTGCTCGACCCAGCCGGGCTGCGGGTAGTGCTGCCGATGCGGCCGTGACTCGCGGTCGAGAGCGCGCCCCTGCGTGTCGAAGAGCAGGGCCTTCGTCGCGGAGGTGGATTGGTCGAGGGCGAGGAGGAAGGGCTGCGCCATTTAAGATTCTCGATCTAGGATCTTCCGTTTCCCTGACCTCGCGTGAGTGGCTTGGCCGGTGAGGCCTCAGACCGAGCCACCCACGAACTTCCCACGATGGCGCGGCTCGGCCGGAGGCCTCGTCCTACCCTCACGCTCAAGACGGGAAAGGACCCACTCATCGCAGTAACGCCTCCGCCGTCGCGGCGAGGCCTTCCATGCTGATGCCGTAATGGCGGAAGATGTCCGCCTGGGCGCCGGTGACAGTGTCTTCGTCGGGGATGCCGACGATGCGGAAAGGCACGCGCACGCCCGTCTGTAGCAGCACGGAGGCGCAGGCTTCGCCGAGGCCGCCGTGGACCATGTGCTCCTCGACGGTGACGACGGCGCGGCACTCGCGGCCGGCGCGCAGCACCGCCTCGGTGTCGAGCGGCTTCACCGTGTGGATACTGAGCACGCGTGCGGAGAGTCCGCGCTCAGCCAGGTGACCGGCGGCGAGCAGCGCGTGGACGACAGTCTCTCCGGAGGCGAGGAAGGCGATATCGCGGCCGTCGCGCAGCACGCTGGCGCGGCCGGGCTCGAACGCTGCGCCCTCGGGCGTGACGTTCGGCATCGCGGCCTTGCCGAATCGCACGAAGACCGGGCGCGTCGCGCACGCCGCCCAGCGGATGGCCTCGCGCGTCTCGACGTTGTCGGCGGGCACGAGGATCGTGAGGTTGTGGATCGCGCGCAGCACGGCGAGGTCGTGCAGCGAGTGGTGTGTGCTGCCGAGCGCGCCGTAACTCACGCCGGAACTGATGCCCACGAGCACGGCGGGCACATTCGAGTAGCAGACGTCGTTCTTGATCTGCTCGAGCGAGCGCGCCGTGAGAAAGCACGAGGGCGACACGCCAAAGGCCTTCTTGCCGCAGGCGGCGAGTCCGGCGGTGATGCCGACGAGGTTTTGCTCCGCGATGCCGACCTCGACGATCTGCGCCGGCAGGGCTTTGCCGAACGGTGCGAGTTTGCCGGAGCCGCGTGAGTCGCTGGTCACGGCCACGATGCGACGGTCGGCCGTGGCGAGTTCCTGGAGCGTGTCGGCAAAGACCTCAAGGTTGGCGCGACCATTCTTCAGGCCAAGCTTCGCGAGCATCGCGATCGCGGCCGGGGTGAACATCGATGGGGCGGGCGCGCTCATGGGCGCACCTCCTTCAGTCGCGCCTCCGAGGCGTCGAGTTCGGCGAGGGCCTGCGTGAGTTCGGCGTCGGATGGCACGCCGTGGTGCCACTTGGCAACGTTTTCCATGAAGCTTACCCCCCTGCCCTTCACGGTGTTGGCGATGATGAAGAGCGGCTTGCCGGCGGGCGGCGGCGTGGTGAGTGCGGCCGTGAGCGCTGCGTAGCTGTGCCCATCGACTGTCCGCACCTCCCATCCGAAGGCGCGCCACTTCTCGTCGAGCGGTTCGTTCGACATGACGTCGCGCGTGTGGCCGGTGATCTGGAGCGTGTTGTGGTCGAGGATGGCGACGAGGTTATCGAGGCGGTAGTGCGCAGCGGCGAGGCCGGCCTCCCAGTTCGAGCCTTCGGCGAGTTCGCCGTCGCCGAGCAGGGTGAAGACACGATACGGCGCGCCATCCATCTTCGCGGCGAGGGCCATGCCGATGCAGATGGGCAGGCCGTGGCCGAGTGCGCCGGTGTTCATCTCCATGCCGCGGACCTTGCGCGTGGGATGACCGACGTAGTAGGACTTGTAGTGGCAGACGGTGGACAGGTCCTCGTCGGGGAAGTAGCCGCGGTCGGCCATCACGGCGTAGAGCGCCTCGACGCAGTGGCCCTTGCTCTGCACGTAGCGGTCGCGAGCCGGGTCGTCGACCGATTCGGGCGAGACGCGCAGGACGCGGTTGTAGAGCACGTTCAGGATGTCCAGGCACGAGAGGCCACCGCCGGTGTGCCCGGCGCCTGCCTCGTGGATGAGGTGCAACATGCGCCGTCGCAGTGCGACGGCCTTGAGAGCCAGATCGTGGTCAGTCACGGAAGAAAAAGGAACCACGGATGAACACGGATGGACACGGATTTGATGCACGGAGTCCGGACGCCATCCGAAGACCCGAGAAAGCAGTCGACGGCATGGCTGGTAGGGCGAACCGTCCCGGTGAGGCGCGGCTCGGCCAGAGGCCTCGCCCTACCTCAGAGCCATCGGTCTGAAAACCAGTTCTATCAGTGTCCATCCGTGTTCATCCGTGGTTGAAACTCTGAATCTCACTCGTGCCGGTAGACGTCCCAGCCGAGGTAGTTCTCGAAGGCCTCGACGAGGACGGCGGCCGTGAGCGAGCCGTTCATCACGACGTGGTGCTCGAAGCCGTGCCGGCAGACGTGGTGCATGAGCTTCTGCAGGCGCGGCACGTGCGCGACGGCGCGGTTGCCGAAGGTCTTGAGCGCGTCGTTGGTGAGGGCGCCCTCGCCGACGTAGGCGCGGATCCTCCCGGCGTTGTCGTCGGTGGTCAGGCGGCCGAAGGTGAGTGGACCGGCCGGCGTGCGGCCATCGAGCGCACCCCAGGTGTTTTCCACGCCGAGGGTCGAGCCGAGGATGGGCGCGTTGGAGACCTGGATGTCGGGCAGGAAGCTCTTGGCCCAGTTGCCACAGTGGAAGAGCACACACTTGTCCGGGTCAGCGCCGTAGTTGTTGTTCCAGTCGACCAGGGCACTGGGCGTGCCGGAGGCCAGCTGCATGGCGTACATCGTGAGCACCCCGGTGACGTCGACCTCGCACGCGCTGGGCAGGAGCGCCTCGCTCATCATGCTCATGCTCGTGCATACGTTGCAGCCATGGTTGGCCTGGAGCGATGTCCAGCACTGGATGGCGGTGGCGTCGAGGTGGTTGGCCCGGACGAAGTCGTCGAGCACCACGCCGAGGCGCGCCATCTGCAGGAGCTTCGGTGCCGGCACGGCGGAGGTCGGCGCGTAGGCCTTGATCTCGTCGACTTTGGCGACGAGGCGCTTGTCGGTGTCGCCGAGCTTGGCCGCGGTGCCGAGGATCTCGGAGAGGTCGACGGTGGTGACGCTGATGCCGTGGCGTTCGAGGATCTTCTCCGAGTAGCGCACGGTGTTGAACGCGCCCGGACGCGCGCCGACGGCGCCGATGCGCACCTTGCGCATCCCGCGCACGACGCGGCAGACGGCGAGAAACTGCTTCAGGTCCTCGCGGAACTCCGGTGTGTCCGGGTGGATGACGTGGCTGCGCGTGAGCGTGTAGTGGATACCGGCCTGGTGGAGATTGTTGCAGACGGATATCTTGCCGCAAAAGGCGTCGCGGCGGCGGACGACGTCGAGCCGGTCGAGATCGTCGGGATAACCCTGGACAAGGACCGGCACGTCGAGGCGCGCGAGCTTGAGCGTGTCGGCCACGCCCTTCTCGTCGCCGAAGTTGGGCAGGCAGACGAGCACCCCGTCGATGCGCTCGCGGTGCTGCTTGAAGAGCTCGGCGCAGGCCCGCGCCTCCGCGTGCGTCTCCACGCCGCCGAGCTTGGACTGCTCGGGGGTGAGCATGACGGGCTCGATGCCGAGCTCACCAAAGAGGCGCGTGAGGTCGGCGCGCGCTTCGGCGACGAGTTTGTCGGGAAAGAAGTCGCGGTTGCCGATGACAACACCGAGGACGGGGACGAAGGGTTTCATGCGCGTGACACGGGGACAGTCCCGTGGGATTGAGGTTGGCGCATCTCCCCGGCTTGGGGTCCGGGGTGCGCGACGAGCCCGACATTACCGCAAGAGTGTCGGGGGTTCTTCCGCTCCTGCGCGCAGAATCACCGCAATCCTAAGCCGGGCTATTCCGCCCAATCCCGCGCGCGGGAGACAACGAAAGTAACGCAGGAGACTCCGGAGCGATGTCCGTTCGCTCCGTGTCCCCTTGCACCACGCTGCGGACACCGTTGGACAGAAGTCCGAAGCGAAAACAGGGAAGACCTCACATCAGGGCCTTTTCCCGCTGCTTCCGCACGGTCTCGTGTTCAGGCGGGTCGAACAGGTCGTCCCTGAGCCGGGGCTACTTGAATGGGTCGAGCTCGGCCGCGGTCCACGGGCCGGGGCGGTCGCCCACAGCAGCCATGATCTCCTTCACCTTCTCGGGCGTCACGGCCGGGGCGGTGTTGCCCCATGAGTTGCGCACGTAGGTCAGGACGGCCGCGATCTTCTGCTCGTTGAAGCGATAACCGCTCTTGGGGCCGAAGGCGGGCATCGCGCCGTTGTAGGTCTTGCCCTCCACCTCGATCGGACCGCTCAATCCGTGAAGCAGGATGCGGACGAGGCGCTCCTCGCTGCCCATCACCCACTCCGAACCGGCCAGCGGCGGGAAGCTGCCCGGCACGCCTTGACCCGTGACCTGGTGGCAGGCCGCGCAATTCTGGTTGAACAGGCGCCCGCCCAGGACCATCGGGTCGACCGGCTTGGCCGGTTCGGCCGAAGCGACTTGCTTGCCGCGCGACGGATCAAAAGCCATGGGCTCAAAGTCTCCCGCATAGTGCGCGATGTAGACGCCGCCGACAAAGATCAGCGCGGAGAAGACGAAGAGCAGGAAGATGGGGATCGGCGAAAAGCCTTCGGTCGGCTCGGGTTTCTCGCGCAGGAGCGTCTGATGGATCGCCGTGATGCTGGCGTCGGAGGCGGCCGCCTGCTCGAGCTGGTGGGTCGAGGCCTTGCCGGCGGGATGGGACGGTGTGGATGGGGCGCTCATTCGACGGATTTCGGCGCTTCAGGGAGATCGTAATCGGTGCGCAGGCTCAACAGGTAGGCCACGAGCGCCTCGGCCCGCGCCGTCGGCACCACCTCATAGCCGGGCGGCGGGGCCCAGTCGCCCGTGAGCCTGAGGGCCTTGGGCGAAGGCTCGCCGACGATCTCACGCTCCTCGAAGAGGAACGGGAACGGCGGCATGATCGAGTCCTTCGACGTGATCTGCGGGTTGTAGAGGTGCTGCATGTGCCAGTCGACCGACGGGAGCCGCTGGCCGACATTGCGCAGGTCGGGGCCGGTACGCATGGTCCCGAGGAAGATGCGGCCGTCCTGGATGTAGTCGCGGGCGACATTGGGACGCCGGCCGTAGTTGCGCTCCACATCGACGCTCGTGCCGCCATCGCGGCTGAGGGAGTTGCGTACCTGTTGGGAGTGGCAATAGACGCAGCCGAGCTCCGCGTAGACCTGCTGACCCTGCTTGGCGTCGCCGGTCATAGGCGCGGGCACGACCTTCTCGGTGTCCTTGTCGAAGAGGGGCTGCGTGGCGCCGGCCTCGGTCTGCTGGACGAGGTTGGTCAGCACGATCCCCGACCACGAGAACGCGATCGTGAAGAAGATGCCGAGGAAGAGAAGAGGACCGTTGTTCATGAGGTCTTCAGCGAAAGGGTCGGCGGCGTGTTGAAGAGCGTCGGCGACGTTTCCTCAACAGTGCGCTTCTTGATGAGTATCCAGACGAAGCTGACGACGAAGGCGATGTGGCCGACGGCGATCATCAAGCCTGCGATCGTGCGAGCGAAGAGCCAGGGCTTGGTCGCGACCATGATCTGGAGGAAGTCCGGATAGTTCTTCACGTCGTTCATCTGCATGCCCTGGATCCATCCGCCGATGGACAGCGCCACGACGTAGAGCGTGATGCCGGCGGCGGTGCCCCAGAAATGCACGTTGATGAGAAACGCGCTGGGCCACTCCTTGCGCAGCAGGCGCGGTAGCATGTAGTAGATGCTGCCGAACATCACCATGGTGAAGAACGAATACATGCCGTGGTGGGCGTGGCCGACGGTGAAGTGCGTGAAGTGCGTGACGGAGTTGACCGAGCGCAGCGCCATCGCCGAGCCGAGCAGGCTGGCGAGCGTGTAATTCATCGCGCCGAACACGATGAAGCGCAGCGTCGGGCTGTTCCACACCTGCTGGAAGCTGCCGATGACCGTGAGGTGGTGGTTGATCGCCGTGACGATGACCGGGATCACCATCATGAGGCTGGCCACGATGCCGGCCGACTGCACCCAGACCGGGATCGGACCGCCGATGAGGTGGTGCACGCCGGCCCAGTTGTAGAAGAAGGCCAGCGCCCAGAAGCCGACGACCGAGAGGTGGTAGCTGTGGATCGGCTTACCGAGCACCTTTGGAATGAAGTAGTACGAGGCCGCGATGCCGATGGGCGTGAACCAGAGGCCGAGCACGTTGTGCGCGAACCACCAGTTCGTCAGCGCCTGGATCACGCCGACGGTCGGTGCAAAAACCAGCATGATCTGCGCGATCGAGTAGAGCCACGGGAACCAGAACAGCGCTGCGAGCAGGTACCACTGCGACACATACGTGTGCTCGCCCCGGCGGAAGCGGAAGGTGATGATGCCCCACACGCCGATGAGCGCGTAGCTCACAAACAGCAGCGGCGTGACGTAACGGGGAAACTCCAGCCACTCGACCGGCTGGCCGTCTCCACGCAGGATGCCGAAGGTGCCGACGATGACGGCGAGATTCCAGGCCGCGCCCGAGACGTAGAGGATGCCGGCGTGGCGGAGCAGCGTGCGCGAGAGGCGCGCCATCAGCCAGAAGCTCACGCCGATGCCGGCATTGGTCGCCCAGCCGTAGATCACGGTATTGAGGTGCGCGGTGCGCACCCGCCCGAAGGTCAGCCACTCCTGGGTGGAGAGGAACTCGGGGTTGTGCAGCTTCCAGGAGGCGATCAGCGCGAAGATCGTGCCGACGAGCAACCACACGGCGGAGGTGCCGAGGAAGATGAGCGCGAGCACGCGCGTGCTTTCGTCGATCTGGTGAAGCTCCGCCCGCTCCTGCGGCATCTTGGTGCGCGGGTCGATGGCGGCGGCGAGACTGGGTGCCGAACTCATGAGTGTTTGCTGGCTGCTGCTGCGTGTTGGGGACGAGCGGAGGCGCGCGTGGCGCGGCCGGGAAAACGATCGGTGACCACGCCCTCGGGCTCGGTCTCGTCAAAGATGGAGCGGGCCTGCTGGTCGAGGTCGCGAAACTCCCCGGTCTTCTGCGCCCAGAAAAAGGCGTAGACCGCCGACGCGCTCATCAGGAGCCCGATCAAGGCGAGGAGACCGTAGGCGAACCATTCCATGGGAGTGCCGGATGACGAATGCCGAGTGACGAGTGGATCAATGCGCCTCGAGACAATCTACTTCTTCGCCTGCGCGTCGCGCACGACGAGTTCCATGGCGCGTTCGATGGGGAGCCGGACGGTGCCCTGGGTCTTGTCGATCCACTGATACGAGGTGAGCGCGTGGTCCTCCTTGATGCGCATCTCGGAGTAGATCTGCGCCCGCTCGGCCGGCGTGTAGAGACGCGCGGCGAGCCGATCCTCTTCGCTCATCTTCACCGGCACGCTGCCGCCGCCCGTGCGTCCGGGGATGCCCGCGACGTAGAGCACGATCGCGAAGACGAGGAAACAACCGATGATGCCCGCGACCGACAGCCAGAACGCGCGGCTGGAGGGATGGGAGGTGACGTCACTCATGGAGGTGCAGGGACTCGACGATGCGGGGATCGCGCACGGGGATGCAGCGCTGCTTGGCGTAGCTGTTGAAGAAGGCCCAGAAGCACACGCCGCCGATGCCGACGAGCGCGGTCACGTCCCACGGGGTCACGTGGAAGTTGACTGGATCGCCGTGTGCGCCGTCCACCTTGATCGCGGGCAGGATGTTGTAGAAGAAGTCGAGCAGGATGATCGCGAGGATCCAGGTGCAGATGAAGATCATCGAGCCGTTTTTCTTCTTCAGTGGGTGCTGGAGGAAGAACAGGAACGGCAGGAGGAAGTGGCCGAAGATGAGGATCAAACCGACGTTCCACCAGTTGCCGGTCTCGCGGATGTTATACCAGAACGTCTCTTCCGGGATGTTCGCGTTCCAGATCAGGAAATATTGGGAGAAGGTGATGTAGGCCCAGAACACGGTGAAGGCCAACATCAGGTTGCCGAGGTTGAGCAGGTGCGCCTTGCGGAAGATGCCCGCGAGAATGCCGCGGCTGACCAGGTAGATGCAGAGCAACGTGGTGAGCGCGAGGGCGCCGCGGATGCACGAGGCGAAGAACCACACGCCATACATGGTCGAGAACCAGTGGTACTCCAGGCTCATGAGCCAGTAGAACGCCGCAAAGGTCAGGCTCAGTGCCGTGGCCGGGATGCCGTAGGCGGCGGTCACGCGATTGGCGCGCGTATGATCTGCCGATCCGTCGACATCCTGGGCGAACGAGGCCTTGCGCAGCCGGTAGGAGAGCCAGATCCAGACGCCGAAGAAGGCGATCGTGAATCCGGTGAACGCGCCGCGGCTGAGAAAGCCCGACTTCTTCGTGTAGAGGATGTCGCCGCCCACCTGCGCGATGTCCGTCCATTTCCAGATGAAGCCCGGGTGCATCCAGACCAGCACGACGAGGGGCGCGAAGAGCAGCGCGAGCGGAAAGAACACCGCCAGCCAGTGTTCATGCGTGCGGCGGATGATCGTGGACCAGCCGGCGTCGAAGATGTGGTGGATCTGGACGAGCAGGAGGATGCCGATCGAGAGACCGGTCCAGAAGGTCATGCCGATCAGCCAGGAATAACCGACGCGGGTCGTGGCCTCGGGCGAGGAGGCCATGAAGGCGCCGACGAGCGTCAGGAGGATGCCGGCCGCGCCGACACCGAGCGGGACGATCGGGTTGACGAGCCGCGGCTGCTCGGCCGGAGCGTGGGAAACTGTGGCAGCGTGGGAAGCGCTCATGAACGAAAGGCGGGTCAGAGACCGAGCTCCGGGCGGTTGGCGGGCTTGACGTCGTCGACGGTGCCCTGTTGGGCGCGCTGCAGGGCGCGCAGGTAGGCGACGATCGCCCAGCGGTCCGTCACGGCGAGGCGATCGCCGTAGCCCATCATCGTGTTCTTGCCGTTGGTGAGGGTGTTGTAGATCTCGCCCTCGGCCATGGTGCGGATGCGGTCGTCGTGATAGGTCGGCGTGGCACCCATGCCGTACTGCTTGGTGATGCCGTTGCCGTCACCGGTGCGACCGTGGCAAGGCGCGCAGAACATCTCGTAGCGGTTGCGACCGCGGGCGAGAAACTCGTGGGAGACCTCGAGACCCTCCGGGAAGCCGCGGGCGAACTCACCCGTGGCGGTCTTGCCTCGGAACATGTGGTCGTCGGCGGCCAGATACATCGGGTCGGCCTCGACCGAGCGGCCGCGCGGCACGACATTGGCGGGGAGCGGACGATCGGTGCGACCGTCGGCGAAGAACCGGCTCTCCTGCTGCGGCTTGTACTTGGCCTGGTGATCCATGTCGGGAAACACCTCGAGCGGGGGCCGCGTGGAGAGCGAACCGCGGAAGCCGAGCACGGAGAGTGCGGCGACCACGACGAAAAGGAAGGCGAGCCAGACGTAGCGCATGGCGGTGTCAGTTCTCCAGATCGCTGATTTCCTTCGCGCCGAGCTTCTGGAAGAGCTTGCGGGCGCCGTCGGGCGTGAACTTCGGATCGCGCGCCTCGACCACGATGAGGAACTCGTCGTCGGTCACGCGCTCGATCTTGTCGTACTTGAGCACCGGGTGGTAGTGCATCGGCAGCCGGTTCAGGATGAACATGCCACCGATCGTGCCGAACGCGCTCAGCAGGATCGTGAGCTCATACGACACCGGGAAGGCGAACATCGGCGAGAACATCGGCTTGCCACCGACGGCCAGCGGGTAGTCGAAGGCGTTCATGTACCAGATGCCGAGCATGCCGAGCGTGAAGCCGGTGATGCCGCCCACCAGGGTGAAGCGCGGCACGAGCGAACGCCGCAGCCCCATGGCGGCGTCCATGCCGTGGATCGGGAACGGGGTGATCACGTCCCAGTGTTTGTAACCCGCGTCGCGGACCTCCTCGGCGGCGTGCATGACGGCAGCCGGGGAGTCGAAACGGGCGACGAGGCCGAAGGTGTTGTTCGACATGGCGACGAGCGATCAGTGGTGGGCTTCGCCGTGGCCGTGCCCGGCGTGGGCATCGGCCTGCGGGGTCACGGCCTTGATCTCGGCCACGGCCATGAGCGGAACGAAGCGGACGAAGAGGAGGAACAGGACGGAAAAGACGCCGAACGTTCCGAAGTAGGTGAAGATGTCGACGACCGTGGGCGAGTAGTAACCCCAGCTCGACGGCAGGAAGTCGCGCGCGAGCGAGGTCACAGTGATGACGAAGCGCTCGAACCACATGCCGACGTTGACGAAGATCGAGAGCACCCAGACCAGCGCCGTGTTCTCACGCACCTTGCGGAACCAGAAGAGCTGCGGCGTGATCACGTTGCACGAGATCATCGTCCAGTAGGCCCAAGCGTAGTGGCCGAACGCGCGGTTGATGAACGCGAAGCCCTCGAAGGGATTCGCGCTGTACCACGCGATGAAAAACTCCATCGCGTACGCGTAGCCCACCATCGTGCCGGTCGCGAGGGTGATCTTGCACATGCAATCGATGTGGTACTGCGTGATCAGGTCGTTCATCCGGTAGATCGACCGGAGCGGCAGCATGAGCGTGAGCACCATGCCGAAGCCCGAGAAGATCGCGCCCGCGACGAAGTACGGCGGGAAGATCGTCGTGTGCCAGCCGGGGACGAGCGAGACGGCGAAGTCGAACGACACGATCGTGTGCACGGAGAGCACGAGCGGCGTGGAGAGGCCGGCGAGGAGCAGATAGGCCATCTCGTAATTGCTCCAATGCCGGTTGCTTCCGCGCCAGCCCATGGCGAAGAAACCATAGATCTTCGCGCGCATCATCCGGCCCGCGACGAAGAAACGGTCGCGCGCCGTGGCGAGGTCGGGCAGAAGACCGACGTACCAGAAAAGCGCGGACACCGTGCCGTAGGTCGAGATGGCGAACACGTCCCACTCCAGCGGCGAGTGGAAGTTCGGCCAGATGCCGTTCGAGTTCGGGAACGGGAAGAGGAAGCCGGGATAGAGCGCGAACCAGACGCGGCCGGTGTGGAAGACCGGGAAGAGACCGGCGCAGACCACGGCGAAGATCGTCATGGCCTCGGCCGCGCGGTTGACCGAGGTGCGCCACTTCTGCCGCAGAAGGCAGAGGATGGCGGAGATGAGCGTACCGGCGTGACCGATACCGATCCAGAACACGAAGTTCACGATCGCCCAGCCCCAGTTCACCGGGTTGGCGAGGCCCCACGTGCCCGTGCCGGTGGACACGAGGTAGGCGAGGCCCATGACGGTGAAACTCGCGACGAAGACCGCGACGGCCATCGACCACCACCACCAGCGCGGGGTCGGGCCCTCGATGATGCCCATCACCTTGTCGGTGATCCACGCGAAGCTTCGGTCGTTCTCGACCAGCTTCGGGCGCGGCAGGACGGCGGGCTCCACTTCGCGGAGCACGCCGGCGCCGTGCAGGATCGGGGCGCCGCTGGATTGCGAATGCGCCTGGCTCATCAGTGGTGTCCTCCGGTGCTGTGGTCAGCCGCGGGCGTGTCGCCGTGGCCGGCTTCCGCGCCGTGCGCGCCGGCGCCATGGCCGTCGCCATGGTCGCCGTGCGGGTTCTTGGCGTTGTATTCCACCCGCGAGAGCGGCAGCGCCTGATAGTCGGGCATGTGCTTGTTCGGATTGCGCAGGCGCGCGAGATAGGTCGTGCGCGGGCGCGTGTTGAGATAACCGAGCAGTTCGTAATCGCGGTCGATCGCCTTGGCCTTCGAGACCGCGCTATTCGCATCGGAAATATCGCCGAAGACGATGGCCTGGGTCGGGCACACCTGCTGGCAGGCGACCTTGACCGTGCCGTCCGGGATCTTCACGTCGCCGGAGTCGCGGGCCTTCACCTTCTGCGCGATCTTGGCTTCCTGGATACGCTGCACGCAATACGTGCACTTCTCCATGACGCCGCGCATGCGCACGGTGACGTCCGGGTTCTTCACCATCTTGACGAGCTCCGGCATGCCGGACTCGCCGAGCGGTCCCAGGTAAAGCTGGTCGAGCTGGCGCTTGTTGAAATCGAAGAAGTTGAAACGCCGCACCTTGTAGGGGCAGTTGTTCGCGCAGTAGCGCGTGCCCACGCAACGGTTGTAGGCCATCACGTTGAGGCCTTCCTCGTCGTGCACGGTCGCGTTGACCGGGCAGACCGTCTCGCACGGCGCCGTCTCACAATGCACGCAGCCGAGCGGCTGCACCACGACCTGCGGGTCCTCGGGGATGATGGCGTTGTCCGCGCCGCCGAAGGCTTTGCCGACGGTCTTGTCGTCGGCGTAATAGCGGTCGATGCGGATCCAATGCATCTCACGACCGCGGCGCACCTGGTCGCGACCGACGATCGGGATGTTGTTCTCCGACTGGCAGGCGACGACGCAGGCGTTGCAGCCCGTGCAGGTCGTGAGGTCGATGCTCATGCCCCACTGGTGCACGCCGTCGTAGTTCGGGTGCTCGTAGAGCGAGTTGCCGCGCGGCGTCTCGGACACGCGCTGCTGGAGCGTCCCCTGGTAGTCGCCGTAGACCGGCGGCGTGTGCGACTCCATGCCGATCTGCTGCACGAAGTCGGGGTGCTCGGCGTACTCCTCGACGTTGGCCTCGCGCACGAGGGCGCGGCCTTCCATCGACCAGTGCTCCTGGGTGTTGGCGAGCTGATGCGGCTTCGCATTGGTGTCGATCGTGATCGTGGCACCCTGCGCGGTGAACACACCGTCGCTCGAGCGCGCCGCATAGGCATCGAAACCCATCCCCTCGCCCACCCGGCCGGTCTTCGAGCGACCGTAGCCCAGCGGGAGCTGGATGGTGTAGTTGGCGAGACCGGGCTGGATGTGGACCGGGCCGGTGACGGTGCGGCTGCCGATCGTCACCGTCGCGATTTTCGCGACCTCGCGGCCGGCGGTGTACTCGTTCGGGTTCTTGCGAATGATCTGCAGCGTCGAATCCGGCGCCACGATGCCGAGTTCGGCGGCGAGGCGCGGGCTCACGATGATGGCGTTGTCCCAGGTGATCTTGGTGATCGGGTCCGGGCACTCCTGCAGCCAGCCGTTGTTGTTGAAGCGGCCGTCGTCGACCTTGTGGTCGAGGGTGAAGCGCACCTCGAGCTTGTCCCTCGAGGGCACGACCAGCGGCAGGCAGGCCTCGAGTATGCGGCGGGCGGCGGCATCGTCGAGCGCGCCACGAAACTCCGGATACGCAGTCGTGACGATCACGCCTTCATGGAGGAACTTCTCGAACGCCTTCTGCGCGTCGCCGCGCGTGAGCGTGGCGATCGTGGCCTGGACCAGGCCATACCCGTCGGTCACTGACTCGCCGAGGATGCGCGCCAGCACCTCGATCTCGGTGAGACCGTGGAAGAGCGGCTGGATCATCGGCTGCACCGGCACGACGGTGCCGTCGGCCGTGCGGGCGTCGCCCCAGCTCTCGAGGTAATGCGCGGCGGAAAGGTGGTAGCTGGATACGGCCGAGGTCTCATCCTCGTAGTAACCGAGACGGATCGACTCCGGCACCTTGGCCTGCAACTCGGCCCAGGCGAGGTCGGCGGGCGCGTTGTAGGCGGGATTGCCCCCGAGCACGACGAGCGTCTGCACCGAGCCGGAACGGATCGCGGCGGCGAGTTCGCCGATGGAGGCGGCGGGCTCGGCGTCGGTCTCGAGGAGGACGGTGGTGTGACCGCGGTTGCCCAGCGCCTCGTTGATGAGGAGCGCAAGCACGTGGGCCTCGGGCGGCAGGTGGCTGCCGGCGATGACGGCGGACTCGCCGCGGGCGGATTTGAGGTCGGCGACACAGGCCTCGATCCATTCCTTCGAGGCAGGCGCGGCGGCCGCGTCCTGGGCAACCCCAGTCACCCCGAGGGCCGCAGCGATCTGCGCGAGGAAGGCGGTCATCTGGCCGGTGGCCAGGCGGAGGCGGTGGTCGGCCATGCCGCCGGTGAGCGTGAGCGTGCTCTCGACGGCGTAGAGGCGATTCATCTCCTGGCCGGCCTTGGTCACTCGGCGGCCGGCCGCGAACTCGCGGGCGAAGCCGATGTGGCCGGACTCGGAGCCGATGAAGTCGGCATCCACCGCAAGGATACGCTTGGCCGTGGCCAGGCGGTAGTGGACCTTGGCGGCGCGCCCGGCGAGGGCCGTGGCGGCGCTCTCGACGTAACCCGCGTCGCCCGGTTCATACTCGGCCCAGACGGCCTTCGGGAACTTCTTCTTCAGCGCGCGCACCAGGCGCTGGCGCGTGGGCGAGGACGACTGCTCGGCCAGGAAAGCGAGGCCCGCGCCATAACCATCGGCATGGCGGGCGCCGACCGAGGTGAGCAGGTCCTGGATCTGCGCGAGCGACTGCGCGGCCGTACCACGCTTGTGCGAGGTGGAGCGGTCGGGATCGTAGAGATCGAGGATGCTGGCCTGGGCGACGAGGTTGGTCGCACCCGCGTAGGACGTGAAGGTCGGGTTGCCCTCGATCTTGGTCGGGCGGCCGGAATGCGTCTCGACCACGAGCGGGATGGCGTCGCGACGGATCGGCATCGCCGTGGCGAAATAGAGCGGCAGCCCGGGGATCGTGTTCTCCGGCGTCTTCGCGTAGGCGAGGATCTTGGCCTCGGGGCGGCGGCAACCGGTGAGCGTGAGTCCGCCGAAGGCGAACGACGCGGCCATGATCTTGAAGAAGTGGCGGCGGTCGGTCTCGTTGAGTTCGGAGGCGCCCTCCGGGAACTCGCGGTCGAGATACTCGCGGAACTTCGGGTTGCCGGTCAGCTCGTCGAGACTGCGCCAGTAGCGCGGGCCGGTCTTTTCGGCGTGGCTGGGCTCGGGATGGGAGAACGTGCGTTTCATCGGTGGCAACCGGAGCAGCTCTGCGGCGGTTTGATCTTCCAATCGTGGACGCGGGCGATCGCCTCCTCGAGGCGGCCCTGGGCGGCGAGGGTCTCGGAATCGAGATTATAGACGTCCTTCGAATCGCGGATCCGCAGCTCCGGGTTGCGGTGACAGTCGAGGCACCAGCTCATGCTCTGCGGCTGGTCGTGTTTCACGACCTGCATCTCGTTGACCTTGCCGTGGCACTCCACGCAGCTGACGCCGCGGTTCACGTGCACGGCGTGATTGAAGTAGACATAGTCCGGGGCCTTGTGGATGCGGACCCACGGCACAGGCGCGCCGGTCTCGAAACTCGCACGCACGGGCGCGAGCAGCGGGCTGTCCTTCTTGATGATGCTGTGGCAGGCCATGCACGTGGAGGTCGAGGGCACGTTCGAGTGCTCGGACTTTTCCACGTTGGTGTGGCAATAGACGCAGTTGATCCCGAGCTGGCCGGCGTGCAGGGCGTGGTCGAACGGCACCGGCTGCGTGGGCGCATACCCGACGCGGGTGTATTTCGGCGTGACCCAATACGTGACCGCCGCAGTCGCGACTGTGCCCGCCACCGCGAGGAACAGCACGATCTGCAACGGCAACGCGTTGGCCGATTTGGGAAATATCTTCGACATGGAAGAGGGCGAAAACCGTGCGACGACCCGCGTGGCTCAGCGGCCGGTCCCGAAACAAAAACCCCGGACTCGAAAGGCGAGATCAGGGGGGAGAACCGTCAAACGAACTGGGGAGCAGCCGGATGCCACAAGTTTCTCGGATCGATGCGCTTGGTGAGGAAAAATTGTTCGCGAGGAAAGAAACCGCGATTTCTTGAGGCAATGCTAAAAGCCCGTGCGACCAAGAATTGCACAGGGGCATAAGTGGGCGTCCTGAAAAATGCGTTTCTACTAATGACTTTCCCTCGCAGAGCGTCTCCGGCGACGGCACCCGATCGGTCGCGCACGCGCGACTCGAGGGTCCGCAATAATTGAACTTGCACGAGGGAGGCGCGGAGGCCTGGCGTGGGCTGAAGGCCGCCCCACCCGGCAAAAAACGTACGGTGCGCACGAGGCGCGCCCCGCCGCGGGCAGAGACACCTGCGACCACCTCAGACGAACAACCCGTCGCGCATCGGCATCGTGCGGTCGCACCGCTGCGCGATCTCGGGATTGTGTGTCACGAGGACCACGGCCTGGCCCTTCTCCTTCGCCAGGCGAAGCAGGAGCGAGAAGACCATGTTCGAATTGGCGACGTCGAGATTGCCGGTCGGCTCGTCCGCGAGGATCAGCGCGGGTTCATTGGCGAGCGAGCGCGCGATGGCCACGCGCTGTTGTTCGCCGCCGGAAAGCTGCGACGGAAGGCGGCCCGTCTTTTCGCCGAGGCCGACTGCACTCAGCAGCTCCATGGCGCGGTCGCGCATCTGCGGCCCGGTGAGGCGCCCGAGCTTGCGCATGGGCAGCATGACATTCTCCGCTGCGGAGAATTCCGGCAGCAGGAAGTGAAACTGGAAGACGAAGCCGATGTGGTCGGCGCGCAAGGCCGTGCGCTCGTCGTCGGACGCCGAGGACGCCTCCTTGCCCTCGATCACGATGCGCCCGCCGTCGGGGCGGTCGAGCAGGCCGAGTTGGTAGAGCAGCGTGGACTTGCCGCACCCGGAAGGACCCACGATCGCGGTGACCTCGCCGCGCCGGGCCTCGAAGGTGACGCCGCGCAGCACGTGCGTGCGCCCCGTGCCTTCGCCCAGGTAACGCTCCAATCCTTCGCAGCGAATGACCACCGTCCCGTTCGACGGCTTCTTCGCGACGGCCTGATTCGTCACGTCCGTGCTCATGATGCCGTCCCCCGAATGACATCACCCGGCTCGAGGCGCGCCGCACGTCGCGCCGGGATGAGGCTCGCCACCATGACGATGACCGCGGCCGTGCCCGCCGCGGCCAGATAGTGCCAGCCCGACCAGTTCACTGGGAACGTGTCGGTCTTGAAGATGCCGCGGATCGGCAGCGGGACCTGCGCGACGCCAAGCGTGAGCAGCGCACCCGCGATCGAGCCGAGCAGGGTGCCGCCGGCGAGCACCATCACACCCTGCCAGATAAAGATGCGGCTGATGTCCCGGCGGGTGTACCCCATCGAGCGCAGGATCGAGATCTCGCGGGTTTTCTCCAGGACGATCATGGCGAGCGTATTGAACATGCCGAGACCACTGATCAGGATGATGCTCGAGACGGTGATGGCGGAGGAGATGCGCAGGGCCATGAACACGCCGAGCCAGACCTTCTCGCGGTCCTGCCATGCCACGGCGACGTGGTCGATGACCTGCTGCATGCGGGCGGCGTCGGCCTGGGCGCGGTCGCGGTCGTGGACCATGATCTGCAGGATCGAGGCGCCAAACGGCCGGCGCAGCAGAGAGCGAGCGTCCCCGAGCTTCATGAAGATGCGGCTCTTGTCCACGTCCTTGGCCCCGGTCTCGAAGAGCGCGACGACCTTGTAGCGGCCGGACTGGCCGGACGCCTCGATCGTCACGCTGTCGCCGATGCCGATCTCGAGGATGCGAGCGAACTCGCGCCCCATGATGATGCCGGAAGTCTCGCCGCGGAAGCGGGCGAGGTCGCCGGCGACGATCTGGCCCTCCAGGTTCGACACACGCAGATGGTCATCGAGGTCGATCCCGTAGACCTGGCCCGTGTAGGAGCGCATCGGCCCGGTGACAAAAACCGAGCCGCGCACGATGGCGGAGAGCGCCACCACGTTGGGAAACTGCTCGCGCAGGGCGGTGCGCAGGGCCTCTGGATTCTCGACGCCGGCGATGAGCCGACGCTGCGTGAGATCGCCGACGGAAAACGACGTCCCCTCGACCGGCATGCTGCGCAGCGTGTTCTGGAATTTGTCCTCGATGATGATCGCCCCGTTGGCGCCGAGGATCGTCTTGATAAAAAGTTCCTGGAAGCCCGTCGTCTGCGCCTGCGTGACGACGAAAAACGCCACGCCGAAGACGATGCCGAACAGGCTCATCACCATCGAGCGCTTCTTCGCCAGCAGGAAGCGGACGGCGATGCGGAAGTTGGGAGACATCGGTGGGAATGGGCAGAGGCCGCTCGCGCGGGCGCTCAGGCCTTCGGGCGGGGCTTGGTCTTCACCCGATCCCCGTCGCGCAGGGAGTCCAGGCCGTCGATGACCACGACGTCACCCTCTTCGAGCCCTTCCTTCACTTCGACCTCATGGATGCTCTTGAAGCCGATCTTGATCTTCTGCTCGCGGACGCGGCCAAAGCGCACCACGAAGACCTTCTCATCGGTGATCGCGGCGCGCGGGACGATGAGTGCGTCGGCGATCTCGGCGATCTTCACGAAGCCCTCGCCCGTCATGCCGTGGAGCAGCCGCTCCTGCGGGATGTCGACCTTCAGCAGCACGCGATAGCGCTGTGTGCCGGAATCGAGCGGAGGCAGGATCTGGTCGATCTCGCCGTCGAAGCGCTCGAATGGATAGGGCTGAAACTGCACGCGCGCCTTCTGTCCGGGCTTGAGCTTGGCCACGTCCTCCTCGCTCACGAGCATCTCGACGCGGCGCTCGCGCGAGTTGATCTGCGCGACCGGCATGCCCGGGGAGACCTGGTCGTCGGGACCGATCAGCGTCTGCACGATCGTGCCATCGATGCCGGCGAAAATCTTCATGCGCTTGAGCCGGAGGCGGGCCAGTTCGAGTTCGTTGCTCGTCGTCGCGACGTCCTGCTCGAGCCTGATGCGGTCGAGTTCGACCGCCTGCTCGGCACGCGCGGCCTCGCGGCGCGCAGCGTTGAGCGCGACCTCGGGGACGCTCCCGCGCTGGAAGTCAATCTCCGCCAGGCGCAGCGCCTCCTGCGCAGCAGCCAGGCCCTGGGCTCCCGTCGGACCGACCTCGAGTCGGCGTTTCGCGGTCGCGAGGTCGGCCTCGAGCCGCTCGATCTGCAGGAGCGTGCTGGCCGGATCGAGTTCGACCAGTAGGTCGCCGGCCTTGACCTCGGCACCGAGTTTGATGGCCGTCCGCAACACACGCCCGTCGACCTCGGCCCGCACCGTGGGCGATTGCTGCGCCATCACCGTGATCGTCCCGGGCGGGGCATCGACCACCGTGCCGCGGCGCACCGTATCGACGACCACGACGGGCCGCAGATAATTGAGGCCGGCGTAGATGGCGCCGACGAGGATGAGGAGCGGGATGCCGAGGCGAAGGAACCAGCGCATGAACAAATCGGGTTAGCGGGGGATCCTGCCTTCACGCTGCAGTTTTTCGACGAGCGGGTCGGCCTGGATCGCGGTGAGGAAGGCGGCGACGGTGCGAAGGTAGTCGCGGCGCGACTCGCACACGCTGTATTCAGCGGACCGCCACGCGAGCAGGGCGGCGTCGACCTCGTCCTGCGAGGCGCGCCCCTCCTTCTGAAACGACACGAGCGAGTCGTAGCTGCTTTGTGCGCCGGCGTAGCCACGTTCGGCGATGACAAGACCGCGGGTGGAGAACCCCAGTTCCTTTTCAGCGGCCTCGATCGACTCAATCAGGTCCTGTTCCAGCTGTTCGAGGTTCTTCTCTGCGCGACGGATGCGCGCCTGGGCGGCGCGGGCCCGCGAGGCGCTCGATTTGCTGTCCCAGATCGCCCAATTCATCGAAATGCCGCCGAAGTAGGTGGTGACCATGTAGCGTTGTTCGACGTTGGTCGTGCGGCTGTCCATGTCCTGGGAGACTCCAGCCGAGAGGTTGAACTTCGGCCTGAGTTCGTTGCGTGTAATGCGCAGACGGAGGCGGTCGATCTCGAGGCTTTTGATCGCGCGGTAGTAACTGACGTGGTCCTCGAACCCGCGGCGCGTGACGTATTCGGTCCGCAGCGGGATGGAGCGCGACTCCTTCACCTGCGCAACCGCCGGCAACGTCTCGGGCACTTCGGCGAGCGAAAAGTCGGGCTTGCCCACGAGATCGCGAAACTGTCGCAGGAGTCGCTGGAGCGCGTAGTCGGCGCGGTCCCCGGCCAGCACCTTGCTTTCGATCGTGGCCTCGAACGACGCGATCGTGCGAGCCGGCACGCGCCCTTCAGCTACCTGCTGCCGGATGTTCGCCAGTTGCGCTCGGCTGTGTTCGAGGTCGAGGGCGCGGTTGCGCTGGGCGACACGCAGGGCGACGAGCGCGAGGTAGTTGTCGCGAATCCGGTTGGCAAAAAGCTGATACCCCTCGGTGAAATTCCGGTCCGCGATCAGACGGTTAATCCGGCCAATCTCCGCCTGAGCCTTGAGCGACCCCCAATGAAAAAACGGCTGGCTGATCGAAAGATCAAAATAGGTGCGCTGGCCCGTGGAGCTCTGGTCGGCCTCGAGCCGGTCCTCACGCTGCATGCGAAAACTCGCGTAGCCCCCGGCGCGCGGATAGAGCACGGAGCGATCGGCCTGCTCATCATAACTCGCGGCCAGACGCGTGAGGGTTTCCTGGATCATCGTCGGCGACTGCGCCAGTGCATCCACGAGGAGCGCCTCCAACTGCGGAAAGACGGTCTCGGCCCGAGGAAGGTCGGAAGCATCATCAACCGACGTATCCGCGACCGCCGCCACGGGCGATTGGGCCGTCGACTCGACGTCCGCCGCCCACACACCTGCACCCGTTCCAACCACGAGAGTGGCGAGTAGGTAAACCTGAAGACGTCGCGGGACTATCAGCATCGTAGGTGGCGAGAATTGATCGAGGTCCGACCGGACACGGATGCACGCATCGTGTTCCGGCGCAGATGGCTGCATTGAAACCGCTCGAACCCCGGGGCATGGCAAGCCCATTTCCCCCGACGATGCGCGCGATTCCGCGGCATTCGCGTGCCGAACGACAAACACCGCATGCCCTGCGACGCATCGGCACGGCGCCGTATTCATCGCGCGGATCACGTCGATTGGGATTTTCTCGCGCGGACCCCGCCGCCAAGGTCCATTCCCATGCCGGGCTTTTTGTGCCTTCAGATGCACTTCCTCGCGATCAGCGTGCGCGAGCGGCTCCGGCCGCTCCCTGTGCGCGTGCCGTCGCCGCGGCTCCGGCACCGCGTGCACGGGTCGACGGACTACCACGGTTACCTCGAGGTCGGCCAGCGTTGCTGGGCCAGCGTCGAGCACCTCGTGCGCGAGATCGGGCGCGAACCCGCGTCCTTCGAATCGATCCTCGACTACGGCTGCGGTTCGGGTCGCGTGGCGCGTGTGGTCCCTCAATCCGGCGCTCGCGGGCCCCGCACGATCACCGCGGTCGACATCGATCCCGAGGCCATCCTCTGGTGCAGCCAGAACCTGCCGGGCATCCAATTCGCGGTGGTGTCGCCGCAGCCACCCACGCCGTTCGCCGACGGCGCCTTTGATCTGATCTTTGCGGTGTCGGTCTTCACGCACCTCGACGAGGCGAGGCAGTTCGCCCTGCTCGCCGAACTGAGGCGGCTGCTGCGTCCCGGCGGGGTCCTCGTCGCCTCGGTCCAAGGCGACTACCATCGGAGCCAGCGCAAGCGGCAGTTCGATCTCAGCTCCGGCTTCGCCTTCGTGGCGGGCGATCGGGGTTTGTTCAAGAAGGACGGTCTGCCGCGGTTCTACCAGGATGCCCAGCACACGCGTGCCTACGTGGAGCGGGAGTGGTCGAAGTATCTCGCGGTGAAGCTCTACCGCGAGCGCGGCATGGCCGACCACCAAGACGCGGTCGTGCTGGTCCGGTCCTAGCCAGCGGGTCAGGACGGAGCGGGCGAACACCGGCTTTGACTTTGCCCCACCCCACCCTAACCTCCGGCACTCGATCAAGATGCAGCACCTGCACGCCTATTGGCGGATGGAATATATCGAGGCCCCGAAGGGCGAGACGTTCGGCAACCCCTTTGCCGAGATGCCGCGCCGCGGTGATGACAAGGCGACCCACATCCTCGTGCGCTCGCGCCATGCCTACATCGTGCTCAATCGCTTTCCGTACAACGCCGGGCACCTGCTCGTGGTGCCGTATCGCGAGGTGGCGGAGCTCGCCGATCTCACGGCGGAGGAACGCGTCGACTTCATGGACACGCTGATCGCCGGGCAGGATATCCTGCGCCGGGCGCTGCGGCCCGATGGGTTCAACATCGGTTTCAACCTCGGCGCCGCGGCCGGCGCGGGCATCCCCAGGCACCTCCATGCGCACATCGTGCCGCGCTGGAACGGCGACACCAACTTCATGCCCGTGCTCGGCCAGACCCGCGTGCTCCCGCAGTCGCTCGACGCGATGTGGGCCCGCCTCCGGGAGTTCTGCGCGCCGACGGCGGCACCCGCGCCGACGTCCGCCCCCTTGGCCTGAGATGAGCGAGAGCCGTTCCAAGCCGGTTATGGCTGCCCGTACACTCAGCTTCCAGAACGCCCGCACGATGAGCCAGCTCTACTGCGGCAACCTCGACAACCTCGCCGCGGTCGAACGCACGCTCGGGGTGAGAGTCGCCACGCGCGACGACTGGATCTCGCTCGAAGGCGAGGAGCCCGCGGTGGCGCGAGCCGAGGGTTTGTTCAACCTCCTCAACGACGGACGCACCCAGGGCCTGTTGATCAAGAACGCCGACTTCGCCCACATGCTCGAGGGCGTGGCACGCGGCGACCTCGACAAGCTACGCACCCTCTTCAGCTCGGCCGTGGCCGTGACCACGGCCAAACGCACGATCGTCCCCAAGACGCTTGGCCAGAAACAGTACCTGCAGGCGATCCAGGACAACGACGTGGTCATCGGCATCGGCCCCGCCGGCACCGGCAAGACCTACCTGGCCATGGCCGCCGCGGTCTCGGCGCTGGTCAAAAATCAGGTCCAGCGCCTCATCCTCACCCGTCCGGCGGTGGAGGCCGGCGAGGCCCTCGGATTCCTCCCCGGCGACCTGCGCGAGAAGCTTCTGCCTTATTTACGGCCGCTTTATGACGCGATGTACGACATGATCGATCGCGAGGATGCGGCCCGTCTCCTTGAAAAGGGTGTGATCGAGATCGCGCCGCTCGCCTACATGCGCGGACGCACGTTGAGCAACGCGTTCGTCATCTTGGACGAAGCACAGAACACGACGCCGGAGCAGATGATGATGTTTCTCACCCGCCTGGGCGAGGGCAGCAAGATGGTCGTGACGGGCGACGTGACACAGATCGACCTGCCCCGCTCCAAGGCCTCCGGTCTCATTCAAGCGCGCCGCATCCTGGCCGACATTCCGGGCATCCATATCTTCAACTTCGGGCCGGGCGACGTCGTGCGACATCCCTTGGTCTTGCGCATCCTCGAAGCCTACCATAGACACCGCGACACCAAGGAAGCCCCGGACACGCCGCGCACCCCTCCCTCCTGACGTTCTGCCACTTCTTCCCGGCGCGCCGCTTCCACCATGGCCCTCTCCGATCTGTTCCGTCCCAAGGCGAACTCGCCCGTAGGTCGGCGCCGCAAGCGCAAGACGGAGACCGGCCTGGGCCTGCTGCAGTTCATGGAGCGCAGCCGGGCGGTGACGACGGCGATCTTCGTCGCGACAGTCGTGACGATCTTCCTCGTGACGTTCGTCGGGGTGAACCCCGCGGCGTTCCACATCCTCGAGGGCCAGCAGGCCACCGCGCGCATCGTGGCGGAGACGGAGTTCTCCTACCCCAGCCCGCTCCTGACGCAGCGCAAGCGCGAGCGCGTCGCCCGCGAGGTGCCGCAAGTTTACTCGATCGACATGTCCGGCTTCGACCAGTTCCGCCGGCAGGTGCTCAACCTCGAGCGCGAGTTCGAGCGCCTGGACGCGACCTGGGCCGCGCTGCCCGAGGCCGACCGCCTGAGCGAGCTGACCATCCTCGCCGACACGATCAACCAGCGCAGCGGCTTCCACGTGAGCGTGCGCGACCTGATCACGCTGATGAACGCCGAGCCGGCCACGCGCGAGAAGCTGATCGCCGACGGCCTGTTTAACCTCGAGGAGATCCACAAGGGCGGCATCTTCGAGCCCGACGCGACGATCGCGCCGACCGAGGAGCGCGAGATGCTCATGTTCCAAGTGCAGCGCGCCGGCGGCGACATGGTGCAGACGCGCGTGCTCTCGATCGAGGAGGCGGCGACCAATCTTCGCATCAACCTCACGGACAACCTCGCCGGCCAGGCCGCGTCGTCCCCGCTCACGCTCGCGCTTTTCCGCCTGCTCCGCCCCGGCCTGCAGGCCAACCTCCGCCATGACGAGGCCCGCACGGCCGCGCTGCAGAACAAGCTCCGCGCCGAGATCCAGCCCGTGCTCGTGCGCGTCGAGGCCGGGGAGACGATCATCGAGCCCGGCGCGCGCGTGACCGAGGAGCAGATCGAGAAACTCGAGGCCTACCAGCGCCACCTCGAGTCAAACCGCCAACTCCCGACCGGGATCGATGAGCAAACGCTCGGCCGCGTGCTCCTGGTCGTCGGCCTGATCATCATCGCCGGCATCTACCTGCGTCTCGAGGACCCGATGACGCTCACGAGCAACAGCCGGCTCGGGCTCCTTGCGCTCGTCATGCTGGTCAATCTCGCGTTGCTGCGCGGCACGCTCGAGGCCGGCTACTCGTCGGTGTTTCGGGCCGCGCCGGAGTTTTCGCCGCTGCTGCCCTACATGGCACCGATCGCCTTCGCTCCGATGGTCATCGGCGTGCTCATCGGCGCCGGCCCGGCGCTCTACTCCGGCCTGCTCGTGAGCGTGATCGCCGCGATCATCTTCGGCAACCGCCTCGACCTGCTCGTGCTCTCGCTGCTCGCCACGACGATCGCCGCATATTCGTGCCGCGCGGTCCGCCGGCGCTCGCGCATCGTGCGCGCGGGTTGGCTCTCCGGGGTGGTGTTCTCGATCTTTGCGTTGCTGCTCGGGCTCGTCGACCGGATGCCGCCCGACCTCGCGTGGAAGGCCGCGGTCGGCGGGCAGGTGATGGGCCTGCTCACCGGCATCGTCGTGGTCGGCATGCTGCCCGTGCTCGAGGCGCTGTTCCGGCGCACGACCGACATCACGCTGCTGGAACTCACCGACTACAACCACCCGCTCCTGCGTCGCATGCAGATGGAGGCGCCGGGCACGTATCACCACAGCCTGATGGTGGCCAATCTCTCGGAAAACGCCGCCAACGCCATCGCCGCCAACGCTCTGCTCTGCCGCGTGTGCTGCATGTTCCACGACATCGGCAAGCTGGTGAAGCCCGACTATTTTTCCGAGAATCAGCGCGGCGGCATCAACCCGCACGCCGACCGGTCACCGGCCTTCAGCGCCCTCATCATCAAGAGCCACGTGAAGGAAGGCGTCGACCTCGCGGTGAAACACAAGCTGCCGCGCCCCGTGATCGACGTGATCCGCCAGCACCACGGCACGACGCTCATCCGCTATTTTTTCACGCAGGCCCGCGAGAAGGCCAAGGCCCTCGCCAGCGCCGACCCGGGCGCCGCCCGCCTGCTCGACCCCAACGCCGCCTCGGAGTCGACCTTCCGCTACGACGGACCGCGTCCCCAGTTCAAGGAGAGCGCGATCATCCTGATGGCCGACTCGGTCGAGGCCGCCAGCCGATCCCTGCAGAAGGTCACCCCGCAGGCGGTCGAGGAACTCATCGATGGCATCATCCGCGAAAAACTCGACGACGGCCAGATCGACGACGCGCCGCTCACGATCAAGGAAATCGCCCTCATCCGGCGCAGCTTCACCTTCACGCTCCTCAACTCGCTCCACGCCCGGGTCGTCTACCCCAAGGCGGAAAAAGCGGAGCCCGCGAGCCGCGGCGGCGCCGCACCCGAGCGCCCGGCCGCTGGCGCGGCGTCAGCCTCAACAGCCGCCGCCCCCGCCCAGCACGGCTCGGCCGCGCCCGGTCCTCGTTCGTAACGATCGCCGCGGACTCCGGCTGGATCTCGCCGCCGTGCGCCGCGCGATCCACGCGCTCGACGCCTCGGCGCTGTTTTGTGTGCCGCTGGGCGAACTTTCGCTCGTCGTGCTCGACGCCGCTGCGATGGGGCGCGTGCACGCCGACTTTCTCGACGATCCCTCGCCGACGGACGTGATCACCTTCGACGGCGACCCGGCCTTCGGCGCGGCCGGCGAGGTGTGCGTGTGCGCCGACGTCGCGCGCGGCTACGCGGCCGAGCACGGGGGCGGATTCTCGCGCGAACTCACGCTTTACCTCGTGCATGGCTACCTGCATCTCGCGGGCTTCGACGACACCCGCCCCGCGCTCAAGCGCCGCATGCGCGCCGCCGAACGCCGCGCCATGGCCGTGCTCGAAGCGGCGAGGATCGCGGTCGATCGCATCGCCGCTTGGAAGTAGGGCGGGCCTCCGTGCCCGCCCACTCCCGACGACGCGCACCGAGCTGGCCCGCGGGCAGGCCGGGACACCTGCCCCACCACCCACCGGCTTTTTCATTGGCCAAGCCCGCCCCAGACGCGACGATCCCGGGCATGCGTCGCCTCATGTTCCGCCTCTTCCGACTCGTGCCTGCGGCCGCGATCGCCGCGGCTCCGGTGTATGGTGCCGCGCCTGAACACGCGGGCGGAAAGCCAGCCGGCGCCAAGGACGAGACCGCCGAACCGCCGGCCATCGTCTCGATTGCCGAGGCGATTGAGGACACTGTCGCGCTGCCCGGACTGCTTTCGCTCTACCGCGACACCGTCACCGGCTCGCTGCTCCTGCGCCTGCGCCCCGAACAGCTCGATCGCGACTATATCCAGTGCACGTTCGTCCAGGATGGCCCGGCCATCGCCGGGTTCTTCCGCGGCGACTTTCGCGACAACCGCCTGATCACCCTGCGCCGCACCTTCGACCGCGTCGAGGTGGTGGCCCGGAACACCGCCTTCTACTTCGATCCGGCCAGCCCGCTCGCCCGCGCGGCGACAGCCAACCGACTCGACTCGGTTCTCGCCGTCGTCCCGATCCTCGGTGCCGACGAGAAGACCGGCGAGATCGTGGTCGAGGCCGACGGTCTCTTCCTCGACGAGACGCTCACACAGGTCACGCCGCCGCCGCCCGAGGACGAGGAGGCGGCGAAACAGATGTTCGCGCTGGGCGAACTCGACCCCGAGCGCACGCGCGTCGTCTCCGTCCGCAACTACCCGGACAACACCGACGTCGTGGTCGACTATGTCTTCGCCAACCCCGCACCAACCGTGCGCGGCGGGCCGGATGTGACCGACCCGCGCTTTGTCACGGTGCGCATGCAGCACAGCATCATCGCCGCGCCGAAGAACGACTACCAGCCGCGCTTCGACGACCCGCGCGTCGGCTACTTCACGGTCGAGCAGACCGACCTCACCAGCACGCGGCCGGCCCCGTACCGTGACATGATCACGCGCTGGCACCTGGTGAAGAAGGACCCGGCCGCCGCGGTCTCGGAGCCGGTCGAGCCGATCACCTTCTGGATGGAGAACACCACACCGCGCGAGCTTCGCCCGCTCGTGCGCGCCGGCGCGATGCTCTGGAACCGCGCCTTCGAGGCCGCGGGTTTTCGCGACGCGATCGTCGTGAAGGAACAGCCCGACGACGCGTCGTGGGATGCTGGAGACATCCGCTACAACGTCCTGCGCTGGGCCTCCTCGCCGCAGCCGCAGTTCGGCGGGCTCGGCCCGTCGTTCGTCGACCCGCGCACCGGCCAGATCCTCGGCGCCGACATCATGTTCGAGTTCGTCTACCTGACGAACCGCTCGCTCGAGGAGTCGATCTTTCCGCCCCGACCCGCCCGCGGTCGGCAGGCGTGCTGCACGCTGGCGGCGCACCGCCAGAGCGCGCTCATGCTCGGCCGCGCCGTGGCGGAAACGCGCGACCTCGGCGAGGCCGTGCAGCAACAGCTCGTGCGCGAGGCCGTCACCGAGCTGGTCGCCCACGAGGTCGGCCATGTCCTCGGCCTCATGCATAACAAGCGAGGCAGTCAACTCCACCCACCGGCCGAGCTCCACGATGCCGCGCTGACGCGACGCATCGGCCTGAGCGGCTCGGTCATGGACTACAACCAGATCAACCTCGCGCCGCCCGGCGTGGCGCAGGGCCAATTTTTCCCGGAGCAGCTCGGCCCCTACGACATTTGGGCGATCCAATGCGGCTACACGCCCGCGCTCGCCGACCCGCAGGCCGAGGCCGCGCGCCTGGGCGCGCTGCTGGCGCGCTCGACCGAGCCCGCGCTCGCCTTCGGCAACGACACGGACGAGTGCACCGAGCCCGGCCAGGGCGTCGACCCGCGCGTGCTCTCCCAGGACATGGGCAGCGACCCAGCCACGGTCTGCGCGGGACGCTTCGCGCTCCTGCGCGAGACGGCCGCCTCGCTCGCGCTGCGCACGGCCGCGCCGGGCAGCTCGCACGAGGCCGTCGCGCTGAAGTATCGCGTGCTCCTGCGCGACGCGACCGATCTCACGCGCACGCTCGCCGTGCAGATCGGCGGCGTGCAGGTCGACCGCGCCTTCGCCGGCCAGCCGGGCGCGACGCAGCCCTTCACGCCGGTCCCCGCCGCCGAGCAACGGCGCGCCCTCGCAGTGCTGCGCCGCGAGGTCTTCGGGCCGGAGGCGTTTCGCGCCCCGGCGGAATTGTTCGCGCGCCTGCAGCGGCAGCGCCGCGGCTTCCACTTCGAAGAGACCCAGGAGGAACCGACGATCCACGCCGAGGTTCTCAAGATCCAGGCCATGGCCCTCGACCACATGCTCCACCCGCGCGTCCTCGATCGCCTGACCGACGCCACGCTCTACGGCGGCGATTTCACCGTGGCGACGTTTGGCGCCGAACTCACGGCCGCGATCTTCGCCGACGACGCGGACCGCGCGGTCTCGACCCTGCGCCAGAATCTCCAGACCACCTACGTGGAAAAACTCGCCGCCATGCTGGCGTCCCAGGCGGAAACGCCGCTCGCACCGGTCAACCGCGCCATGGCCGTGCAGCAACTCCAGGCGCTGCGCCGGCAGCTCGCCGCCCGCGCTCCCGCGGACATCTCGACCGACGCACATGTCGCGCACCTGCTCCTCCTGATCGGGCGCGCTCTCGACACCGGACGTCCCGTCGTATGATGAAGCTTCGGCTGCGACGGACACGGAAACCCTGGCTGGAGGGCCGGATTTCCCACGGCCTGCGCGCGATGCTGGCCGACGACTTCGACGGCGACTTCACGCTGGGCGAGATCTTCGACTATCTCGCCGGCCGCGGGCACGCCGCGCTGATGGTCGTGATGGCGCTGCTCACCTTTCTGCCGGTGATCTCCGTCGTCACCGGGCCGATACTCGTCTTCGTCGGTCTGCGCTTCTCCTTCGGCAAGCGACCCTGGCTGCCGAAGTGGCTGCTCGAGCGCACGGTGCAGCGCGCGACAATCGCCTCGATCGCCAACACGTGCGAAAGAATTGAGAAGCGCACGGCACGCATCCTCCGCCCGCGCGCGGTCGGCCTCGTGCGCAACATCTGGCTGCACCGCGCGCTCGGCGTGGTCGTGGCGATCTGCGGCGCGCTCCTGCCGCTGCCGATTCCCTTCACCAACATTCCCCTGGCCGTGCCGGTAATCGTCATCGGCCTCGCCCTCCTCGAGGACGACGGGCTCTACGCCTCGATCGGCCTCGCCCTGGGCGTGCTCGTGCTGAGTTCCCTCGCCGCGGCGACGTGGTTCGGCAGCGCCGGCCTCGGGTATTTGTGGCACCACTACTTCCCGCGCGACGATGCGGGGGGGTAGGCAATCCGCTCGCGGACTGCCGAACCGGGCAGGGCACGTCGCAAGGGCGCCCGCGAGCGCGCGGCCACACGACGCTTACCGCGGCGTGATGAGAAGCGCGAGATTCTGCCCGTCCTTGGTCGTGCCGGCCACGGCGGGTTTGCCGCGATCCCACTTCGTGTAGACGACGTTCATCACCTGGCGGTCGCCATCCATCCAGATCACGCGCATCCAGACCTTGCCTTCACCGTAGTAGGCGACCTCGACCTTGACCGTCTGTCCCTGCGGCAGCGCGATCTCCGTGCTGCCCGGCATCTCCACCCGGGCGGTCGCCTGCCCGATGAGTTGAAACGACTCGAAGCGCAGGCTGGTCTTCAGGTTCGGCACATAGGCGGCAAGGCGGCGGTCGGAGTCGCCCTTCTCGTTCGAGGCCGAGATGAGCATGGCACTGAGGCTGACGTTGCGCTGCGGCGCCTTGGCGTCGAGCGTCTCGTCGCGCAGGCTGTTGCCGTCGCCGAGCAGGACGAACGGCGCGGAAAGCGCGAACGCGGTGGCGGCGATGAGGATGGGGATCAGTCGCATGGCATCTCCTGGAGTTTGCGCGCCAATTGGCGCCGGGCGTGAAAGAGCCGCGACATCACGGTGCCGGGGCGGCACTTGAGAGCGGTCGCGATTTCCTCGTAGGAAAGTCCCTGGACCTCACGCAGCGTGAGCACGGCCCGATGCTTGGGCGGCAGCGTCGCAAGGGCACGCTCGAACCGGGCGTTGCGTTCGGCTTTTTCGATATCGTCTCGAGTGTCGGCGTCGGAGGCGGGCTCGGCGATCGGCTCGCCTTCGTCGTTCTCGAGGAACGGAAGGAAACGGCCATACCAGCGCTTGCGCCCGCGCAGGTGATCGAGCGACTTGCGCACGGCGATGGGATGAAGCCACGTGGTAAACTTCGAGTCGCCGCGGAAGGTGTTGAGCTTCTTCCAGATCACGATCCACACCTCCTGCGAGACGTCGCGGGCGTCGGTCTCGTTGCGCACGACCGAGAGGACAAGGCGGAAGACGTATTCGTAATGCAGTCGCACCACGTCGCCGAAGGCCGTCTCGTCGCCGGACCGCGCGCGCGCGAGCAGCTCGCGGTCGTCGACGGTCTCGGTGGTGTGATCGGTTTCGGGCATGCAACAAAACGGGGTGCGCTCGCGAGCCTAAGGCAGGGCGAGGTCGCTGGCTGAGCCGCGGACGTCACCGGCATGCGCCGGCTCGGCCAGAGGCCTCGCCCTACCTTCGATCCTTGTGCCTCGCGCGCGCATGCGTGTTCGAGAGACCGCGTATCAGCGGCCTGGTTGAAGGATGTGCAGGTTGGCCATCGTGATGCCACTGAGAAGCGCGCCCACGATGCCGAGGTACCCCTGATCGGTGCCGCAGAGGTAGAGATTCGCCAACGCCGTGCGACCGGAGCGCTGCTTGACCGGCGCACCGTAGATCGCGCCGCGCAGGTGCCCGGTAAAACGCCCGACTGTGCGCGGTGTGAACATGTCGACGGCCACGCGTGACTCGGCAGGCTCGACCGTCGGTGCCGGCATGAAGCGTCGCGCGCTGCGCTCGATCTCGGCAAACCAGCGGTGTTTCTCCGCCTGGTACTCCGGCTCGGCCGCGCCGAACCAGTAATCCGGGTCGGCCAGGCAGGTGATGCGCACGAAACCCTCCGCGAGCGCCCGGCCCTCGCCGAAGGCGAAGTTGTTGGGCAGGCAGACAATCCCGCTGCGCAGATCCACGCGCTCGCGCGTGGCCTCGTAGCTGAAGCGGTCGGAATCGTTGAAGAATACAATGGTGTCATCGACCCATCCCCACACCGACGGTGATGTCTTGTGCACGCTGATGGTTTCGACGAATCCGAGGCGGCCGGTATTCTCCTCGATGGCCGGACCGGGGGCCTCGCCGCAGAGCAGTCGTGTCTCCGGCAGGCCCACCGACGAAAGCACATGATCCGCCGTGACTTCGCTGCCGTCGTCGAGGATCAGGCGGTCCACCCGGCCGTCCGCCGTCGGCACGATGCGCTGCACGCCGCATTTCATCCGACGTTCGCCGCCGGCCGCGCGGTAGCGATCGAGGAGCACGCGGATGATCCGGCGCACGCCCTCCAGCGGCCGGGCGAATCCCTCGAGGAAAATCGACTTCGCCATGATGACGAACTGCAGCAGCTCCATGTCGTGCTCCTGCGCGCTGCCGTAAAACATGATCGGGCATAGCAGCATGTCGGTGAGCACCGGATCGCTGATATGCGCGGCGATGAACGCGCGCGCCGACTCCTTGGGCGGATCGAGGCGGTTGTCATCGTAGGCCTTGATCGCCGCGATGAGCGCCCGATAGCCGTCGACCTGATGGGGGAACTCCCGCGCCACCTCGGCCTCGAGCACCGCGGGGTCGTTGGTGAAACGCAGATCGCGCCCGGGAAAGGCGACGCGCGAGCCGAACTGCGGGCAAAGGTCGAGCTCCTCGCGCTCGATGCGCAGCTGACGCAGGATGCGGCCGAGCGGCGTGCCCTTGACCGTGGGCGGCACGAAGTTGGTCATGGCATGCAGGCCCACGTCGTAGCGGCGTCCGTCAATGCTGTAGAAACTGTTCAGGCCGCCGGGAGCGTTGTGGCGCTCGAAGAGGCACACGCGCTTGCCGAAATACGCCAGCCGGATGCCGGCCGCCAGGCCCGACATCCCCGCACCGATGATCGCGACGTCGTAGTGTTCAGGCATGGTGGCAACTCATGCTGGGCTCCGGCTCCTACTCCAGTTGCTGCACATCATTCGCACGACCGCTAACGGAGTTGTCACTGAGGTCACGGAGTTTCCAGCGGAGTTTCACAGAGGGATTGGCGAACTCGGGCCGAAAGATACCATTCAGTCAGGTGCTCCGACTCTGTGATCTCTGTGCCACCTCAGGGATCTTTGTGGCCCACTTCTGATTCACGCGACGCCCGACCAAAATAAAAAGGCCGGAAGCGCACACGCCTCCGGCCGCCAAATGAGATTTCCGGTCGTGCGGATGTTTTCGTGGATCGGCGACTCGCCGGCCCGCGCTCAGGCCTTCACGCCCGCGGCGTTGAACTTCGGCACGAGGTAGGCCGCGCAGCTGTCGAGCGAGGCGAGCTGCATGTAGTCGGCCTCAGGCACCTCGATGCCGTGGCGCTTGCGCAGCTCCATGACGATATCGAGGAAGTCCATCGAATCGAGCTGCAGCTGGTCGCGGAGCCTGACGTCGGACTTGATGTTGGTGAGGTCCTCGTCCGGCGCGATGTCGGCGATGATGTCCAGGACCAGCTTCTTGCATTCCTCTGAGGTCATACTGTCGGTCGGTGATTCGATGTGTTCTTAGTCAGCGTAGCGTCGGATGATGAGAGCGGAATTGATGCCGAGCATACCGAACGAGTTGTTCAGGATGGCGTCAACCTGTTTTACCTGAACCGGCTGATTGACAACGAGGTTCGGCAATGCGCAGGCCGGATCGAGCTCCGTGACGTTGATGGTCGGGTGCACGATCCGGTCCTCAAACGACGGCAAATTCCCGGCCAACTCAAGCGCTCCCGCCGCACCCATGGTGTGGCCGATGTAACCCTTGGTGCCGTTGATGTAGGTGTCCGGGCAGTCGCGAAACACCTCCCCTACGGCCTGGCACTCCTGGATGTCGCCCTGGGGCGTGGCGGTGGCGTGCGTGTTGACGATGTGGATGTCCTGCGCGCGCAGGCCGGCCCGCGCGAGCGCCGCGCGCATGCACTGGCCCTGCCGCTCGGGGTTGGGGAGCACGTAGTCGGTCGCGTCCGAGTTCACGCACCATCCGGCGACCTCGCCGTAGATCTTCGCCCCGCGCGCCTTCGCGTCCTCGAGACGCTCGAGCACGTAGAGGCAGCCGCCCTCGGAGACCATGATGCCGTTGCGCGCCTTGTCGAAGGGCCGGCTGGCCTTGGTCGGATCCTCGTGCGTGGCAAGTGCCCCCTGGCTCTTGAAGCCAGCGAAGATGCCGAAGGTGTGGATGCTCTCGGAAACGCCCCCGCCGATCGCGATGTCGATTTCGCCGAGCTGGAGCATCTGTGCGCCGTGAATGATACCGAGATTGCCGGCCGCGCAGGCCGCGCCCACGGCGTAGGCCGGGCCGGTCACCCCGAGGTTGAGCGACGCCTCGCCGGCGGGGTTATTGGAGACCGTACGCGGGTTGTGGTAGTGCGACCAGAACTTGGTGTCGTACTTGAACTGCGAGATGTTGTAGATCTCGTTTTCCGTCTCGACGTTGCCGTGTTCGGTCGTGCCGACGTAGATGCCGACGCGCGTCTTGTCGATCAAGTCCCAGGCGAGCTTGCTGTCGGCGATCGCCTCGCGCGCGCAGTAGATCGAGATCGAACCGGCGCGCGTGCCGACGCGGACCTCCTTGCGCTTCTGGTATTTCAGCGTGTCGAAATGGCAGACGCCCGCGGGCACTCGGCCCATGTAGCGCATGTCGATAAACTCGCCGCCGGCCTTGCCGGCCAACAGGTTGGCGCGAAATTCAGCCAGCGTGTTGCCGTTCGGGGCGGTGAGCCCGACTCCGGTGATGACGATGCGACTGAGCGGCGTGCGTGCGGCCATGTGCAGATGCCTGCGGGAAGCGACGAAAGCGGCGAACTTTTGGTTGGCCTGAGGCGAGGTCAAACCAATACACCGAGCGCGCATGAACGTCCTCGTCGTGGGTGGTGCCGGCTACATCGGCAGTCATTGCGTTCGCCAACTGATCGCCGCCGGGCATCGGCCCGTGGTGCTCGACAACCTGGTCTTCGGCCACAAGGGCGCCCTGCCTCCCGGCGTGCCGCTCTACGAGGCCGACCTCGGCAACGAAGACGCCGTCGCCATGGTCCTGCGTAAGGAATCGATCGACCTGGTCATGCACTTCGCGGCCTTCGCCTACGTCGGCGAATCGGTCAACGACCCGCTGAAATACTACTTCAACAACTGCGTCGCGACCTACCACCTCCTGCGCACGATGCTCAAGGTGGGCGTGCGCAAGTTCGTCTTCTCCTCGACCTGCGCGACCTTCGGCGTGCCGGCCTCGCTCCCGATCACCGAAACCACCCCACAGAGCCCGATCAACCCCTACGGGCAGACCAAGCTCGACATGGAGCACGCGCTCAAGGCGCTCGCCCACGCGCACGGCCTGAGCTTCGCCGCCTTCCGCTACTTCAACGCCGCCGGTGCGGCCGAGGACGGCTCGATCGGTGAGGACCATGATCCCGAGTCGCACCTCATCCCGCTCGCGATCTACGCCGTGCAGGGACGCACGAAGGAACTCTCGATCTTCGGCACCGACTACCCGACGCCCGACGGCACCTGCCTGCGCGACTACGTCCACGTCGACGACCTCAGCCGCGCGCACATCGCCGTCTTCGACAAGCTCGACAAGCCGGGCACGTCGCTCTTCTACAACCTCGGCACTGGCAAGCCCACCTCGGTGCGCGAGATCATCGACGCCGTCGAGAAGGTCACCGGCCGCAAGGTACCGGTGAAGTTCGGCCCGCGCCGCGCCGGCGATCCGCCCTCCCTCTACGCCGACTCGACCAAGGCGAAGGCCGAACTCGGCTGGAAGGTGAAGTTCGACACGATCGAGGCGATCGTCGAGACGGCCTGGCGCTGGCACCGCGATCATCCGAACGGATACAAGGGGTGACGGGCTGATCGGAAGCACCTCCGTGACCCAGGCAGGGACGCCTCGCCGAGGCGTCCGCGGGCGACTCGCGTCTCCCTGAGCATCCAGCACGGAGGCCTCGGCGAGGCCTCACCACCTCACTCGCCCTTCGCCGCCGGCGCGCCGGCGCGCACGAAGAACCCGTATTTTACGATCGCATACAGCGCGCGGAACCCGTCGCGCCAGCCGATCTTCTTCCCCTCGGCGTAGGTGCGACCGTAGTAGGAAATGCCCACTTCGTAGATCACGCAGTCGAGCCGCGAGACCTTGGCCGTGATCTCCGGCTCGAATCCGAAGCGATTCTCCTGGATCGTGATGCGCTGGAGCACTTCGCGGCGGAAGACCTTGTAGCATGTCTCCATGTCCGTGAGGTTGATGTTCGTGCACATGTTGGAGAAGAGCGTGAGCAGCTTGTTGCCGACCATGTGCCAGAAGTAGACGACGCGGTGCGGCTCGCCGCCCATGAAGCGCGAACCGAAGACGACGTCGGCCTTGCCCTCCACGATCGGGCGCACGAGCTTCGGGTATTCGTTCGGGTCGTACTCGAGGTCGGCATCCTGCACGATCACGATGTCGCCCGTCGCCGCAGCGAACCCCGTGCGCAGCGCCGCGCCCTTGCCCTGGTTCACCTCGTGGTGGATGATGCGGCTGACGAGCGGCGCGATCTCCGTCTCCAGCACCTCGCGCGTGCCGTCCCTGGAGCAGTCGTTGACGACAATGATCTCCTTCTCGAGCCCGGCGGCCGGCGCGGCGCGCACGGCGTCGACGATGCTGCGGATCGTCTGGCGCTCGTTGTAGCAGGGAATGACGACAGTCAGGGTTTTCGGCGAAGCCACGACGACAACCGTGCGAGCGCCCGCTGCTGGCGCGACAAAAAAGCCGCCGCCCCTCCCTGCTCCCACGTCCCCGTTCCATTGTCATCCAAGAGTTGACAATGCCGCGCCCGCGGCGGGCCAGCGATTGTCATCTATTGGATGACATCCAGCTTGGGGCCTGCGCGCGCGTGCTGGGGCCCGCCGGGCGCCGGGTGCGAAACACGCACGGTCACGTCGGACTCGCGTCGGCGCCGACGCGCCATCCGAACGCAGGCCGCGCGTCCTACCGCTGCAACAGCCGCACGCGGCGGTCCTTGCGCGGGAACCGCAGGGTCACGACCGTCCCCACACCCTCGCGGCTGTCGATGCCGATCTGGCCGCCGTGGTCGCGCATGATGCGCTGGATGATCATGAGGCCGAGACCGTGGCCGCCCTTCTTCGTGGTGTGAAAGGGCTGGAAGAGCCGCGGCATGTCGTCCTGCGGGATGCCCTTGCCGGTGTCGCCGACCTGGAAGACCACGTAGTCGTCGTCGCCTCGCGACTTGATCGTGAGCCGGCCGCCCGCCTGCATGGCCTCGGCGGCGTTCTTGATCACGTTGAAGAAGACCTGCTTCACCTGGTTGCGATCGGCCTTCACCACGGGGTGACCGGCGTCGACCTCGACCTCGACCGTGAGTTCGCGGTCCTGCAGTTCGTGCCCCTGCACGGCGAGCACCTCCTCGAGCGTCTCCACGAGGTCCACGTCGGAAAAATCCGGCGGGCGCGGACGGATCGCATCGAGGAAATTCTGGATGATGCCATCGAGCCGTTGCACCTCGTTCTGGCAGACCTCGAGGGACTGTGCGACCTTGTCGAGCCCGGGCGTCTTTGACGCCCGCCCGATCTGGCGGCGCATGAGTTGGAGATGGATGGTGAGCGAGTTGAGCGGGTTGCCGATCTCGTGCGCCACGCCGGCCGCGAGGAGCAGGATGGAGTTCACCTTCTCGCTCTCGATGCGCTGCTGCGTCGTCGCCATCTCCTGCGTCACGTCGCTCAGGATGACGGCGAAGCGCGTGGCCTCCATGACCACGCCGTCGTCCGGCGTGTCGTGAAACGGCACGATGTAGAGGCGGACGACGCGGTACTCCGGGTAATTCAGCTCGATCTCGCGGGACACGGCGCCGCGGCCGGTCAGGCCCTCCCCGGTCGCGAGGTCGAGCGACTGGCGCAGGCCCGGCACGAGGCGCCAGAGGGAGGCGCGGCCGAGTTCCTGATCCTTGAGACCGACCATGCGGCACGCGGCGTCGTTGGCGTATTCGATAACTCCCTTCGCGTTGACCACGAGCACGCCCTCGCGCACGGCATCGAAGATGGCCTCGAAGAAACCTCGCTCGCGCGCGAGGCGCTGCACGAGGTTGGCGAGGTTGACCGGGTCGAGGTTGTCCACCCGCCCGAGCACGCGGTCGAGGGAGCGTTGCTTGCGAGCCACGGGCCGAAAGCGTGCGAGCCGCCGCACGGCTGCCAAGGGGAAAGGCGCACCACGCGTTCCCCCTTGCCCTCCCCGCCCGACCACCGGCACAACCTCGCGTCCACCGTCCCACGCGCCACGCACCGCACCGACGCATGCCCGACTTCACCCAGACCGACTGGTACCGTTTTCCGCTCTACTACGACACGGTCTACAACGGCGACACGCCGACGGAGGCGGATTTTCTCGAGGCGGTGCTGGCCCACCACGGTCGCGGCGCGGTCGCACGCGGCAAACCCGCGCGCATCCTCGAGCCGGCCTGCGGCACCGGACGGCTCCTCATCGAACTCGCGCGCCGCGGCCATCGCGCCGTCGGATTTGATCTCAGTCCGGAGATGGTCGCCTACGGCCGGCATCGCGCCAAGGCCGAGCCGGTCGCCGTGCGCCGGCGCCTCCGGATCGTGGAGGACCGCATGGAGGCGTTTCGCCTGCGCGGACCATTCGACCTCTCCTTCTGCCTGCTCAGCACCTTCAAGTACCTGCTGACCGAGGAGCACGCGCACGCGCACCTCGAGCGTGTCGCGCGGGTGCTCGTGCGTGGCGGGTTGTGCGTGATCGGCATCCATCTCACACCGTATGGACGGCGCTCCACCGACCGCGAGGTCTGGCACGGCGCAGCTGACGGCCTGCGGGTGCGCAGCGAGGTGATCACGCGACCGGCCGACCGTGTGACGCGCCTGGAGTCGCTGCGCAACCGACTCACCGTGCGCCGCCGCGGCGTTCGCGGAGTCGAACGCCTGGAGACAAACTGGCCGGTGCGCACCTACGACGCCGCGGAGTTCGAGGCACTGTTGGCGCGGTCGCCGGCGCTGGAGCCGATCGCGTGCTACGACTTCTCCCACGACATCGATGCGCCGCGCGCGCTCGACGACTCGCAGGAGGATGTCGTGGTCGTGCTGCGGAAGAGGTAGCGACGACTCGCCAAGGCGTCCGCGTCATTCCGCCGGGCCCTCGGGGCCGCACGCGACGGTCTCCTCACCCGCAGGCACTCTCCACTCGACACCCCTCCGGCCCGACCCAACATCCACCGACCGTGGTCCGATTCATCGTCTCGCGGTTCCTCCAGGCGATCCCAACGCTGCTCGTCCTGGTCACCGCCACCTTCTTCATGCTGCGCGCCGTGCCCGGCGGTCCGTTCGCAGCTGAAAAGTCGATGAGTCCCGAGGCGCTGAAAAACCTCAACGACTACTACCACCTCAACGACCCGCTGCCGCGGCAGTATCTCGGCTACATGGCCGGCATCCTGCCCAAGGCCTTCCGGCCGACGCAGCTCTTCGTCGACGGCCAGATCGACCTGAAGGCGGGCTTCGGCATGGATTTCGGCCCCTCGCTCAAGCACCCGACACGCACGGTCAACGAGATCATCGCGCAGCGCCTTCCCGTGTCGCTCGAACTGGGCGTGTGGGCCCTGCTCATCGCGCTCGCCCTCGGCCTGACTTCGGGGGTGGTTGCCTCGCTCCGGCCCAACAGCTGGGGCGACTACGTGCCCTCGGCCATCTCGATGGCGGGCATCTGCATGCCCACGTTCGTGATCGGCCCGCTGCTCGTGCTCGTCTTCGCCGTCTACCTCGGCTGGTTCCGGGCCTCGGGCTGGTACGAGCCGGCCGACCGCGTATTGCCGGCGCTCACGCTCGGGTTCGTCTACGCGGCCTACATCGCCCGGCTCACGCGCGGCGGCATGCGCGAGATCCTCGCCCAGGATTTCATCCGCACGGCCCGCGCGAAAGGCGCGAGCGAGTGGCGCGTGGTCCTCCGCCACGCGCTCCGGGGCGGCCTGCTCCCGGTCGTGTCCTACCTCGGCCCGGCACTCGCCGGCATCGTCAGCGGCTCGTTTGTCGTGGAGACGATCTTTCAGGTGCCCGGCCTCGGACGGGAGTTCATCAACTCCGCCGCCAACCGCGACTACCCCCTCGTGACCGGCACGGTGCTGCTCTTCGCTGTGCTGATCATCAGCTTCAACCTGCTCGTGGACATCGTCGCGGTCTGGCTCAATCCGCGCATGCGCCAGGCGCACTAGCCTCCGCCCCGCCATGACGCACGCCGCCTGCACAAAGACCGACGAAGCCGCGCCCGAAACCGGGCGGCCTTCGTCGCTCTGGCACGACGCCTGGCGCCGCCTCCGGCGCAATCGCCTCGCCGTGGCCGGCGGCGCCTTCCTGCTCGCGCTCGTGCTCGTGTGCGTCGTCGGGCCGTGGTTCTCCGGGCACAGCTACCAGGGCGACGGCAGCTTCGAGCGGCCGAACGAGGCGCCGAGCCTGCAGCACTGGTTCGGGACCGATATCCAGGGACGCGACCTCTTCGTGCGCACACTCTACGGCGGGCGCATCTCGCTCGGCGTCGGCCTGTGCGCGACGCTCGTCTCGCTCACGATCGGCGTCGTCTGGGGCGCGGTCGCAGGGTTCCAGGGCGGCAAGCTCGACGCCCTGATGATGCGCATCGTCGAGATCATCTACTCGCTGCCATTCGTCATCTTCGTGATCCTCCTGCTCGTGCTGACCGACGCCGTCGCCAAGGAGTACAACCTCGGCGCGACCTGGAACATGCTCGTGCTCTTCGCGGCGATCGGCGCGGTCTCGTGGCTGACCATGGCGCGCATCGTGCGCGGCCAGGTCATGGCGCTGCGGCGCCAGGAGTTTGTCGAGGCGGCCATCACGCTCGGCTTCAGTCGCGCGCGCATCATCTTCCGCCACATTCTGCCCAACGTGCTCGGGCCGGTCATCGTCTACACGACGCTCACGATCCCGTCGGTTATGCTGCTGGAGGCGTTCCTGAGCTTTCTCGGCCTCGGCATCCAGCCACCCATGACGTCGTGGGGTTCGCTCATCAAGGACGGCGCCGACAAGATGGAGGAGTACCCGTGGCTGCTCCTCTTCCCGGGCACGCTCTTCTCGCTCACGCTCTTCTCGCTCAACTTCCTCGGCGACGGCCTGCGCGATGCGCTCGACGTGCGCGCCTCGAAGGACTGAGCTGGGCCGCGACAACCCGATGCACCGCTTTCGTCCGTATCATCGCTACCTGCGCCAGGTGAAGGTGCCGCTGGTCCTCAGCATCCTGTGCGGCATCTTCTACGGTGCGAGCAGCGGCGCCGGCCTGCCGCTGATGCTCAACTACGTCTTCCCGAAGGTGTTTGCCTCGGCCGACGCGGCCGCCCCGGTGGCATTGACGGGCTGGCAGATCGCGCTGGTGGCGGCGTGGCTGCCGATGGTCTTCCTCCTCCGCGGCATCGCCGACTACGCCAACGTCTATCTGCTGCAGTACGCCGGCACGCGGGTGCTCGAGGCCATACGCCTCGACTACTTCAAGAAACTCCAGGTGCTGCCGCTGGCGTTCTTCCAGAAGCGCTCCACCGGCGATCTCATCTCGCGCGGCATCGCCGACACCAGCCAGCTCCAGGTCGCGCTGGTCAACGTGACCAACGACCTGATCAAGCAGCCCGCCACGCTCGTCTTCGCGATCTCGGCCGTGGCCTACCTCGCATTCCGTGAGCAGGGTGTGGCGATGGTGCTGGCCAGCCTGGCGGTCGTGCCTGTGTGCGTGCTGCCGATACGCTTCATCGGCAAGAAGATCGTCCGGCGCGCCGCGCGCGTGCAGGAGGAACTCGGCTCGCTCAGCGGCCGCATGAGCGAAAACCTCTCGGCCATCCGCGAAGTGCGCGCCTTCGGCCTCGAGGACTACGAGGCCCGGCGGTTCTCGACGACCACGCGCGCCTTGATCAAGGCGCAGATGAAGGTGGTCAAATACCAGCGCGCCCTCAATCCGATGATCGAGTTCGTCTCGGCCCTCGGCGTCTCGATCACGTTCATCTACGCCTACCGGGTCGGCGTGGCGCTCGAGGCGTTCATCCCGGTGGTCGGCGCGTTGTTCATGTGCTACGACCCGATCAAGAAGCTCGGCATGGTCAACACCGAGCTCAAGCGCGGCTCGGCCGCGCTTGACCGCCTCGAGGTTGTCTTCAACGAGCCGGTCGACATCGCGGATCCCGCCCAGCCGGTCGCCGTGACCAAGCTGCGCGGCGACCTCGCCTTCGAGGACGTGACCTTCCACTACGGCCCGGACACGCCCGCGCTCTCCAGCGTGGACGTGCGCATCCCGCGGGGCACGGTCTGCGCGCTCGTCGGACCGACCGGCGCGGGCAAGTCGACGTTCGCCAACCTCGTGCCGCGCTTCTACGACGCCACGGAAGGGCGCGTGACGATCGACGGCATCGACGTGCGCGCCATGCGGCTGGCCGACCTGCGGCGCAACATCGCCATCGTCTCGCAGGAACCCGTGCTCTTCAACGACACGATCGCGAACAATCTCCTGCTCAGCCGGCCCGACGCCTCGCGGGCCGAGATCGAGCAGGCGGCGAAGGACGCATTCGCGCACGATTTCATCCTCGAGAAGGAGCACGGCTACGACACCGTGATCGGCGAGCGCGGCCAGTCACTCTCCGGCGGCCAGCGCCAGCGACTCGCCCTCGCCCGCGCGTTCCTGCGCAACGCACCGATCCTCATCCTCGACGAAGCGACATCCGCGCTCGATGCCCGCACGGAGGAACAGATCCAGCAGGCGCTCTCACGCCTCATGGTCGGCAAGACCGTCCTCATCATCGCCCACCGTTTCAGCACGATCCGCGATGCGACGAAGATCCTCGTTTTCCAGGGCGGTCGCATCGTCGCGAGCGGCGACCATGCGACCCTGCACGCGGCCAACGATCTCTACCGCACGCTCTACGAGACGCAGCGCGCCGCGGGGAAGGCGTGAGGCGACCGGCCCCGCGCATCTCCCGCCGCCGGACAAGCCCCACTCACCACCGCCAGGTCACACCGGCCGTGACCTGCCGCCCCGCGGCGGGCACGGCGGGAAGTTCCTGAAAATCGTCGTCCCAGAGATTGTCCACGACGAGCGATAGCTCGACTGAGTCGTAGTGGGGAATCACCCACACCAGACCAAGCGACGTGAGAAATGCCTCGTCGCCGCCGATCGTGCGGAGGAGGTTTTCTTCCTGCATGCGATACTCGTTGTCGCAGCGCAGTTCGAGCCCGCCGCCGAGACGGGCGATCACGGCGAGCGTGGCCCGATGCTCGGGGAAATTGAGCGCGTAAAAACTCGCGTCAACCAGGGCGGCGCCGTAGTCGGCATCCTTGTGCAGATACGCGTAGCTCGCGACCAAGTCGAACGAGCCGAAGGTCCGAGATCCAATGACCTCGAGGCCCGTCATGTCGATCTCGACCTCGCGTGCGGTACGTGCATTCGGCGCTGCGGCGGTGAAGGTCCAGTCGACCATCGGGTCGTCGTGGCGCACGAAGAGCGCGAGGCGAGCGCTCCAGGCCTGCCCGCGTAGTTCGGAGCCGATCTCGGCGTTGCGGCTGGTCTCGCGACCGAGGTCGGCGTTGCCCCGGAAGAGCCCGCCCGCCGGACTGGAGTTGAGCGCGGTATAACCGGGCACACGGGTGGCGGCGCTGTACTCGACATACACGCGCGGCGTGGCGCCGCCGATCTCCCCGGTCGGTGTCCACGACACACGTGCGACCGGTGAGACTGCAGACCCGTCCCGGTTGGTATCGTCGACAGTCGCACCCAAACGGGTCGTGATCCAGCCAGCCTCAGACTCGAAGTCGCGTTCGGCCGCAGCCGCGAGTTTCCAATACGAACGCGACATGAACCGACCGTAGGTCAGCGCGGTGGACTCCAGTGCATCGGCCACGGCCTCGCCCCGCATCTCGACGCGCCAGACTCCGAAGCCCGCGCGGTAGTGCACGAAGCCGCCGCCGGCATCGGTCTCATGACGGTAGGGGTTGAAGAGGCCCGGGCGAAAGCGGTCGAATTCGTAGTCGTCCTTGTTGCGACGGTAGTGCAGCCCGGCCTCGATGCTGCCATCGCCGACCTGCTGACGGTGGGAGAGCATAAGGAGCGTCGTCTCCAGGTGCTCGGTTTCGGCCACGCCAAACGGCGTGTAGAGATTGGGCCAGCCGAAGAACTTGTCCTGATACCCGCCAAACAACTCGGTCTCGCCAAAACCGGAAGTCACCTGGATGCGGGCGGCCACACGCTGGAACTCATGGTCCCCGTGTTCGACCGTGCCGTCGGCCTCCGATCGTGCCCACGAGGCATCGACGGCGACATGTCGATCACGCTCCGGGTCGTCCACCACGACTTCGCCGGCATAGATCGACTGGCGGTTCAGGTCACCACTGCCAAAGGCGAGCGAAGCCTCTCCGCCAGCTTCGATTCGCCGCCAGGCGTAGCCCACGGTGCCCACCGCTGCCTGCATGGACCCAAAGGCATGATCCGCACCCGTCTGGATCGTCGGCGCAGCCAGCATGCCGGAGGGCACCGGCAACTCAGCCGCATAGTGCCCGGTTTGAGGGTCAAAAACCGTCAGACCGCCGATCTGCACGGCCGTGCCTTCGAAGATGCCACCGCGGATCGCGATATCTCCCTGGGCCTCGCCGAAGTTGCGCGTCTGGAGATCGATTTGGGGCTCGAATCGGAGAAACGAAACCGGGGTCGCGTAGCTCGACGCGGGCACTTGGTTAGCCACACGATTCTCAGCCAGAACAAACTCAGGCAACGCGACGGTGTCGCTCGAACTGATCTCCGCCGCAGGGGCCGCCTCCTGCGCCAAGCCGACGCAGGAGAGGCAGAGCAGTCCGGCAGCCGCCGCCACGATCGATGAAGGAGGAGAAGAACGTCCGCGTTCCATGCCTGGGGAAAAAGTCGCGGGAGGCCGGGGTGTCGATGTTTTTGTTATTATGAGTAGCTATTACATTAACATTAACCCCGAAATCCCCGACTCCTTTTCTGCAACTTCGCGGGCAGCTGCTGTTTTCTCTTCTGCACAGCACCATCCATCCATGACTCCATTCGCGCGCTTCGCTCTCGTTTTCGCCGCCATCGTCCTGGCCCTCTACGCCCTGTGTCACGGACCGTTCGCTGGGCTGGGTCTGGTCGGAGGTTTGGTCGGCGCGACCTTCGGTGTGATCGCCTCGATCCTCGGTACTCTCTTCGGCCTCGCCTGCGGCGCGCTCGGGCTGCTCGTCGGCGCGGTCGCGATGATTCCCTTCCTCATCCCGGCGATCATCCTCCTTTCGCCCGTGATCCTGCTCGTCGCCCTGATAGCCGTGGCCGCGCGCGCCGCACGCAGCTGAGCCGACCTCAGGCTGCCGGCCCTTCACGAGTCTGACGCGGGCAATAGGGAGGCCACCGCCATGACGCGGCTTCGCAGGCGTGGGAGCCTGCCGCACACTCAACGAAAAAGGCGGCCCACCGGCCGCCTTTTCTCATCTGCAATAGGCGCCCCCACGAGCGTCGATTCGACGGTCATGCAGGAGCGGATCGCGCGATCCGAAGATCGCGTCCGAGACTACTCGTCGCCGTCGTTGCCGATCGCCTCGACCGGGCAGCCTTCGAGAGCCTCCATGCAAAGCTTCGCATCCTCGTCGGTCTGCGGCTGCGCGCTCACGTAGGTGTAGCCGCCATCGTCGTTGCGCGTGAAGAACCCAGGAGCAGTCTCACGGCACAGGTCACAATCAATACACTGGTTGTCGACGTAGAACTTGCCGGCGACGTTCTCCGGCCATTTTTGGGATTTGTCGGCCATAGGAATTGGGAAAGCCGGAAGCAAGCGGCCTTTACGAGGGAGTGTCAAGGAGCGCCTGCGGCCGCGATTGGCCGTCTTTCCGCACAAGTTGCTCGCCTGATCGACCTCGAAAGCATGAACACTGCTCACGCGTGTCCTCGCCTAGGACCACCTGGCACCAACGGCACCGACCACGCCTGCGCGCACACACTCTCTCATGCAAACCTCGACCTCCTCCACCACGCCCGTCGTGGGCGTGATCATGGGCAGCACGTCCGACTGGGAAACGATGCGGCACGCGACCGAGACGCTCGAACGTTTCGGCGTGGCCTGCGAACGGCACGTGATCAGCGCACATCGCGCCCCCGACCGCCTCAGCGACTATGCGCGCGGCGCGCGCGCGCGCGGCCTGCGTTGCATCATCGCCGGCGCCGGCGCAGCCGCCCATCTCGCGGGTGTCACCGCGGCACAAACCGACCTGCCCGTGCTCGGCGTGCCCATCGAGTCGACCCTCAAGGGCATCGACTCGCTGCTCTCGACCGTGCAGATGCCCGGCGGCATCCCGGTCGCGACCTTCGCAATCGGCAAGCCCGGCGCGATCAACGCAGCGCTCTTCGCCATCGCGATGCTCGCGCTCACGGACGCGAGTCTGGCCGAGAAGCTCGCCGCATTCCGCAAGGAACAAACCCAGAAGGTGCTCGACGCCAAACTGCCCTGAGGCCGCGCGCGGCAGGGATTGATTCCCGAGGCGGGGCCGGCGCGACGCGCCGGCCCCGCTGCTGTTTCGAAAAACGCTGCCGGCGGGGCGATCGCTCGCCCCGCCGGCACGGCATCCGTCGGCGTGATACGCCGAAGTCCACTTACTGTACTTCGTAGACCTCGACGATGGCCACGCCGCTGGAGCCGATGTTGCTCGACGCCTGGGCCGTATAGACACCCGGCTCGAGCCAGATGACCATCGCGGAACTCTTGGAGCCCGAAGCGAGCTTGAACGCCCCAACTTGATCACCGGCGACGGAAACCGCCGCGGCATCGACTCCCCAGTCGTTGTTGGTCGCAATCTGCACTTCCTTTCCATCCATGCGTGAGAAGATCGTCAGGTACGGATCCGCGGCCACGCCCGCGAGGCCGAACCTGGAGAGTTCCGGGCCCACGGCGCGAATCAGCACCTGCTTGGGCGCGTTGCCTGTGACGACAAATCCAGCGATCACGAGGTCGTCGCCATTCCCGGCGATGCCGCGCATCGAGATGTTGGCGAGATTGGTCGGGAGCGCGCCGCCGGAATCGACATCATACACCTCCACGAGGGCCATGCCCGTCTCGCCGCTGGCGCCGCTGACCTGCGCGGTGTAGTTGCCCGCCGGCAGGTCGACGAGGAGGGCCGCGTCCTTGCTGCCGGAGGCCAGGCGGAACGCGCCTACCGCGGAGGCCGTTGCGGCGACATCGGCGGCGTTGGCCGCGCTGCTCCAGTCGTCGTTGCGCGCCAGGGCGGTCGTTTCGCCCTGGCGGAACAGGGCGACGACCGGATTGGCCAGCACGCCGGAGAGGCCGAAGTTGGCAAGGGTCGGGCCGACCGCGCGGATGAGCACGCGCTTGTTGCCCGTGCCGCTGACCACAAAACCCGCCACCATCAGACCGTCGCCCGAGCGCACCTGAGCGCGCACCGAAGTATTGACCAGACGCTTCTCGAGCGCATCGCCTGCGCGATTGCCGCTGACCTTGTCGGTCCTGCCCGCGGCGACCGTCGTACCGCTCATGCGACCCGAGGCCCCGCTGATCGAAAGGTTGAGCGCACGCCCATCGGGCAGCGTCACGTTGACCGCGCCGCTGGTGTCGACGAGGAACAGGCCACCGGCCGCCGAACCCGCCGTGTAGGCGAGGACGAACGCGGTGCCGTCGGCGCCCACGACGACGATCACCTCGTCGTTCGAAGAGTTCACGACCACGCCGTTGTACCAACCGGCGAGATTCTGGGTCGAGCCATCGACGGCGGCGATCGTACCCGAGAAGGTGATATCCGTCCCGACGACGGAACCGCTGACGAGGCTGCCGGCGACCTGGCCCGTGACGGTGCCGAGACCCGCGGCCGGGAACGAGAAGTTGCCCGCATCGTCGACCGGCACACCGCCCGCATCGATCAGCACACCCGAAGCCGCATCGATCGCGAGCATCTGGAGCGTCCCGTCCTGGCCGATCATGACTGCAAAGGTGCCGTCAGCCGCCGTGCTGGCCGAAAGAACGGGGGCGGCCTCGGTGGCCCTGTTGCCACGCTTGACCGAACCGGAACCCGTGCGCGGCGCATCGACGACGGAAACGAGCGCGGTCACGCTGTCGACCGACTGGCCGGCTCCGGACACGCGCACCCAATATCCCTTGGTCGTCGAGAGCTTTGGCGTCGTGTAGGCCGCGGAAGTCGCGCCGGTGATCGGCGCAGTCACGTCACCCGCCTCGCCGGCAAACCATTGATAGCCCAGCCCGGAACCCGTGGCGGTCACCGAAAGCGTCGCCTTGGTTCCCTTGGCGATCGTCTGGCTTTCCGGCTGAGCGATGATGGCGATGGCATCGTTCACCGTGAGGGTGGCACCGGCGCTGGTCACGCTGCCGGCGGCGTTGCTGACCACAACCGTGTAGGTGCCCGCATGAGACACCTGGGCGCCGCTGACCGCATAACTCGAACCTGTCGCTCCCGCGATGGCTGCCCCATTGAGTCGCCACTGGTAGGCCGGAGCCGGCGAACCCGTCGCGGCCACTGAGAACGACGCGGACGCGCCCGCAACCACCGTGACTGAAGCTGGCTGGCTCGTGATGGTCGGTGCGACGTCAGTGGAAGACACCGTCAGCACAAACGTGTCGGAGGCCGAGGCCGTGCCATCGCTCACCGTCACCGTGATGGTGGTCGTGCCACTCTGGCCCGCGGCCGGAGTAATCGCGACCGTGCGATTCGCACCGGAACCACCAAAAGCGATCGAGGCATTCGAGACGAGCGATGTATTCGAGGAACTCGCCGTGAGCGAGAGGCTCGAGGTGGAAGTCTCGACGTCGCCAATCGTGAAGGCGATGGAACCCGTGCCGGTGTCCTGGCCGATCGTGCGGTCCGCGATGTTGCTGATCGTCGGTGTATCGTTCACGGCACTGACCGTGAGCACAAACGAGTCGCTGGCC